>DASXOL010000001.1:0-14917 GCA_036494295.1 Pseudonocardiaceae bacterium
ACCGGCCCCTGCGCGGCACCCGCCGACCCGCTGGTCCGTCCGGTCCGCCCGGACGAGCTGGACCGTTACCTGCCCGCCGCGGTGGCCATGTTCACCGAGGAGGTCGGCGTCGACCCGCGGCTGCCGGACGGCGGGGCGAGCTACCGCGCCCGGGTCGCCGAGCTCATCGGGGCGGGCCGGGCGTTCGCCCGGTTCGAGGGCACCGAGGTGGTGTTCAAGGCCGAGATCGGCGCGATGTCCGCCGCGGTGGGCCAGATCCAGGGCGTGTGGGTGCACCCGGAGCATCGGGGCAAGGGCCTCGGTACCGCGGGGACGGCCGCCGTGGTGGAGCGGCTGCAGCGGATGGGCCGGACCGCCAGCCTCTACGTGAACGCCTACAACGCGCCGGCCCGCGCCGTCTACCACCGGGTCGGCTTCACCCAGGTCGGCTCGTTCGCCACGGTCCTGTTCTGACCCGCTGAATCCGCGCTGCTGCGCCGCGCGTCGGTGCGGACCGGCATACTCGCGCCCGTGCGCCTGCGACTGCTGCTGCTGGTCCTGCTGACCATGCTCCCGCTGGCCGGGTGCGGGCTGTTCGGCTCCGACCCCAAGGATGCCGCCGACGCCTTCCTGGCCGCGCTCGCCGGCGGCGACGTCACGGCCGCCGGCCGGCTCACCGACCAGCCCGCCGAAGCGACCCGGCTGATCAAGGACGTCCGCGGCGAGCTCAGACCGCGGCGGGTCGAGCTCACCCTCGGCCAGGTCCGGTCCGGGGGCGACACCGCGTCGGCGACCTACTCGGCGCGGTGGGACCTGGGCGGGCAGCGGCAGTGGCGCTACCAGGGGCAGCTGGACCTGGTGCCGTCGGACAACGACCAGGGCTGGTCGGTGCGGTGGAGCCCGGCGGCGCTGTACCCGACGCTCGCCGCGCAGCAGCATCTCGAACTGCGGACCGTCCCGCCCGATCCCGCGCCGGTGGTCGACCGCACCGGGACGCCGCTGCTCACCGCCCAGACCGTGGTCACGGTCGCGCTGAACCGCGCCAAGGCGGGCGACCTGGCAGGCGTCGCGGGGACGCTGGCCGGTGCCCTGACGCAGTTCGACCCGAAGATCACCCAGCAGTCGATCGTCGAAGGGGCGAACGCCACCCCGCCGGGCCAGCCCAGCGTGGTCGCGGTGCTGCGCGAGCAGGACTACCAGTCGGTGCGGGACCGGATCTACGACCTGCCCGGCGTCACCTTCCCCAGCCAGCAACGGCTGCTCGCACCGGACCGAGGCTTCGCCTCCCCGCTGGTGCCCGGCCTGCGGACCGTCGTCGAGAACGAGCTCGCGGGGGCGGCGGGCTGGCAGATCGTCACGGTGGACGCGGTGGGCGGCAAGGTCGCCGAACTCGCGGGCCAGCCGCCCCGGCCGGTGCCGACCCTCACCACCACCGTCGACCGCGCCACGCAGGCGGCCGCGGAGGACGCGGTGAACACCGTTCCGAACGCGGCGACCATCGTGGCGATCCAGCCCTCCACCGGCCAGATCATGGCCGTCGCGCAGAACGCCGCCGCCGACGCGCAGGGACCGATCGCGCTGACCGGACGCTTCCCGCCCGGCTCCACCTTCAAGATCGTCACCGCGGCCGCGGCCTTGCAGTCCGGGAAGGTGACGCTGGACTCGCCGGTCGCCTGCCCCGGCACCACCACGGTCCAGGGCCGGGTGATACCGAACGAGGACCGGTTCGACCTGGGCACGGTGCCGCTGCGCACCGCGTTCGCGAGGTCCTGCAACACCACCTTCGCGCAGCTGGCCGCCGGCTTCTCGCCCGGCCAGCTCACCGAGGCGGCCCACCAGATGGGCATCGGGATGGACTACCGGATCCCCGGCATCACGACCCTCACCGGTTCGGTGCCGCCCTCGTCGTCGGTCGTGCAGCGGGCCGAGGACGGTTTCGGCCAGGGGCAGGTGCTGACCACCCCGTTCGGCATGGCGCTGGCCGCGGCGACCGTCGCCCACGGCGGGCAGGCGCCGACCCCGTCGCTGATCAGCGGGATGCCGACGCAGACGGCCACCGCGCCGGGCGCGCCGGTGCCCGCCGCGGTGGCGGGCACACTGGGGGTGATGATGCGCGAGGTGGTGACCCAGGGCACCGGGAAGTCCCTGCTCGGCGCGGGCGACCTGCACGGCAAGACGGGCACCGCGGAGATCAACCCCACCGACGCGCACGGCTGGTTCGTCGGGTATCGCGGCGATCTGGCCTTCGCGACCCTGGTGGTGGACGCCGGCACGTCGGGTCCCGCGCTGGCGGTCTCCGGGCGCTTCCTGTCCACGGTGAACCCCTCGTGAGCGCCGTGGCGGTGCGGCCCGCGACGGCGGTGGCCCTCGCGCTGGCCGGTGATCTGCTCGCCGTGCTGGTCTTCGTCGCCATCGGCAGGCGCACCCACGCGGAGGCGGACGCCGTGCTCGGCGTGCTGGCCACGGCGGGACCGTTCCTCGTCGGGCTGGCCGCCGGGTGGGTGCCGGCCCGTGCCTGGCGCGCGCCGCTCGCGCTGCGGACCGGGCTGGTGGTGTGGCCGGTGACGGTGATCGTCGGACTGGCCGTGCGCTACGCGTTCACCGACCGGCTGCCGATCACGTTCGCGCTGGTCACGACGATCTCGCTGGCCGTGCTCCTGCTCGGCTGGCGGGCCGTCGCCGCGCTCGTGGCCACCCTGGCGGATCGCCGCAGCCGGTCCCGTGGCACTCCCGCATAGAGTGGGGTCCATGCCCGTGAGAACTCCGCTGCGCCCCGGCAAGCAGAGCCCGCTGCGTTCCGTTCCCGCGAACATCCCGCGCCCGGAGTACGTCGGGAAGCAGGCGCCCACGCCGAACACCGATTCGTGGACGCAGACCCCCGAGGTGATCGAGGGGATGCGGGTGGCCTCCCGGATCGCCGCGCAGGCGCTCGCGGCGGGTGGCAAGGCGGTCGCGCCCGGTGTCACCACCGACGAGGTCGACCGGGTGGTGCACGAGTTCCTGCTCGACCACCACGCCTATCCCTCGACGCTGGGCTACCGCGGCTTCCCGAAGTCGTGCTGCACCTCGCTGAACGAGGTGATCTGCCACGGCATCCCGGACTCGACCGTGATCGAGGACGGCGACATCGTCAACATCGACGTCACCGCCTACATCGGCGGCGTGCACGGCGACACCAACGCCACCTTCCTCGCCGGGAACGTCTCCGAGGAGGACCGGCTGCTCGTCGAGCGCACCCACGAGGCCACGATGCGCGGCATCAGGGCGGTCCGTCCGGGCCGTCAGCTCAACGTGGTGGGCCGGGTCATCGAGTCCTACGCCAAGCGCTTCGGCTACGGCGTGGTGCGCGACTTCACCGGGCACGGCATCGGCCGCTCGTTCCACAGTGGACTGGTCGTGCTGCACTACGACGAGCCCGGGGTGAGCACCGTCCTGGAGCCGGGCATGACGTTCACCGTCGAGCCGATGATCACCCTGGGCACCATCGACTACGACATCTGGTCCGACGGGTGGACGGTCACCACCAAGGACAAGCAGCGGACCGCGCAGTTCGAGCACACCCTGCTGGTGACCGCCGACGGCGTCGAGATCCTGACGCTGCCGTGACCGGCGACCCTGCCCCGGCGCCGGGATAGCCGATGCGCGGGGCGTTGCTCGTCGCGGGCACCACCTCCGACGCGGGCAAGAGCGTGCTGGTCGCCGGGCTGTGCCGCTGGCTGGCCCGCCGCGGTGTCTCGGTGGCGCCGTTCAAGGCGCAGAACATGTCGAACAACTCGGTGGTCACGCCCGACGGCGGTGAGATCGGCCGGGCGCAGGCGCTGCAGGCGGCGGCCTGCGGCATCGAGCCTGGGGTGCGGCTCAACCCCGTGCTGCTCAAACCCGGCAGTGACCGCTCGGCCCAGGTGGTGGTGCTCGGGCGGGTGGACGGCGAGGTGTCGGCGAGGTCCTACCGCGGGCGCACCGGGGCGCTGCGCGAGGTCGTCGCCGGGGCGCTGGCGCAGCTGCGCGCCGAGCACGACGTGGTGATCTGCGAGGGCGCCGGCTCGCCCACCGAGATCAACCTGCGCGGCACCGACATCGCGAACATGGGCCTGGCGCGCGCCGCGGATCTGCCGGTGCTGGTGGTGGGCGACATCGACCGCGGCGGGGTGCTCGCGCACCTGTTCGGCACGCTGGCCCTGCTCTCGCCGGCCGACCAGGCGCTGCTGGCCGGCTTCGTGATCAACAAGTTCCGCGGCGATCCGGAGCTGCTCGCGCCGGGGCTCGACCAGCTGCAGGCGCTCACCGGCCGGCGCAGCTTCGGCGTGCTGCCCTGGAGCGAGGAGCTGTGGCTCGACGCCGAGGACTCGCTGTCGCATGCCGCCGACGGCGTGGTCGGCCGCCCCGCCGCGCCGCTGGGCAGCCAGTGGCTGCGCGTCGCCGCGGTGCGGCTGCCGAGGATCTCCAACGGCACCGACGTGGACGCCCTGGCCTGTGAGCCGGGAGTCGCGGTCCGCTACGTCACCGAGCCGTCCCGGATCGCCGACGCCGACCTGGTCGTGCTGCCCGGGTCGAAGTCCACCGTGGCGGACCTGGCGTGGCTGCGCCGGACCGGGCTGGCCGACGCCGTGGCGGCGCACGCGGGCGCGGGGCGTCCCGTGGTCGGGATCTGCGGCGGCTACCAGATGCTGGGGCGCAGCATCCGGGACGACGTGGAGTCCGGCGCGGGTGAGGTGGCCGGGCTCGGGCTGCTCGACCTCGACGTGGTGTTCGACCCGGTGAAACATCTCGGCCGGGTCACCGGCACCGCCTTCGGGCAGCCGGTCAGCGGGTACGAGATCCACCACGGGCGGGTGGTGCGGCGCGGTGGCGCCGCGCTGGTGACCGACATCGACGAGGGAACGGACGGCGGACACGTGCTGGGCACCCACTGGCACGGCCTGCTGGAGAACGACGGCTTCCGCCGCGAGCTGCTGCACCGGGCCGCGCGGCTCGCCGGGCGCGACCGGTTCCGCGCCGCACCGGACACCGACTTCGGCGCCGCCAGGGCCGCCCAGCTCGACCTGCTCGGCGATCTCGTCGAACGCCACCTGGACACCGACGCGCTGGCGGAGCTGATCTGTCACGGCGCCCCGGCCGGTCTGCCCTTCGTCCCGCCCGGCACCTGCGTGCCCACTCGGAAACGCCGATAGTCCGCGGAATGCGGCTTTGTGCCGGGCGCACCGAAGAGCTGCCACGCGCGCTTGACGTCGCTGTGAACCTGGCTCGATGCTGGATCCGGCAGGAGCGTGGATATTCCGGCGCGCCAATTCCCGGAATCCACCACGGGTGCGGGCGGGGAGGTCGATTCGGTGAAGGGCGTACACCAGAGAAGCGCCGTTCCGCAATCGGCGAAGCTCGCCCGGCCGCCCGGACCGTCGTCGCAGGGCGCCGCCCATCAGCGGTACCTGCTCGAACTTCAGCGCAGTGCGGGCAATGCCGCGGTGGCGAGCCTGCTGCGCGGCGCCCCGGCCGGCACCCGAACCCGCGACACCGGCGCGGCCGGGTCGATCCCCGTCGTGGTCCTGCAACGGGACTACGACGCCGAGGACTTCACGAAGGTCGCGCCGGGCACCGGAACCGGACCGCCGACTTTCTGGACCGGTCAACGGCCGTCGCAGGTGTCGGACCGGGTCGCCGCCACCGGGGTGCCGAGCCGGGGCAGGACCGCCACTGCCCAAGCGTACGAACAGACCGGCCCGCACGGCCCCGCCGTCAACCCGCTTCTCGGTTACGACGGCGGCCACCTGATCGGGCTCCACCTCGGCGGTCCCAACGTGTCCGACAACGTCGTCCCCATGTTCCCGGGCTTCAACCGGGGAGCATGGAAGAACATGGAAGATGCGACGAAGACGCACATCGCCACCAACCACGGCACTTATCGGATGAACGTCACACTGGCCTACACCGCCGCCACCGCCCCCGAGGTGCCCACCACCTTCACCGTGCTGCTCGAGCGCAAGAACCCGAGCGGTGGATGGGCCGCGGTTTCCCCGGCGATCACGTTGTCACAGCCGGCCGACATCGTCCGCACCCCCCGGCTTTCACCCGGCCAGGAACGCGCCGTCAATCCCGACGGCACTGCACCTCGCACCCCGCTCACGACCGATCTGCCCGCCGAGAACTTCCTGCTGGGAGAGCTCAGTTTCAGCGAGTACGTCAACAAGCACGGTCATCTGCCGAGATCCGCCACGGCGTTCTACCCGGACGACCCCGCCAAGCGTCCGTACGAGATTCTCGACATCCAGCGCCTCAACGGCGTCGCGGCCGGGGCGGGCATCGCGATGACGACGGCGGTAGGTTCCTTCACCGACTTCAGCGCCGAGCAACGCACCCTGATCCTGCAGGCCAACATGGCGCGCCACGGCGGTCAACTGCGCTCCGACGACCCGGGCGACCCGCAGCAGGTCCTCGATCAGCGGGGCGCCGCCAACGCCCCGGAGATCGATCACATCGTGCCCAAGTCGCTCGGCGGTTCGAACTTCTTCTCCAACGCCCGCGTCATCAGTTGGCAGTTGAACAACAAAGAGGCCAGGGTCAAACCACTGAGCGGTCTGGTGGATCTGACCCGGCTCAAGTTCCCCGCGCTGCCCAGGCCATTGCGCGACCAGGCCGAGGTCATTGTGGAGCAGGCGCTGGCGCGACGTCAGCGACCGGATTTCTCCGTGCCCGAGATCCTCGCGTGGGCGGTGCCGATATGGAACCTCAACGTGACCACCCGGCTGGTCGAGAACGTCCGGACAGTCCTCGACGAGTTCGTGACGGACAGAACGCTCACCCGGGACGGCGACCGGTACCAGAAGGCTTAGCGTCCGGCTGAACGCAACCTGTCCACCGGGGGCAGGCACCGGTGCCGGGGAGGCATGCGGATGGTGATCGACGCGGCCGCCGCGCGGGCCAGGGCCGGAGGGCCGGATAGGATCGGCCGCACTCGACGGCGGTGTGCGAGGAACCCGGTGTGACTCCGGGGCTGTCGCGCAACTGTGTGGCCGTGCGGCCAAGCCAGAAACTCGTCCCGCCGTTCCAGCCTGACCGGGTCGCGCCAGCCCGGAGGAGGGGTTCACGTGCGCATTCTGCTGCTGTCCACCGCCGACACGGATCTGCTCGCCGCCCGCGCCTGCGGTGCCGGCTACCGGGTCGCCAACCCGGCCCGCACCGATCCCGGCGGCCTTCCCACCCTGCTCGACGGGGTGGACCTGGCGGTGGTCCGGCTGCTCGGCGGGCGTCGCGCCTGGCAGCCCGGCCTCGACGCGCTGCTCGGATCGGGGCTCCCGACGGTCTGCCTCGGCGGCGAGGCCACCCCGGACGCCGAGCTCATGGCCGTCTCCACGGTGCCCGCCGGAGTGGCCGCGGAGGCGCTTCGCTACCTGGTCGCGGGCGGCCCGGCGAACCTGGCGCAGCTGGCCCGGTTCCTCTCCGACACCGTGCTGCTCACCGGCGAGGGTTTCGAGCCGCCCGCGCCGACCCCGGAGTTCGGCGTGCACGGGGAGCCAGGGACCGACCCGGCGCGGCCCACCGTGGGCATCGTGTTCTACCGGGCGCACGCCCTGGCCGGGAACACCGGCTTCGTCGACGTGCTCGCCGACGCGGTCCGCGCCGCCGGGGGCAACGCGCTGCCGGTGTTCTGCGGGTCCCTGCGCGGGCTGGACGGCGAGCAGGCACGCGGGCTGCGCGACCTACTGGCCCGCTGCGACGTGGTGGTCACCACGGTGCTCGCCGCGGGCGGCAGCGCGGGAACCGACGAGGACGCCTGGGAAGCGGGCGCGCTCGCCGCGCTCGACGTGCCGGTGCTGCAGGGGCTCTGCCTCACCACCTCCCGGCAGACCTGGCAGGACAGCGACGCGGCGCTCTCGCCGATGGACGCCGCCATGCAGGTCGCCATCCCGGAGTTCGACGGCCGGCTGGTGAGCGTGCCGTTCTCGTTCAAGGAGCCGCGGACCGACCACGGCGAAGCGGAGGGTGAGGCGATCCCGGTCTACGTGGCCGATCCGGAGCGGGCCGCCCGGGTGGCGGGCACCGCGATGGCGCTGGCCCGGCTGCGCCACGTGCCCGCGGGGGACAAGCGCCTCGGCATCGTGCTCTCGGCCTACCCGACCAAACACGCGCGGATCGGCAACGCGGTCGGGCTGGACACCCCGGCCTCCGCCGTCGTACCGCTGCGCGCGCTCGCCGACGCCGGCTACGACCTCGGCGGCCTGGACGTCGACACGCTCGACGGTGACGCGCTGATCCACCAGCTCATCGCGGCGGGCGGGCACGACGTGGAGTGGCTCACCGAGGAGCAGATGGCGGGCGCGGCCATCCGGATACCCGGCGAGGACTACGCCGGATGGTTCGCCGCGCTGCCGCAGCCGCTGCGCGAGTCCGTGGTGGCGGCATGGGGGCCACCGCCCGGTGAGCTCTACGTCGCCGACGACGCGATCTACGTCGGGTCGCTGCGGTTCGGCAACGTGGTGCTGCTGATCCAGCCACCGCGCGGGTTCGGCGAGCGACCGGTGGCGATCTACCACGATCCGGAGCTGGCGCCGTCGCATCAGTACCTGGCGGCGTACCGGTGGCTGGAGTGTTCCTTCGGCGCACACGCCCTGGTGCACCTGGGCAAGCACGGGAACCTGGAGTGGCTGCCCGGCAAGGGCCTCGGGCTGGCCGCCGAGGACGCCCCGGACGCGGTGCTCGGCAACCTGCCGCTGGTGTACCCGTTCATCGTCAACGACCCCGGCGAGGGCACCCAGGCCAAACGGCGCGCGCACGCCACCATCGTCGACCACATGATCCCGCCGATGGCCAGGGCGGACACCTACGGCGACCTGGCCAGGCTGGAACAGCTCCTCGACGAGTACGCCACGGTGCAGGCGCTGGACCCGGACAAGCTGCCCACCCTGCGCAGCCAGATCTGGACGCTCATCCAGAGCGCCCAGCTGCACCGCGACCTCGGGACCGAGGCGCAGCCCGGCGAGGACGACTTCGACGACTTCGTCATGCACCTCGACGGCTACCTCTGCGAGATCAAGGACGTGCAGATCCGCGACGGGCTGCACGTGCTGGGCCGCGCGCCGGAAGGTGCCGAGCTGGTCAACGACGTGCTGGCGGTGCTGCGCGCCCGCCAGGTGTTCGGCAGCCGCGGCGCGCTTCCCGGGCTGCGCGGCGCACTCGCCGAGTGGATCGGCATGGACGAGCAGGAGCTGCTCGCCGAGCCCGGCGCGCCGGTCAAGGCACCTGCCGTGCTGCTGCCCGAGGACGGCGCGCTCGGCGCGGGCGAGCTGCGCGCCAGCGACGTGGTCGACCATCTGGAGTCGGCGGCCCGCGCGCTGCTGGAGCACCTGGCCGGCCCCGCCGACGGCGCCCGGCCGTGGTCACCGGAGCTGGCGGACCGCGCCGTCGCACACTGTCTGGGCCACTGGCAGGACGCCGCGGTCCGCTCCGCCGACCGGATCGCCGACGTGCTGCGGTTCGGCTGCACCGAGCTGGTGCCCCGGCTGGCGGGCACCCCCGCCGAGGTCGGCAACGTGCTGCGCGCCCTGGACGGGCGGTTCGTCGAGCCCGGTCCGTCCGGCTCGCCCACCCGCGGGCTGGTGTCCGTGCTGCCCACCGGCCGGAACTTCTACGCGGTGGACCCCAAGGCGGTGCCCTCGCGCAACGCCTTCGAGGTGGGCGCGGCGCTGGCCGACTCGCTGCTCGCCAGGCACCGCGCCGACACCGGCGAGTGGCCGTCGTCGGTCGGCCTCACCGTGTGGGGCACCAGCGCCATGCGGACCCAGGGCGACGACATCGCCGAGGTGCTCGTTCTGCTCGGCATCCGCCCCACCTGGGACGACGCCTCCCGGCGGGTCAGCGGCCTGGAGGTGGTGGACCTCGCCGAGCTGGCCAGGCCGCGCATCGACGTGGTGCTGCGCATCTCCGGCTTCTTCCGGGACGCCTTCCCGCACGTGGTGGCCCTGATCGACGACGCCGTCGCCACGGTGGCGGCACTCGACGAGCGCGACGAGGACAACTACGTCGCCGCGCACTACCGCGCCGATCTCGCCCAGCACGGCGACGACCGGCGGGCCCGCACCCGGATCTTCGGGTCCAAGCCGGGGGCCTACGGCGCCGGGCTGCTGCCGCTGATCGACAGCCGGGAATGGCGCACCGACGCCGATCTCGCCGAGGTGTACGCCACCTGGGGCGGCTACGCGTACGGCCGCGGTCTCGACGGCGCCGCCGCGCGGGGCGACATGGAGCACGCCTTCCGGCGGATCGCGGTGGCCGCCAAGAACGTCGACACCCGCGAGCACGACATCGCCGACTCCGACGACTACTTCCAGTACCACGGCGGGATGGTCGCCATGGTGCGCTCGCTCACCGGGCGCGACCCGGCGGCGTACGTGGGGGACTCCGCGGTGCCGCACGCGGTGAAGACCAGGACCCTGGCCGAGGAGACCCGGCGGGTGTTCCGGTCCCGGGTGGTGAACCCGCGCTGGATCGCCGCGATGCAGCGGCACGGGTACAAGGGCGCGTTCGAGCTGGCCGCCACGGTGGACTACCTGTTCGGCTTCGACGCCACCGCGGGCGTGGTGGAGGACTGGATGTACCACCAGCTCACCGAGTCCTACGTGCTCGACGACTCGGTCCAGCAGTTCCTGCGCCGGTCCAACCCGTGGGCGCTGCGCGGCATGACCGAGCGGCTGCTGGAAGCCGCCGACCGCGGCCTCTGGGAGCAGCCGGACCACGCCGATCTCGACGCGCTGCGCGCGGTCTACCTGGAGCTGGAGGGCGAGCTGGAGGACTGACCCGGTGATTCAGTGCCCGGTGGCGGAGAAGTGCATGCGGTCGACGGGATCGGTCCACCGCGCGCCCCAGGTCCAGCCGGCCGCGTCGAACGCGGCGACCGGCTCGCTTCCGGCGACCAGCATTCCCGGGCGCAGCCACCCCCGGTCCAGGTAGGCCGACGCCAGCTCGGGAAGGACGAGGTCGGCGCGGCTGTAGGGGTTCTGGAACGGGTCGAGGTCGATGGCGAGCCCGTATGCGTGCGCCGACCAGTGGGTCTCGCCGCGGGTGGGACGGCAGACGAACGCCGAGGTGTTGTTGCCGTCCCCGGTGGGATGCGCGGTCAGTTCGGCGGGCGAGGTCACCCGCATCTCCTCGATCGGGAAGCGCGCGGCGAACAACTGCCGGAACACGGTCACCACGGTGGCCGCGACGCCGGCGTTCACCAGCATCTCCCCGGTGTGCGCGCGGCCGTCGAAGCCGACGAAGGACATCGTCAGGTAGCGCAGGTCCGCCGCCCGCACCGGGCAGCCGGCCTGCCAGGTGCTGCGGGCCAGCACGTCGGGCGGCACCCGGCTGATCGTCGACTCGAAGGTCCCCGTCGGCGGCGGGGGCAGCAGGTCCGCGGTGGGCAGCATCCGGTCGGTCAGCACCGCGGGGGTGGGCAGCACCTCGCCGAACCTGTCCGGGCGCAGCGGCAGCGGACGGGCGCCCACCACCCACGGCGGCGCCGGTGGTGCCGGCCCGGGCTGCGGCGCGGACGCCGGGGGTCGCGCGGGGGATGCGGCCGGCGGTGACGGCGCGGGGTGGCGTCCGGCGTCGCCGGCGGGATCCGGTTCCGGCACCGCGCCGCAGGCCAGCAGCCCGGCCGCGAGGACCGCGGCGCAGAGCAACGGAAGCACGCACCGGGCCAGCACCTGTCCACCGTGACACAGGGACCCGGCGGCGACACCCCGGTGTCCAGCCCGCGGACGCAGGAGGGACGAAATTCGTATGGAACCCGAATGGCGGGACTGTCGCTACACACCGCACAAACGGTGCTCCTCCGGGTAGTGTTGGTCACCCCGGGCTTGATCTCCTCCAGCGCCACCTGATGTGGTGGCGCGGCGTAGCCAGCAGCGGCGGGAGGCCGGGTGGGGATTCGAAAGATCGGGCGTGCGGCCTTGGCGACCTCGGTGTTGCTGGGGGTGCTGTGCACGCCGATGGCCATAGCGGGCGAACCACCGGCCGGTGATCCGCCCGGCGGGAACGGGCCGGGTGGCCCGGCCGTGCCGAAGAGCCCAGCCCGGCCGATGATCGTCGGCGGGCATACCGCGAACACCACGCAGTACCCGTGGGCGGTGGCCCTGATCACCTCGGCCAGCGAGTCCGCGTACTGCGGCGGCGCGCTGATCGCTCCGGACGAGGTGGTGACCGCGGCGCACTGCGTCAGCGGCTACGCCCCGGGCAGTATCCGCGTCGTGGCCGGGCGCACCGACCTGAACAGCCGGGACGGCAACGAGCGGACGGTGCTGGGCACCTGGGTGCATCCCGCCTACCGCTCGCCGATGGACGGCGCCGACATCGCGCTGTTGCGGCTGGACCGGGCGCTGCCCTACAACCCGATTCCGCTGGAGACCCGGCAGGACGCGTACCGCCCCGGCACCATCGCCACGGTCATGGGCTGGGGCTACACCGCCGAGCGCGGTCCGAGTTCGTCGGAGCTGCGCAGCGCCGAAGTGCCGCTGGAGGCCGACGCGGACTGCTCCACCGCCTTCCCGCAGTACAAGTCGCAGGCGATGACCTGCGCGGGCGATCCGCAGGGCGGCGTGGACGCCTGCTACGGCGACTCCGGCGGGCCGCTGGTCGCGGGCGGCAGGCTGATCGGGCTCACCTCCTGGGGCAGCGGCTGTGGGCGCCGCGGCAGCCCCGGCGTCTACACCCGGGTGGCGACCTATGCCGCCGACGTCGCGGCCCAGGCCAACTCCGCCTCGCCGGTGCTGGCCGCACCGCCTGCCTGACGCGGCGCGGACCCGGCCTGGTCTGGTAGGCAGGACTGATGGATCACACCCTGCTGCACCGGAGGCTGGCCGC
This sequence comes from Pseudonocardiaceae bacterium, assembly GCA_036494295.1. Lineage (GTDB taxonomy): Bacteria > Actinomycetota > Actinomycetes > Mycobacteriales > Pseudonocardiaceae. Next base: position 12,817 of record DASXOL010000001.1, read on the forward strand.
AGATCTCGCCCCCGCCATGGTCTACGCGCTGTTACGGCTGCGCGTCGAGGTGCTCGTGGTCGAACAGGCCTGCCCGTACCAGGAACTGGACGGCCGGGACCTGGACGACACGACCCGGCATTACTGGCTGGCCCCGGACGGCGCGATCGAGGATCCACGGGCCACCCTGCGACTGCTGGAGTTCCCGGACGGCAGTTTCCGGATCGGCCGGGTCTGCGTGGCCCGCCACGCGCGGGGCCGGGGCGCGGCCCGGCGGCTGCTCGAGGCGGCACTGGCCGAGGTGGGGGATACCCCGTGCGTGCTGGACGCGCAGAGCCACCTCACCGAGCTGTACGCCGCGTTCGGCTTCCAGCCCGCCGGAGCCGAGTTCGTCGAGGACGGCATTCCGCACATCCCGATGCGCCGGGACCCTTCGGCCACCGTCCCGGGCGCCGTGCGCTGACCGGTCCAGGGGTCGGCGTCTGCGACGATGATGGCGAGGCGCCGGGGAGGTAGCCGGGCGGTACTGCCGGACCCGCGCCCGCCAGTGGCACATCCGAGAAGGGACCAGTGAGTGAGCGCTGCGCGCTATCCGTTCGCCGCGGTCGTCGGACACGACGATCTCCGGTTGGCCCTGCTGCTGAATGCGGTGCACCCGGGAATCGGCGGCGTGCTGGTACGCGGCGAGAAGGGCACCGCCAAGTCGACCGTGGTGCGCGCGCTGGCCGCGCTGCTCCCACCGGTCGCGGTGGTGCCCGGGTGCCGCTTCGGGTGTGATCCGCTGGCGCCGGACGCGATCTGCCCGGACGGCCCGCACCTGGCCGACGACGCGCAGACCCGGGCGGCCCGCCTGGTGGAGCTGCCGGTGGGTGCCACCGAGGACCGGCTGGTGGGCTCGCTCGACGTGCAGCGGGCGCTCACCGAGGGCGTCTCGGCCTACCAGCCCGGACTGCTGGCCGCCGCGCACCGCGGGGTGCTCTACGTCGACGAGGTCAACCTGCTCCCGGACCACCTGGTCGACCTGCTGCTCGACGTCGCCGCGATGGGCCGCGCGCACGTCGAGCGCGACGGCGTCTCCGTGACGCACTCCTCGGTGTTCCTCCTGGTCGGCACGATGAACCCGGAGGAGGGCGAGCTGCGCCCGCAGTTGCTGGACCGCTTCGGGCTCACCGTCGAGGTGGCCGCCTCCCGTGACGTCGACACCAGGGCCGAGGTGGTGCGCCGCAGGCTCGCCTTCGAGTCCGACCCGGCCGGCTTCGCCGCGCGGTGGGAGGGCGAGGACGCCGGCCTCGCCGGGCGCATCGCCGCCGCCCGCGCCGCGCTGCCCGGTGTGGTGCTCACCGACGGCGAGCTGCGCCGGATCGCCGCGGTCTGCGCCGCCTTCGAGGTCGACGGCATGCGGGCCGATCTGGTGCTGGCGCGCACCGCGGTGGCGCATGCCGCGTGGCGTGGCGCGGCGGAGGTGGCCGAGCAGGACGTGCGGGTCGCCGCCCGGCTGGCGCTGCCGCATCGCCGCCGCCGCGACCCGTTCGACGAGCCCGGTCTCGACCAGGAGCAGTTGCAGAACGCGCTGGAGCAGGCCCGCGAGGACGACCCGCAGGACCCGCCGGACGGTCCCGGCGGCGGCGCCCCGGAGCCGCCGCAGGACGAGCCCGCCACCGGGGCCCGGGGTACGGACGGTCAGAGTCCGGACGGTCAGAGTCCGGACGGCCGGCGCGGCGCGGAGCAGCCGCCCGGCAGTCCGGGCGGTGTCGCGCCCGAGCGGCCCGCGCCCGCACCGGCGTCGCCGTTTCGTGCCCGGCTGTTGCAGCTGCCCGGTGTCGGCGCGGGCGCTCCGGGGCGCCGGTCCCGTGCGCGGACCAGCGCGGGGCGCACCGTGCGCGCCTCGCCCGCGGGCGGCAGCGGGCTGCACCTGCTGGGCACGCTCGCCGCCGCGGCGCCCTACCAGCACGACCGCGGACGTCGCGGCCCCGGCCTGGAGCTGCGCAGGCAGGACGTGCGGATGGCGGTGCGCGAGGGCCGGGAGTCCAACCTGGTGCTCTTCGCCGTGGACGCCTCCGGCTCGATGGCCGCGCGGTCCAGGATGGCGGCGGTGAGCGGCGCGGTGCTCTCCCTGCTGCTC
>DASXOL010000002.1:0-2847 GCA_036494295.1 Pseudonocardiaceae bacterium
GCCCACCAGCCGGTCCCGTTCATCGGCGGGCCGATCACGACCGGCTCACCGGCACCGGTTCGGACCACGCCACCGACCTGCTCCGCGTGCTCGGGGAAGTTGCCGGCGAACTCGGCCTGAGCGGTGGCGGGCGGTGCGAACCGGGCCTCGACGCGATGGGTGACGGCGGCGGGCACGGCGGCCCGGTCGGCGTAGACGTCGTCGAGGATCAGCAGCACCGTGCGGCCGGCGGGCACCGTGGCGGCCGGCACCGGCGGTAGCTGGTAGTCGCCCACGATCAACGACCTGGCCACCACCTCGGGGCTCGCCACGGTGGCGAGCACCCTGCCGTCCTCGGCCAGCGTCTCGACCCGGGTGATGGTGGCGTCCTTCGGCGCGGTGTTGAGCACCTGGAGCTCGTAGCTGACGTGCACCCGGTCGTCGCTGCCCCGGACGGGGATCGGGTCCGGTGCCAGGGCCGAGATGACGAGCGGGGTGATGCCGCCGTCGGCGGTCGGTGGCGGCGGCGCGGCGGGCGCCGGCGGGCCCGGGGTCGCGGAGGTGCACGCGGCGAGCGCGAGGATCAAGCCGACGAGGCCGACGAGGCCAGCGGTGAGGAGCGGCGCCGCGCCGAGGAGGGGCAGCGGCCGGGACACGCGCGGGGACACGGGGATGATCGTGGCAGCGGGCGTCCCGCTGGCCTAGGAGACTCCTGAAATAGGGGCCTTGGGCGGGTTTGGGTGGTGTGCAGCCTCTTGAAGGCTGTCTGTGTTGGCCTCGGGTCCGTGGTTCCGGAGGTTCAGGTGACGAGTTCGGCCCTGTCTGTCGAGGTCGGGTTGGGTTCGTGATGGGTCCAGTCACGACCGCGGGGCGGGCAGGTGGTCAGGCTGCTGCGATGCTCCAGGTCCCGGCAGTACGGGTGAGCCCAAGGGCAAGCAGGCGGCGCAGGTTGAGTCCGGCGACGCGGTGATGCAGCCACTGGTTGTTCGGCCCGGTTCCGCGGAAGCGCAGCCGCCGGTTACCGCCGGCGACCAGCCAGGAGATCGAGCGTTCGACCATGGGCCGGTGCTGGCGGTAGACGGTCTGAAACCGCGGCTGGCGGGCGCGTTCGCGGTGGGCTCGGGTGATCACGTCGAAAGGGTGCAGGGTCAGCGAGCGGCCGGTCTTGCTGGTGGTGCAGCGTGTCCGTAGCGGGCATCCGCGGCAGCCCACCCCGAAGCTCACACCGCGGCGGGGGCTGATGGGCCGGGTGATCCCGTTCGGGCAGGTCACCGACCCGGGCTGGTCGCCGTCGGGCTCGGTGACGGTGAAGTCGTCGAGGGTGAACCCGCCGTCCACGGCCGGGCGCAGCGGCCACGGCTTGATGATCGGGGTGTGTCCGGCGCGGACGATCGCGTCTAGCGCGTTCCCGGTGCCATAAGCCGAGTCCGCGAGCACCTCCCACCGCTCGGGCTGCTCGGGCTGCTGATCGATGCCCAGCAGCAGCTCGACACCGACCGTGGCGTCGGAGTTGTCCGCCCCAGAGGCCGGGGTGAGCGCGGTGTCGGTGATGATCCCGGTGTCAGGCTCGACCACGATGTGGGCCTGGTAACCGTCCTGGCGCCGTGCGCGGGTCTTGTGCGCGTGTCGGGCCTGGGTATCGACGGTGGAGATCACCCGGTCTGGGGCGACTCGACGGGCGATCCGCCACCGCCCGTCGGTGCCATCAGAGTCTTCGGCCGGTTCGACGTCCTGGCCGGCCACCAGCGCCAGCAACGCCACCGCCTCAGCCGGCTTCGCGGCGAGTTCCTGCTCGGGTAGCTGCCCCAACAGCCGGTGGGCGTCACTGAGCAGCGCGTTGAGCAGCTGCTCGCGGGCAACCGGGTCATCCCAGGCGATCCGCGGCTTGCCCGGCTGGGTGTAGTCATGCCCCGCGCAGTGCGCGGCGATCACCGCGGCCGCGCCCGGCACGTCGCGGCCGACCCGGCGGATCGCGGCGATCAGCTGGGTGACCGTGTCCTGGGTAGCGACCGCGTCATCGAGCACCGTGGAATCCACCGCCCGGCGGGTCTTCCCGGCCAACACCCCGGTCTGCGCGATCACCGCGCGGACCGCGTCGAAAATCCGGTTCGGGCGGTCCGAGGCAGCCAACCGGCGCCGCCAATAGGTCAACGTGGTCGGGTGGAACGCCGTCGCGGTGATCGCCAACCCACACGCCGCCTTCCACCGCAGGTCGAACGTCACCGACTCCACCGCCTCGGTGTCCGACAACCCATGCAGCGTCTGCAACACAATCACCGAGGCGATCACCTCCGCCGGGACCGACGGACGCCCACCGGGCTTGAACAAGTCAGCGAACATCTCCTCGGGAAACAGCCCCCGGCGGTGCGCGGCCAGGAACGCGAACACCCCACCCTCAGGCAACAAATGCCCCGCTACCGACTCCACGTCCAAGATCTCGCGCTGCGGATCAGACCGTCCCTGCACCCACCAATCCTCCCAGCCCGCTCACCCCAACCAGGACCGACACACGCCGCGTTTTTCAGGAGCGTCCTAGGCGTCGTCGTCCAGCGTGCGCAGCAGCGCGGTGACCAGGTTCGGTGCCAGGTCGGCGTGCTCCACCAGCTCGTCCGGCTGACCGTCGGCCCCGCGCACCCGCAGCAGGCAGCAGTGCCCGCCACCGCGCAGCACGGCGACCACCAGCCGCGCCTCCCGGCGACTCGGGTGGTGCTGGGCGACCCGCACGGCCACCCGGCTCAGGTCGTCCTCGGACCGGGTGTCGCCGACGTCGTCCACCGTCCGCTCCAGCTCGGCCTCGGCCTCCGGCGGCAGCACGATGATCTCCTGGGCCAGTGCGCACCCCGGCACCTCGGCCGGCCAGCAGATCGT
>DASXOL010000003.1:0-16568 GCA_036494295.1 Pseudonocardiaceae bacterium
GCAGGTCCGCCACCGACCGGCGGTGCGCCGCGGCGTCGGCCATCCGCTGCTCTGTGGTCGGGTCCAGCGCCGCCCGCGGGGCGTCCGCGGCGGCAGGGTCGTGCTCGAGGTGAACCCGGCGACGGCACCGGGTGACCACACCCGAATCGAGCAGCACCGAAGAGTCCACCGGATCAGCGTAGGTCGCCGGACCGACAGCCGCGTCCGACCCCACCGGGTCGTGGGCACCGCGCGTTACCGGGACCGGCGGGCGCGGGCGCCGCAGTCGGGTCAGCTGCCGCCCTCGACGAAGCCCTCGTCGTTCAGCCACTGCACGGCGACATCGTGTGCCGACTTGCCCTGCGACATCTCCAGCAGCAGCTTCGACATGACCGGGTCGGTGAGCTGGCGCGCGACCGGGGTGAACACCCGCGAGATGTCGGGGTTGCGGTCGTAGACGTCCTTGCGGATGGTGATCGCGTCGTTGAACGACGGGTGGTAGTACTTGTCGTCCACCAGCACGGTCAGCCCGTTCTTGGCCACCTGCGGGTCGTCCGCGCTGACCTTGCCGAACAGGCAGTCCTGGCCCGCGGTGGCCGGGTAGATGTCGGCGCTGGGCAGCACCTTCTGGCGGTCCGGGGTCAACTGGAAACCGTAGGTCCGCTCGAGCCCGGGCAGTCCGCTGGTCTGGTTCTGCTGGTAGGCGCTGTCGAGGCAGACGGTGCCCGGCTTACCGGACCGGATGTAGGCGGCCATGTCCGAGATCGTCTGGAGGTTCAGCTCCTTCGCCTTGTCGGTCTTGACCGCGAAGGCGTCGGTGTTGCTGGCCCAGGTCGCTTCCAGCCAGACGATTTTGTTGTCCGCCGCGTCCTTCTTCTGGACCGCGCGATACTGCTGGGACATGCCCGAGATCGGCTGCTGGTTGAACAGGGTGGTCCAGGCGGTGCCGGTCTCCTCCCAGTACATGTCGATGGTGTGGCCGACCAGCGCCTTGCGGGTCGCCTGGGTGTCGCCGAGGCTGCAACGCCGCTGCACGTCGGCGCCCACCGACTGCAGTGCGGTGGCCGCGATCTCGCACAGGAGCTGCCCGCTGGGGGTGTTCTTCCCGCCGACGGTGTAGGACTGGCCGTCCAGCTTGATCGGGTACTCCTGGTCGGCGAGGCTCCCGCCGTTGCCGGAGGCACATCCGGCGCCCAGCAACGCTACGGACAGGGCGATGGTCAGTGCCGCGCCCGCGCGTCGGCGACCGAACCGCGATGAAGAAGATCGCACCGTTCTCGCTCCTATCCCTCAGTCACCGTTGCGGCGCACAGCGTAAGCTCTCACCTCCTGCCGCAGAGCACCAGCACCGGCACACCAGGAATTCGCCGCACCGCAAAGGGCACCTCGAACCGCATCGGGATGCGGCCGAGGTGCCCTTCGCTGTTGGCGGTTTCGGCGGTCAGGAACCGGGGGCGATGAACCCTTCCTTCGCCAGCCAGTCACGCGCGACCTGGCGCTCCGGCTTGCCTTCCGCGGACTTCTGCCGGTTGAGCTCGGCCATCACCTGGTCGGTCAGCTTCGCGGAGATCGGCGCGAAGACCTTGGCGATGTTCGGGTCGCGGTCGTAGACGTCCTTGCGGATCGTCGGCGCCGCGTTGTACAGCGGGTGGTACTTCTTGTCGTCCTGCAGCACGGTCAGGCCGAGCTGCGGGATGCGACCGTCGGTGGTGAACACCTCGCCGAACAGGCATTCCTGCTGGCCTGCGGTGTTCTGGTAGATCGCACCGGTCTGCTGGACCTTCAGCTTGTCCGGCGGGATCTGGAACCCGTAGGTCTTCTCCAGGCCGGGCAGGCCGTCGTCCCGGTTCTGGTACTCGGTCTCGATGCAGACGTTGCCGGGCTTGCCGGAGCGGATGTAGGCCGCCATGTCCGACAGCGTCTTGATGCCGAGCTGCTGGGCCCGTTCCTTCTTGATGGCGAAGGCGTAGGTGTTGTTGAACGGCGTCGGGTCGAGCCAGACGATCTTGTTCTTCGCCAGGTCCTCGTTCTTCACCGCCTCGTACTGCGCCTTGCTGTCCTGGATGGGCTTGTGGCCGAGGAAGGTCACCCAGGCGGTACCGGTGTAGTCCCAGTACATGTCGATGTCGCCGCCGAGCAGGGCGTTGCGGGTGGCCTGCGTGCCACCCACGTTGCACCGGTCGGTGACCTTGGCCTTGACCGACTCCAGTGCGGCGACCGCGATCTGGCACAGCACCAACTGCTCGTCGAAGTCCTTACCGCCGACGGTGTACGACTGGCCCTCCAGGCTCACCTGCTTGGCCAGACTGCCGCCCTCCGCGGACGGCCCGCTGCTGCTCAGGCCGCCACATCCGGCGACCAGCGACGCGGTCGCCGCAAGCGCGGCCAGCGCGACGCCGACGCGCCGTGCGCGCCACCGCGATGATGTCGATCGCACCAGTTCCTCCTGTTCTCTTCCCCGTGATTGCCCGTGATCCAACAGAACCGCCGGTCCGCGTCCTACGCGGTCCGGCCGGCCACGATTCGTTCAGCGAGACCCGCCAGCCAGTCGATGAGCAGCGCCAGCGCCGCGACGATCGCCGAGACGACGAAGGCCGCCTCCGGCCTGCCGAGCTTGAGCATGCTGCTGATGGGTTCACCGAGCCCGCCCGCGGAGATGAAGGTGGCGAGCGTCGCGGTGCCGACGTTGAGCACCAGCGCCACCCGGATACCTGCCACCATCACCGGCACCGCGAGCGGGATCTCCACCCGCCAGAGCGTCTGCCTGGCCGACATCCCCATCCCGCGGGCCGCCTCGATCAACGCCGGATCGACGTGTCGCAGGCCCACCACGGTGTTGGTGAGCACCGGCAGGAAGGACGCCAGCACGAGGGCGATGATCGCGGTGGTGGTGCCGAACCCGAGTATGAAGGCCAGCAGGATGATCACCCCGTAGGGCGGCAGCGCCTGCATGAACCCGCCGAACGCCAGCGTGCCGGTGCGTAGCCGGCCCACCGCGGGACGGCTGAGCAGGATGCCCAGCGGCAACGCGATGGCGATCACCAGCACGGTGGAGGCCACCGCGAGCCAGACGTGTTCGGTGAACCGGGCCCAGAGGTAGGACGGCTGCAACGCCCGGCTCTCCACGCTGTCCCACTGGTGGACGGACGCCCAGCCGAGCACCGCGGCCAGACCACCCAGTACCAGCGCGGGGGTCACCACCAGGTCCCAGTTCTGCCTGGCCCAGCTGCGCTGACGCGGTGGCGCCTGCGCGGCGGGGGCAGGTCCCGCGGTCACCGCGGTCACGGCAACCGTCCCTTGGTCCGCAGGTCGCCGACCAGCGCGTCCCACCGCAGCGCGCCGCGGGGCTGCCCGTCGTCGTCGACCACCACGACCAGCGGCGCCCGCCCGTCGAGCATCACGTCCACCGCGTCGTACACCGTCCCGGACAGCGGCACCACCACCAGCGGCGGCGGATCACCCGAGCCGGGCAGATGCAGCCAGCGCTCGGGCCGGCCCGCGTCGTTCACCGCGAGAACCGGATGGCGGTTCGTCGGCGCACCGCCGGAGGAGATCACCACCTCCTCCAGCTCCAGCCTGCTGAGCTCCAGCAGGGAGAGCCTGCGCACCGCCGCGCCGCTGCCGACGAACTCGGCGACGAACTCGTCCGCCGGGTTGGTGAGCACCTCGTCCGGGGTGTCGTACTGGGCCAGCCGCCCGCCGGGTCCGAACACGGCGATCCGGTCGCCCAGTTTCACCGCCTCGCTCAGGTCGTGCGTCACGAAGCAGATGGTCTTGGCGACCTGGCGCTGCACCTCCAGGAACTCCTCCTGCAGGCGCTCACGGGTGATCGGGTCGATCGCGCCGAACGGCTCGTCCATCAGCATCACCGGCGGGTCCGCGGCCAGGCCGCGGGCCACCCCGACACGCTGCTGCTGGCCACCGGAGAGCTGGCGCGGATAGCGGTCCCGGAAGTCGCCGGGCTCCATGCCGACCAGGCGCAGCAGCTCGTCGACCCGGCGGGTGACCCGCGCCTTGTCCCAGCCGAGCATCTTGGGCACCACCGCGACGTTGTCCGCGATGGTCAGGTGCGGGAAGAGCCCGACCTGCTGGATCACGTAGCCGATCCGCCTGCGCAGCTGGTCGCCGTTGACGTCGGTGACGTCGTCGCCGTCGAGCAGGATCCGCCCGCTGCTCGGCTCGATGAGCCGGTTCATCATCTTCAGCGTGGTGGTCTTGCCGCAGCCGGACGGCCCGATGAGCATCACGATGGCGCCCTCGGGAACGTCCAGGCTCAGTTCCGCGACAGCCGGCTTGCTCTGCTTCGGATAGGTCTTGCTGACTCCTTGGAGCGAGATCATCGGGCGCTGGCCGGTTCGGGTGGAGGAGTCGGTCATTGGCTGGACAGTCTCAGACACGGATCCCCCTCGGGGTGGTGAATCGCTGGATGATCAGGAAGAGAACCTCGTAGACCGCGGCCACCGCCAGGCAACCGAGGGTGCCGGTGATGACCTCGTTGAACGAGTCGACCGCGCCGAGGCGGGCCAGCCCGTCCTGCAACGGCTTGCCGAGGCCGGGGCCGTTGATGATGGCCGCGACGACCGCGATCGAGATGGTGATCAGCACCGCGACCCGGATCCCGGAGACGATCACCGGCCAGGCCAGCGGCAGCTGCACCCGCCACATCCGGCGCACCGGCCCCATGCCGACACCGCGAGCGGCCTCCAGCACCGCGGAGTCCACAGAGGACAGGCCGGCCACGGTGTTGCGCAGCACCGGATAGATGGCGTAGAGCGTGAGCGCCACGATGCTGGGCGTCACGCCGAGCCCGAGCATGGGCTGCAGCAGGCCGAACAACGCCAGGGACGGGATGGTCAGCGCGGCGGAGGCGAGCAGCAGTGCCCCCTCCTGGCTGCTGATCCGGAACCGCTTGGACCACGACGGCGGCGTGAGCTGGTTGGTGTGCAGCACGAGCGCCAGCGCCAGGGAGATCGCCGTGGCGATGGCGATCGAGTAGCCCACCACCAGGAAGTGCTGCTGGGCGTAGAACAGCAGCGTCTGGGAGTTCTCCGAGAGGTACCGAAGATAGGACCCCATCACGCACCAGCCTTACCGGTGCCGACGCGGCGCCCCTCCGATGGGAGCGTCGGCGGTCTGCCGTCCGCCCCGCCCAGCGCGGCCGAGATCACCTGCGCGGCGGCGATCGACTGCCTGATGGTCTCGTCCATGGCCTCCTCCATCCGCCTCTGCGGCCCGCACACCTGCAGGCCGGCCACGGTTCTTGCGTGTACGTCGCGCACCGGCACCCCGACCGCCAGGAACTCGCGGTCGGACTCCTGCACGCAGATCGAGAACCCCCGTGCGCTGTCGGCCCGCACGCGTTGCACCACCTCGTCGAGCGAGCGCGGCACCTGTGGCCCCGAGCCCTCGATGCCCACCACCGCGAGCAACCGGGCGATCTCCTCGTCCTCGGAGTCGAAGAGCAGGCAACGCCCGGCCGCGGTACTGGCCAGCGGCTGGGTGCGGCCCACCCAGCCGACCGCGAGCAGCATCTGGCCGGGCGCCGACGAGGAGATCGTCACCGCCTCGGCGCCACAGCGCACCAGCACCTCGACCCGCTCGCCCAGCAGTGCCGCCAGCCGCGCGGTGACCTGCTCGGACTCCTCGCGCAGCCGCCGGTCGACCGCCTTGGCCGCGACCGCGAAGAGCCGGGTCCCGATCCGGTAGCGCAGGGTGCGCGGCTCCCGGTCGACGAAGCCGATGTCGGCCAGCATCCGCAGCGCACGTGACACCTGCGACTTGTCCCGGCCCAACCGGCGGGCGATCTCCACGACCCCGAGCGAGCCGTTCACCTCGTCCGAACCGAGCAGTTCGAGGATCGCCAGCGCCCGGTGCACCGGACTGGTGACGTCGTCTCGGACCGGAATTTCATCCGAGCTCGCTCCGCTACTCACCGTCCTGCCAGGCGCCGCGTCGACCGCGGTCCTCGGCGGGGTGTCAGCAACGCTGGTTGCATCAGCCGCAACATGTAGGGAGGCTAACTCAGCGTCCGGCGACGTGTCACCATTTGGGTGCCTTTCAACCCCCTGATCGGGTATCAGTTGTTACCCAAAGGCGCCTGATACGGGGAGATATCCGCTGCTCAGCGACCACTCGATCGAGTTTCGTCCAATCAAGACCGAGCACCGGCCCAGCCGGAGCCGAAACTGGATCGTGACCGGACCGAGGCCGGAGGGGCGGCGCGGTCGCCGGCAGGTGTGCCCAACGCACGACCAGATGACGGCGCGCGCAACCGCCGGCCGTGCGGCAGAGCGGCGGATGCGACGGGCCTCCGCGTCACGTCAGGGGCGCACACAGCGTGACCGGTGGGGGCAAACGACCAGGCCGGATCACTGCGGTGGCCGGACGCTACCCGTAATCTTCCGGCATGCCCGCCGGATTCGCGCCGCAGCGCGGAATGGTGCGCCTGCTGCGCGGCACCGCGCTGGCGACGGTGAACGCGGTCCTCGCGGTCGCGGCGCACGTGGTGGGCGGCGGCAGCGCACCGGACGGGGCGCTCACCGTGCTGGCGACCGTCGGCGTGGCGGCGGCAGGCACCGTGCTCGCGGACCGGCGACGCGGCCCGCTGGCGATGCTCGGCGCGGTCGTGGTCAGCCAGGTGTTGATGCACCTGCTGCTGGACGGGCTCAGCAGCCATCACGGACCGGTCGCGAGCGCCCCCGCCGACGCGGCGATGACGGCAGCGCACGCCGCCGCCGCGCTGCTCACCGCGGCACTGCTCACCGGCGCCGAGTCCGGCCTGTTCGCGGTCGCCGCGGTGCTGCGCAGGATCGTGGGCCGGGCCGTGCTGCGCCAACCACCGGCGAGGGAGGCCTGCCCACCGGCCCGGCCGGCCGCGGTGCCACCGCGGCCGGTCACGCTGCAGCTGCTCTTCCGCACGCTGATACCGCACCGGGGGCCACCGCTGGGGAGCTGACCGGGGCGGGCCTGCCTGCTCCGCACCACCGCATCGCGCGTCCCGCGCGCACCCCCCCACCCCCTTGTGCTTCCGCGCGCCCTGCGCGCGGCGCCTTTCGTCATGGAGACAGTGCATGTCCAAGAAATTGATCTTTTCCGCGCTCGCTGCCGGTGGGCTGGCGATCGCACTCGCCACCCCCGCCTATGCCCACGTCACGGTCCAACCCGGAGCCGTCAACCAGGGAGACGACGACGCGGTGTTCGCGTTCCGGGTGCCCAACGAGGACCCCGCCGCGGGCACCGTCAAGCTCGAAGTCCAACTGCCCGCCGACCATCCGATCGCCTCAGTGCGTACCGAGGCGGTACCGGGGTGGAGCGCCCAGATCGTCAGAGACGCCAAGGCCGTGCACCAGATCGTCTGGACCGCCCAGCCAGGTGTGCGGATCGGCCCGAACCAGTTCCAGGATTTCGTGGTGTCGGCACAGCCGCTGCCGGACAACACCGACAAGCTGGTGATGCCCGCGACCCAGACCTACGACAACGGCAAGGTGGTGAAGTGGGACGCCCCGCCTGCACCGGAAGGGGCACCGGAACCGGAGCACCCGGCACCGACCCTCGAACTGCAAGCGGCCTCCGACAGCGCGGGCGGCCACCAGCACGGCGACAGCGCGGCACCGTCGGTGAGCAGCCAGTCCGCGCACGAGAGCGCCGCCACCAGCGACTCCACCGCCCGGTGGCTCGGTGGCGCGGGTCTGCTCGTCGGCGCGCTCGGGCTGGGCCTGGGAGCAGGCGCGCTGCTCCGTGGCAGGCGCGGTGGTTCGGCGTGAGACGCCTCGCTGCGCTGGCCGTGCTGCTCGGGCTGGCGCTGCTGGGCGGTGCGGGTACCGCCGCCGCGCACAACGTCCTGATCGGCACCGACCCGCCCGACGGCACGCGACTGGCGACCGGTCCGGCGCGGGTCACGCTCACCTTCGACCTGCCGGTGCAGGCCGGGTTCAGCACCGTGACGGTGACCGGCCCGGACGGCAAGCAGTGGCAGGCGGGACCGCCCGTGGAGGACGGCCCGACGGTGTCGTCGCCGGTCAAGCCGCTGGGACCGGCGGGTCAGTACACCATCGGCTACCAGGTGCTCTCGGCCGACAGCCACCCGGTCCGCGGCGCGGTGCGGTTCGTCCTCACCACGCCGGGCACCGGTACCCCGGGTGCGCCCGCGCCGGACTCCGCGAACGGTGGCGTGGGCGCCAACCGGCCGGCCGCGCAGGACGGGTCCGGCGGGACCCCGGTCTGGCCGTGGCTGGTCGGCGCCGGTGTGCTGCTGGTGGCGGGTGTCGTGGTGGCGCTCAGAGTCGGCCGGTCCGACTGAACGCGGTGAGCGGGCGGGGCGGCGGGTCCGGCAGCGGGTCCAGCAGCGGAGGCAGAGCGGCCGGCTCGAGAACGGAGCCGGCCGCCGCCCGCCGCCGCCCCGGCCCCGCCCTGCTCACCGCTGGTGCGCTGGGCTGCCTCGGCGGCCTGGCCGCCGGGCTCGCGCTGACGCTGTCCTCCCCGGCGGGCGGACCTGCGGACATCGCGATGCCGGGCTGGCTGCTGCCCGCCGCGCGGGCGGTGTTCGACGCCACCGGCGTCGGGGCCGTGGGGTTGACCCTGCTGCCACTGCTGATCGGCGGGGCCCGCCCCCGGGAGGCCGCGCGGGCGCGCACCACGGCACACCGGGCGCTCGTGGTGGCCGGCGCCGGGTGGGCGTCGGCGGCCGCGCTGATGCTGTGGCTGCAGGTGGCCGACGCGACCGGCACGGCGCCGCTCGCGGTGCCCGTCCGGCGGATGGGCGACTACCTCGGCGCCGCGGTCGGGGGGCGCGCGCTGGTGGTGGCCGCGGTCTGCGGGCTGGGCGTCGCGGCCGCGGGTGCGCTGGCGGCCCGGCGACGCGGATCGGTGCCGGACGGCCTGCTGCCGGTACCCGCGCTGGTGGGAGTGCTGGCCCTGCCGGTGACCGGGCACGCCGCGACGGCTCCGGCGCACGACCTGGCGGTGCTCGCCCTTGCCGTGCACGTGGCCGCCGCGGCCTGCTGGGTCGGCGCGCTGGGCGCGACGGCGTGGCTGGCCGCACCGCGCCGGGAGCTGCTGGCCGCCACCCTGCCCCGCTACTCGCCGCTGGCCACTGCCTGTCTCGTCGCGGTCACGGCCACCGGCGTGCTCGGCGCGGCGTTGCGGCTGCCCTCGCCGGCGGCGCTGGTGCACACCTCGTACGGCTGGCTGCTGCTCGGCAAGGGTGCCGGCGTGCTCGTCCTGGGGCTGCTCGGCGCCCATGCCCGCACCCGCCTGCTCCCCGCGGTCCAGGCCCGGCGAAGCGCGCCGCTGGCCGGTTGGCTGCCTGCCGAGCTGGTCACCATGGGCGCGGTGGTCGGTCTGGCCGCGGTGCTGGCCGGAAGCGCCCCACCGGCCTGAGCACGGTCAGTTCAGGCGAGTTGCTCGGGCGCAGGCTCGTCCCGCAGTACGTCCAGCGCGGTGATCGAACTCTCGGCGCGGCCGCGCAGCTCGCGGCGGCTGATCCAGCCCTGTGCGTAGTGCCGATGTGACTGGGCGAGCATCACGAGTACGGCCAGCGCCTCGGCGGGCTTGCTGCGCAGGTGGACCGGCAACCGGCGGATGAACTCGAGCTCGGCGTCCACCAGCCGGTCCAGGAACTCCGCTTCCAGCTGGGCGGTGCGGCTGCGGCGCAGATACCCACCCAACCGACGGCCGGTGGACCCACGTCGCCGGGTGATCAGCTCGCCGGTCTGCACTGCCACCACGCACCGCCCCACTTCGTCACGGCGTAGCACACCGCCGCTCACTGCTCGTTCGCTCAGCTGCCTGCTGGCGCCTCTGCTCGGACATCGTCGGCAACGCACGTTCCGTTAGCCGGATGAACGACTCGACTCGAAGGGCGTCACGACGCAGGCACGACATCACAGCGGCTTCTACGGGGGCCGCCAGATGGCCTCAGCGGGGCCGCAACCGAGCCGAGGCCAGCAGGTCCGGGTCCACCCTCCGCCGCCCCTCGGCGAACACGGTCCGGGCGAACGGCACCATCATCAGCGGCTGCTCGTCGCCGATGAAGTCCGAGTAGACCGGCAGGTAGCCGCGGTGGTCCAGGCTCACCAGGAACTCGGCGCACAACAACCCGCGCCCGTCCAGGCACCCGGTGCCGTGCCAGGGCAGCAGGGCGGAACCACCGAGGTAGGAGAACCCGCTGCAACCCTGCCGGGACGCCACGGTGGCCAGCCGGACGTGCGGCGGGTACCGCTGTGCCACCCCGGAGGCCACATCCGCCAGCGAGGCGGCCAGGTGGTTCACCGTGTCGCCCCACGCCGAGGAGAGCAGCTCCTTGCGGGCCGCGGCGAGATCGGGCGGCAGGTCGGGGTCGGAGTACTCGTCGGGCCGGGCCAGCACGTCGCAGGCCCACTGTCGCGGGTTGACCTTGGGTGCGCCTGGCACCGGCACCGAGTACACCAGCGAGGACAGGATGTCCCGGAAGGACGGCACGCCGGCCAGCAGGTCGGACGGCATGGCCTCGGCGAGCCGCTGGTCGGCCCGCCCGGCGGCGCACAGGTTGCGCGGACCGGACGCGAGCAGCGAGATCACCTGGCGGAACGTGCGCCGGTAGCGCTCCCGCTGGTCCCAGCCGTCCTGGCCGAGCAGCCTGGCGACGAACCGGGACTGGTCGTGGAAGAACACCGAGCTGCCCAGGCCCACCAGCTGGGCGTAGCGCTGCAACTGCCCGCGATAGCGCTGCATCTCCACCGCGGCGCGCGGCCGGGAGTAGCCGCCGTCGTTGAGCACCACCACGTGCAGGCCGGGCGGGTAGATCTCGGCGAAGGCCCGCTGCAGCTCCTTGAGCCGCAGCAGGGCACCGAGCTCGGCGAGATCCGGCCACGGGCCGGCCGCCTTGAGCCCGTTGTCGTGCTGCTTGAAGGGAAAACCGCTGGCCAGGATGGTCACCGGGCGGCGCGCCTCGATGAACGGGCGCATCTGCTCCGCCGCGGCGCGCAGCGGGAAGCAGGATCGCGAGCCCTTGAGGAACCGGGACCGGGTGAGGATGCGGTGCAACGCGGCCTCCACGTCCCGCGGATCGTCCGGCGACCAGCCGCCCTCCCGGCGGGACAGGTGCGCCCTGGCGTTCTCGGCGAGTCGGGCGGAGGCGGCGTCCGAAGCGCTGCGCAACGCCCCGAGCAGGGCGCGCGACTCGCCTGCGTCGAGGTGCAGCGGCGTCGGATCGATGTCGGTCGAGTCGCGCAGCTGTTCCAGCGGCAGCCCGCGAAGCGATCTGGCGTGGGAGATCGTCAGCGAGTCCGGTGCCTGCTGGGTGGCCGCGGCGACATCGTCGGAGCGCGCCGGCACCTGCCGGGCCCGCGGCTCCGGCGGCGCAGTGATGTCCGCGGTGTCCGCGGTGTCCGCAGTTTCCGTGAAGGGGTCCGCAAACCATGCGGTTCGCGTCACGGTGTCCGCACCCACCGCACCACCGTTCCCCTCGTGCGTCGGCCGGACCCATCCGGGCCCGGTGGCCGCTGGCCATGAACATCTCCCGCTTCTGATTCGAAACGAGACCAGCGCTCCCACCCCCGAGCAGGGAGCCGCCGACACTTCAGCCGACATTAGACGTCCGGGTCGGTCCGCGCACCCCTTGATGTCGGCCGGGCGCGTCGACCGAGCGCGATCAGCGGCGCACCGCGCGCCACTGATCGAAGCGTCGGCCGGCCCGCAGGCTGGCCATTCGACGGTCGAACTCGGCGAGTACCGCGGACGGCGAGCCCGGCCGCGGGAACACCCCGGCGATCAGCTTGAGGTCCCGGATGCCGTGCATCACGTCGAAGCCCTCCCAGCCCCGCACGTCGAAGCCGTAGGCCTCGGTGAAGTCCCGCTGGTGCTCGGCGGGTCTGCCGAACCGCACGTCGGCCACCGCCACCGGGGTCAGGTCCCATTCCGGGGGGCCGACGCTGCACGAGTCGAAGTCGCACAGCACGGGGCCGTCCGGCCCGGAGATGACGTTGCCCAGGTGCGCGTCGCCGTGCAGCACCGAGGTCGGGAGGGCGAACCGCAGCTGCGCGACCGCCGCGGCCAGCTCGGCGCTGCGGCGCAACAGGAAGTCCCGGTCCTGGCCGGTCATCGTGGTGGTGTGCCGGACCCGGTTGTCGAAGTCGGTGAGCGGATCCCACTCCGGCAGCCCACGGCAGGGCGCGGGCACCGCGTGCACCGCCCGCAACAGCCGGGCCAGGTCGGCACCGCCCAGCGCGGGACCGGTCGGCGGCACCGCCTGCCACACCGTCGCGACGAACTCGCCCGCGCGCACCGGTTGCGCGATCCCGGGCAGCAGCCGGATCGCCGGGACCCCGTGCTCGGCGAACACGGTGGCCGCGGCGACCGCCAACTCGGCCCGTCGGACGTAGGACGGCAGGGTCACCAGCCGGACCACGACCGGCTCCGCGGCCAGCCGGAAGACCGCGTTGTTGACGTTGCGGAGCAGCCGGGCGCCGACCGGGCTCAGCCCGAGCTCGCGACAGATCGCCCGGAGACCGGTGTCGAGCCCCTCGTCGCGAGGCACGGCCGACAGCACCGTCACCTGACAGACCTCAGGCGGTGCGGCCCCGCTCCCAGTACTGCTGGATCGACTGGGAGAGGTCGCGTGCGTCCGCGCTGCTGGTCCGCTGTGCGGCGGCCAACTGCAGCGGTTCGAGCCGGTCGTCCACCCGCTTCGACTTCAGGCTCGCGGCCACGACCAACGCGTCGCGGCCGACCCTGGTGCCCTGGTCCACGTCGCCTTGGCGCAGGTGGTTGGTGGCCAGCATGCTGAGGTTGAAGGCCCTGCTGCGGCCCATGAGGTCGCTGTACCCGGCCAGTGCCTGGATCAGTGCGGGGATCGCCCGGTCCGCGTGTTTCACGTCGGTCTCCGAGAGCACCGTGTGCACCGTGCCGGTCATGGCGTGCATGTCGGTGTCGCCGAAGAACCGGACCCAGTCCGGCGCCTCTCCGCCGCCGCCGCGCGCGCGGGCGAGTTCGTCGCGTGCCCTGCCCAGCAGCTTCTGGGCCTGGTCCTCGTCGTTCATCATCGCGTAGGCCCACGCCTCGTTGGCGCACAGCACCGCGACGGCCAGTTCCGACCCGGAATCCTGTGCGGCGATCTGCCCCAGCTGGAACCACTTCAGCGCATCGTTGGGCACGCCGCAGTGCAGATAGATTCGGCCGATCCGGTACATGATGTTGGACATCAGGCCGGAGTCATTCGACTGCTTGGCGAATTCCAATGCTGTCGCGAAGTGGTTGCGGGACGAGTCCAGCAATCCGACGTCGAATGTGGTCCATCCGGCGAGATTCTGCAGATCCGCCAAGGCGCGGAACAGCCGCTTGCGGACGCCTTCGTTGCCCGATGCGGACAGCAGCCGCTGCGCCCAGGACAGCTGCGCCACGACCGCGTCCCGGCAGGCGCCGCCACCGAACTGGTAGTCCAGTGCGCGCATCGCCCGGGTGGCCGCTTCGACCTGCTTGACGTCGGTCATTCCGATGTGACTGGGTGCCGGCGTCTGGGTCGGACTGGGCAGCCACTCCCCCTTGTCGGCTCCGACCACGGTCGTGCCGAACAACACGGCAGTACCGTGCGCCAGGAGCTTCCGGCGCTTCACCGACTCGTCCTCCTCAGCCAGCGCGTCGTCGGGTGGTCCGACCACGCTTGTCGCAGTCGCCTCGTCGTAGGCGAGACCCATGTACCCCCGCGGGACGCCCAAACCGTCGGCGATCCGCGCCAGGACCTCGTAGGCCATGACCTGGCGGCCCTTGAGGATCTCCGAGACCTCGGACTGCGACTGCCCGGTCAGGGCGGCGATCTGCCGTTGCGAGATACCCACTCGCCGCAGCAGCCGGTAGACCGAACTGATGTCACGGTCCACCAGCGCCCGCTTCATCTCCGGTTCGTCCCAGGCCTCGGGTGCTACCGGATGGTCCTGCGGGCCAGTCACGTTCATTTCGCCCCCTTAGCCGTCCGACGGGCGACGCCAGAAGAGTAGGCACGCTTGTTGTCGCTGGTGAAGTACGCATCGGCAGAGCTGATCGGCTCTGCCGATCGGTTCGCACCGTTCACCGTCATAGCACGCCCGATCGGCGCAGCGCATGCCCATGACGGGTTGAATCCCCTCATTCTGTTCACTCGAAGGGCATGCGACCGGGACCGACTCAGTCGGGAATCCCAGGCCACGCGGCCCGGCGAGTGGGAGTGGGAAGGGTGGGCGAGGTGGACCAGATACTGGGCCAGATCCTCAGACAGGCGGTATGGGAGCGGCTCGACATGCTCGACGAGCTCGCGAGCAGGGCGGACGCCGATTCGCTGCTGTCCGTGGCGCGCACCGAGCTGCCCCGGCTGACCGACGGCTGGCGCGCGCTGCTGGCCGCACACGAGCCGGATTCCCGCGGCCGCTGTCCCGAATGTTCGAGCCGGTGGCGCATCCGCCGTGGCCCTTGCAGCGTGTGGCGAACCGCGCACGCCAAGTTGGTGTCCACCGATTCCGCCGCCCCGGGCGACCGCCGAGTGCCCGGAGATTCGATCGCCCGGCCGGCGGGCGCACTGCGCTGAACTCCGGCATTGCCGGAATCCACCCAACTCCACAGAGCTGGCGGTCCCTTCTCTCGCGGTGGTCCCCCGACGCGAGAGAGCCGGGAACCCGCCTTGTGGCCGGTGATCCTGCGACGTTCGTGACCCCCGACCACGACGTGAACGGATCACCGGCCACACCAGGTCCCCCGTGGGCCGGCATCGTCGCCCCGACCGTCGCCGGCCCGCGGGACCAGCATCACCAGCACCAGTCACAACTACGCAGTTCACAACTACACAGTTTCAGCACCCCTCCGCTCCCCACGAAGTGGAGTGCCGCGACCGGTGGCGCTGTCGTTGCCTGAGCGACCGCCACTGCGACCGTTGGTCCGCTGACGCCGGATCCCGCCAGAACAGGTGCGCTGAGCACCGCGGGCAGGGAGATCCCCCTCCAGCGCCGGACACGTTGCGCGGGCACCCCCGAATGGGGGCGGGGCCGATCGAGAGGACGGCCCCGCCCCCATTCGCCCCTCACAGCCATTCATCCGCCCGGGTGAGCACCGACGAGGGCGATCGTCCACTTCGGTCGGCGGCGCCCAAGCTGCGACGAGCGGGCACCCAATCGGGGGATGACCGACTCCGCCAACCGGTCCAACCGGCACTCAGCGGCGGAATGCCTCCACCAGCGCGGCCATGTCCGCGCCCCCGTACCCGGCCTCGGCCGCGACCCGGAGCTCCTCCTGCACCGCGTCCATCACGGCGGGGTCCACCCCGGCGGCGCGCATCGCCGCCGCGATGAGGCCGCTGTCCTTCAGCGCTCCGCTCAGGCCGAAGGCGGGCGTGTAGTCACCCTCGATCATCGCCTTGCCCTTGAAATGGGCGTAGGGGCTGTCGGTGGGGGTGCCCTGGATGGTGTCCAGGAACAGCTGCGGATCCAGCCCCAGGCCGCGGGCCAGCGCCACCGACTGGGCGGTCCCGGCGGTGAGCATCAGCACCCAGGCGTTGACGACGAGCTTGAGCCGGGTGGCGTCGCCCGGACGCTCGCCGACCCAGACGGTGCGGGAGCCGATCGCGTCGAACACCGGCGCCACGTCATCGCGCACGTCGGTGGGCCCGGCCGCGAGCACCACGAGAGTGCCCTGCTCGGCCGGGCCGCGGGTGCCGAGCACGGGAGAGTCGATGACGACCGCACCGTGCTGCTTGGCGAGGTCGGGCAGTCGTTCGGCGGCGTCCTGGACGCTCACGGTGCTCGTCTGCGTCCACAGCACGCCCTCGCGCGCGGCGGGCAGCGCCTCGGCCATCACCTCGGCCACCGCGTCGCCGTCGAAGAGCATCGTGAGCACCGCGTCCGCACCGGACACGGCATCGGCGGGGCTGTCCGCCACGCGGGCGCCGTCGACGGCCAGCGCCTCCGCCCGCTCCCGGGTCCTGTTCCACACCGTCACGTCCAGGCCCGCGCCGAGCAGATTGCCAGCCATACCCGCGCCCATGGTTCCGGTACCGAGAACCGCGACACTGCGCATCAGCGCACCTCCTCTGCTGAGTCGAGTGGTGGGTAGCTACTCGCCGGCCACCGCGCGGACGGCGTCGGCGATCGGGGTGTCCCCGGCCACCGCCTCCAGGGTCCTCCGGGCGGTGCGTGGCTCGTCGAGCAGCGCGACGAGGAGGGCGGCCACATCTGCCCGGCTGATATCGGCGCGCTCCACCACCCCCGGCTCGGCCAGCAGCACCCGTCCGGTGGGGTCGTCGTCGGTGAGCCTGCCGGGTCGCAGCACGGTCCAGTCCAGCTCGCGGGCCCGCAGGTCGCGTTCGGAAGCAGCCTTGGCCCGCAGATAGGCCGCGAACACCTCGCCGACGTCGGCAGGAGGCATCCACTCCGGGTCGTCCACGTCGACCCGGAGCGAGCCGACCAGGAGGTAGCGGCGCGCTCTGGCGATCTCGGCGGCATCGGCCAGCAGCCACTGAGCGCCCTCGACGCTCGCTCGCTGGACCACGTCGGGTGCGCGGTCGACCAGGAGCACGCTGTGGCCGTTCTCGATCAGCTCGCGGGCGATCGAGCGCCCAACGCTGCCGGCGCCAGTGATGACGACGCGCATCG
>DASXOL010000004.1:0-23799 GCA_036494295.1 Pseudonocardiaceae bacterium
CAAGGACCACAAACCCCGCGTGGCGCTGCCCGTAACGACAGCAGACCCCCGCTGACTCGTCAGCGGGGGTCTGCTGTCGTTGAGAGCGCCCCGCACCGGGGTTTGTGGTCCTTGAAGAGCCCCCAACCCCCCGCCGGCTCAGCCGAGGGCGCGGACCACCCGCGAGGGGCTCGGCCTGCCCAGCCGGTCGGCCATCCAGACGCTGGTGCGCACCAGCGCGTCGAGGTCGACACCGTGCTCGATGCCGAGCCCGTCGAGCATCCACACCAGATCCTCGGTGGCGAGGTTGCCGGTGGCCGACTCGGCGTAGGGGCAGCCGCCCAGTCCACCCGCGGAGGCGTCCACGCAGCTCACCCCGGATCGCAGGGCGGCGAAGGTGTTGGACAGCGCCTGGCCGTAGGTGTCGTGGAAGTGCACCGCGAGCGCGTCGACCGGCGTCCCGGCCGCAGAGAACGCCGCGAGCAGCGCCGTGACGTGCCCCGGCGTGGCCACCCCGATGGTGTCGCCCAGCGAGAGCTGCGAGCAGCCCATCTCCAGCAGCCTGCGGCCGACCCCGACGACCTGGTCGACCGGCACGCGACCCTCCCACGGGTCGCCGAAGCACATCGAGACGTAGCCACGGACACCGAGACCTTCGGCCCTGGCCCGCGCCACCACGGGCGCGAACATCGCGAACTGCTCGTCGAGGCTGCGGTTGAGGTTGCGCTGGGCGAACGTCTCGGTGGCCGAACCGAAGACGGCGATCTCGGCGACCTCGGCCTCCAGCGCGCGGTCGAGCCCGCGCTCGTTGGGCACCAGCACCGGGTAGCGCACCCCGCCGTGGCGTTTGAGCAGCGACAGCAGCTCACCGGCGTCGGCGAGCTGCGGCACCCACCGCGGGTGCACGAAACTCGTCGCCTCCAGCACGCCCAGCCCGGCGTCGGCGAGCCGGTCCAGGAACTCGGTCTTGACCTCGACGGGGACCACCGCGGACTCGTTCTGCAGGCCGTCGCGGGCGCCGACCTCCCAGATCGTCACCCGATCGGGAAGGTCCACGGCCACGTGCCGGTCGGGGAGTCCGTCCGGCATGTCAGCGCCGGTCCACCCAGTCGGAGGGACCGCTGTGCAGATCGTGGTTCAGCAACGAGTGCACCCGCTCCACGTCCGGGATGTCGTCGAACTCCAACGGCTCGTCGGAAGCCGACTCGATAGTCAGCGTCCCGCAGCCCAGCATCCGCTCGACCAGCGTGTGGCGGAACTGCACGCTGTTGATCCGCCGGATGGGGATGTCGATGCCGCTGCGGGACAGGATCCCCTCCCGCACCAGCACCCGGTGCGTGGTGAGCACGAAATGCGTGGTCTGCCAGCGCAACAGCGGCACCAGGGTCAGCCACACGGCACCGACGACGCCGACAACGGCCAGCGTCACCCACCCCGAGAACTGCCAGGTCTGACCCGCGATCAGCGCGCCGACGTACCCGCACAGCGCCGCGATCAGCAGGAACGTTAGCACCGGCAGCACCAGCATCTTCCAGTGCGGATGCTTGTGGAGCATGACCCGCTCGTCCTCGGCGAGCAGGTCGTCCGGGTAGGGCACCGCTGTTCCTCCTCCGCATGCGCCGTGCGCACACCGACTGCGTCCCGGTGGATGAGCACCGTGCGATCACGGTACCGCTGCCGGCACCGCCCGAACGGGTACGCCAGGCCCGGGCACGACCCGGCTGCCCGGGGGCCTCACCGCACCCGCAGATGCGTCACGTCGCCCGCCGAGAGCGCCCGTCGCTGCCCGTCGGAGGACACCACCAGCCGCCCCTCGCTGTCCACGTCCGCCGCGGTGCCCAGCAGTTCGCGACCACCGGGCAGCTCCACCCGCACCTGCTCGCCCAGCGTCGCGCACCACTGCCGGTAGGCCACCCGCAACCCCGAGGAGTCCGGGTCGCCGCGGTGCTGCGACCACGGCCTCAGCCAGCTGTCCAGCTCGCGGAGCACGGCGCGCAGCAGCGGGTCGCGGTCGGTGCAGTCGGCCTGCTCGATCGCCATCGAGGTCGCTTCCGGAACCGGCAGCTCGTCGGCGCGCAGCGACACGTTCAGCCCGATGCCGACCACCACCGCGGGGCCGCCCCGCTCGGCCGGGCCCGCGACGACCTCGGCGAGGATGCCCGCCGCCTTGCGCATGCCAGGACCGAGCAACAGGTCGTTCGGCCACTTCAGCGCCACCGGCACGGCTCCCAGCGCGTCCACCGTGCGGCACAGCGCCACGCCCGCGAGCAGCGGCAGCCACCCCCAGCGGGACTGCGGCACGGTCGGGCGCAGCAGCACCGAGAACGCCAGGCCCGAACGGGCCGGGGCCACCCAGCTACGCGCGGCCCGGCCGCGACCCGCGCTCTGGTGCTCGGCGATCAGCACGGTGCGATCCGCGGCGCCCTCGCGTGCCGCGGTGGCCAGCGCGGTGTTCGTCGAGGGCAGCTCCGCGACGACGTCGAGGGCGGCGAACGGGCCCGCGGGCGCCACCAGCGCGCCACGCAGGGCGTCGGCGCGCAACGGCGGCCGTTCGAGGTCGGACCACACGGCTCCGGACGCTACTCTCCGGCGCTAGGGTGGCGCGGAGGCTGCCCTGCTGGGCCCCTGTTGGGGTGACAGCAGCGCGGACCCGCCGCGTCGCGGCACGCTGCGTGAGCCTGCAGGCCGGCCGGCGCGCGAGAGAAAGGACCGGTGATGGCAGACAAGGCCGTGACGTTCGAGAAGGCCAGCATCAGCACCGCGACCGCGCACGAGATCGTGGCCGCGGCCGAGGCGAAGGCGGCCGAGATCGGCGTGCCGATGGTGATCGCGATCACCGACGAGTCCGGCGTGCTCAAGACGCTCAGCCGGATGGACGGCGCCGCCCTGCTGTCGGTGCAGATCGCGCAGGACAAGGCCTACACCGCGAGCGGGTTCGGACTGGCCACGCACGAATGGCACGAGTTCGCCGAGGGCGACGAGCAGCTGCGACCCGGTGCCCGCACCGGCATCGACCGGCTGGTCACCTTCGGCGGCGGCTTCCCGATCAAGGTCGGTGACGCGGTGGTCGGCGCGATCGGCGTCAGCGGCGGCCACTGGTCGCAGGACATGGACGTCGCCAAGGCCGGGCTCGCCGTCCTGGACTGAGCGCCGGCCTGCGGGGGTCGTCACACGCACCGGCCCCGCGCCGCCGTTTAGGGTGACTGACCATGAGCAGCGCCAACGAGCCGATCGGCGGGGTCCCGACCGACGAGCCGGACACCCACACCACCGCGGGCAAGCTGGCCGATCTGTTCCGTCGCAATGACGAGGCGGTCCACGCCGGGTCCGCCCGCGCGGTGCAGCGCCAGCACGCGAAGGGCAAGAAGACCGCCCGCGAGCGCATCGACGCGCTGCTCGACGAGGGCTCGTTCATCGAGCTCGACGAACTGGCCCGGCACCGTTCCACGAACTTCGGCCTGGAGAACAACCGCCCCTACGGCGACGGCGTGGTCACCGGCTACGGCACCGTCGACAGCCGCCCGGTGTGCGTGTTCAGCCAGGACGTCACCGTCTTCGGCGGCGCGCTGGGCGAGGTGTACGGCGAGAAGATCGTCAAGGTGATGGACCTGGCGATCAAGACCGGGTGCCCGATCATCGGCATCAACGAGGGCGGCGGCGCCCGGATCCAGGAAGGTGTCGTCTCGCTCGGCCTCTACGGCGAGATCTTCCTGCGCAACACGCACGCCTCCGGCGTCATCCCGCAGATCTCGCTGATCATGGGCGCGAACGCGGGCGGCCACGTGTACTCCCCCGCGCTCACCGACTTCGTGGTGATGGTCGACCAGACCTCGCACATGTTCATCACCGGCCCGGACGTGATCAAGACGGTGACCGGCGAGGAGGTCGGCTTCGAGGACCTCGGCGGGGGGCGCACCCACAACACCAAGTCGGGCATCGCGCACTACCTGGGCGCCGACGAGGACGACGCGCTGTCCTACGTCCAGGAGCTGCTGTCGTTCCTGCCCTCGAACAACCTGTCCGAGGCCCCGGTGTTCGACGCCCCCGACCTGTCGCACGGCGCGGTGGCCGACACGCTCACCGAGGCCGACCGGGAGCTCGACACGCTGATCCCGGACTCGCCCAACCAGCCCTACGACATCAAGGACGTCATCACCCACGTCGTCGACGAGGGCGAGTTCCTGGAGGTCCACGAGCTGTTCGCGCCGAACATCGTGGTGGGGTTCGGCCGGGTCGAGGGCCGCAGCGTGGGCATCGTGGCCAACCAGCCCACCCAGCTCGCGGGCTGCCTGGACATCGACGCCTCGGAGAAGGCGGCCCGGTTCGTGCGCACCTGCGACGCGTTCAACGTCCCGGTGCTCACCTTCGTCGACGTGCCCGGCTTCCTGCCCGGCACCGACCAGGAGTGGAACGGGATCATCCGGCGCGGCGCCAAGCTGATCTACGCCTACGCCGAGGCCACCGTCCCGAAGGTCACCGTGATCACCCGCAAGGCATACGGCGGCGCGTACGACGTGATGGGCTCCAAGCACCTCGGCGCCGACATGAACCTGGCCTGGCCTTCGGCGCAGATCGCCGTGATGGGCGCCTCGGGCGCCGCGAACATCGTCTACCGCAAGGAGATCGCCGCCGCCGAGGAGAAGGGCGAGGACGTCGAGGCGCTGCGCGCCCAGCGTCAGCAGGAGTACGAGGACACCCTGCTCAACCCGTACGTCGCTGCCGAGCGCGGCTACGTCGACTCGGTGATCCCGCCGTCTTACACCCGCTCGTACGTGGCCCGCGCGCTGCGGATGCTCAAGGACAAGCGCGAGACGCTGCCGCCCAAGAAGCACGGGAACATCCCGCTGTGAGCGAGCATCCCCCGCTGCGGATCGTGCGCGGCGACCCCTCCGACGAGGAGATCGCCGCGCTGATCGCGGTGCTCGGCGCGGTGAGCGCACCGGCGGCTCCGGAACCGCCCGCGCCGCGCTCGACGTGGGCGGACCCGGCGCACCGGCTGCGGGTCCCGCTGCATCCCGGCCCCGGCGCGTGGCGCGCCAGCGGCCTGCCCCGCTGAGCCGCGGGTAGCGTGCCGCGCCGTGCGCCTGATCCTCGCCTCCGCCTCACCCGCCCGGCTGGCGGTGCTGCGCGCCGCGGGCGTCGACCCCGTGGTGCGGGTGTCCGGGGTGGACGAGGACGCCCTGCTCGCCGGCCTGCCCGGCGCGTCGCCTGACCAGGTGGTGACCGCGCTGGCCAGGGCCAAGGCGCAGGCCGTCGCCGTGCAGGCACGCGCCGGGTACCCGGACGCCGTGGTGGTCGGTTGCGATTCGATGCTGCACATCGACGGTGAACTGGTGGGCAAGCCGGGCACCGCGCAGGCCGCGCGGCAGCGCTGGGAGCAGATGGCGGGCCGGACCGGCACGCTGATCACCGGGCACGCCGTGCTACGCCTCGACGCCACCGCGGGCGGCTGCGCCGAGTCGGCAGGCGCCGAGTCGGCGCTGGTCCGCTTCGGCACGCCGTCGCCGCGGGAGATCGAGGCCTACGTCGGGACCGGCGAGCCGCTGCAGGTGGCGGGCGCGTTCACGCTCGACGGTCGGGGTGGCTGGTTCGTGGACGGGGTCGACGGCGACCCGTCGAGCATCATCGGCATCAGCCTGCCGCTCACCCGCAGGCTGCTCGCCGAGGTCGGCGTCCCGGTCGTCGCCCTGTGGTCCCCGTGAAGCTGTGGTGCCGGTGAAGCTGTGGTGCCGGTGAAGCTGTGGTCGTGATGACGCTTTGGCCGTCGTGACGTGGGGGCCGGGCTGTGGCACGGTCGAAGCCAGACGCATCCGCCAAGAGAGGACGCCGCAGGATGGCCGTGGACACCGACGACGATCCGAAGCTCGCCAGCTACGCGCACCCGGAGCGCCTGGTCACCACCGGGTGGCTGGCCGAGCGGCTCGACGATCCTGGGATCGTGGTGGTGGAGTCCGACGAGGACGTGCTGCTCTACGACACCGGGCACATCCCCGGCGCGGTGAAGGTCGACTGGCACACCGACCTCAACGACCGCACCACCCGCGACTACGTCGACGGCGCGGGCTTCGCCGAACTGATGTCGGACAAGGGCATCGGCCGGGACACCACCGTGGTGATCTACGGCGACCGGAACAACTGGTGGGCGGCTTATGCACTGTGGGTGTTCAGCCTCTTCGGCCACCCGGACGTGCGGCTGGTCGACGGTGGGCGGGCCAAGTGGGTCGCCGAGGGCCGCGAGATGACCACCGAGATACCGTCGCCGGAGCGCACCGAGTACCCCGTGGTGGAGCGCGACGACAGCCGGATCCGCGCGTTCAAGGACCAGGTGCTCGCACACCTGGGCCAGCCGATGATCGACGTCCGCTCACCCGGCGAGTACACCGGCGAGCTGCTGCACATGCCGGACTATCCACAGGAGGGCGCGGTGCGCGGCGGGCACATCCCGGGCGCCGCGAACGTGCCGTGGGCCAAGGCCGCCGCCGACGACGGCACCTTCCGCGCCCGCGACGAGCTGGAGGAGCTGTACCTGAAGGGCGCCGGGCTCGACGCCGGCGACGAGGTGGTCGCCTACTGCCGGATCGGGGAGCGCTCCAGCCACACCTGGTTCGTGCTCACCCACCTGCTGGGCTTCGGCAACGTGCGCAACTACGACGGCTCCTGGACCGAATGGGGCAACTCGGTGCGGGTGCCCATCGCGACCGGCGCCGAGCCGGGATCAGCCTGATGAGCGCGCCCACTACGCTGCCGCCCCGGCTGGCCGAGCTGGCCGACGACTTCGAGTCCGTCAGCAAGAACGATCGGCTGCAGCTGTTGCTGGAACTGTCCAGGGAGCTGCCCGACCTGCCCGAGCATCTCGTCGACGCCAGGGATTCGATGGAGCAGGTGCACGAGTGCCAGTCGCCGCTGTTCCTGGCCGTCGAGGTGGGCGAGGACCAGCGGGTGCACCTCTTCTTCGACGCGCCGCCGGAGGCGCCGACCACCCGCGGGTTCGCGTCGATCCTGCACGCCGGGCTGGACGGCGAGCCCGCGCCGGTGGTGCTGGGCACGCCCGACGACTTCTACGTCCGGCTGGGCCTGGCCGAAGCGGTGAGCCCGCTGCGGCTGCGCGGCATGGCCGCCATGCTGGCGCGGATCAAGCGCAATGTGCGGGAGCAGACCGGCGAGGGCTGACGCCGCGCCGGGGGTGTGGTGCTGTTTGAGACCTGCGCGGTGGGGGTTTGGGGCTCTTGAAGAGCACCACACCGTCAGGACAGGTGGCCGAGGCCGCCGAAGAGGTAGACCTCGGTCGGGGTGCCGATCTGGCAGGGGTCGGGGCGCCACAGCGAGCAGGACACCACGCCGGGTTCCAGCAGTTCGGTGCGGTCGAAGAACCGGGTGATCTCCGCGCGGCTGCGCGCCGTGATCGGCGTCGCGCCGCTCTCGTTGATCCGGCGCATCGCCTCCAGCATGGCCTCGCCGTGCACCTCCGCGGTCGAGTGCGACAGGGCCAGGTAGCTGCCGGAGGGCAGCGCGTCGAGCAACCGGTTCACGATCGCGTGCGCCTGCTCGTCGTCGACGATGTGGTTCAGGATGCCCAGCAGCATGAGCGCGACCGGCCTGGTGAAGTCGAGCATGCGGGCCGCCGAGCGCAGGATGGTGGCGGGATCGCGCAGGTCGGCGTCCAGGTAGTCGGTGGCGCCCTCCGGTGTGCTGGTGAGCAGCGCGCGGGCGTGGGCGAGCACCAGTGGGTCGTTGTCCACGTAGACGATGCGGCACTCCGGCGCGGCGGCCTGCGCGACCTCGTGGGTGTTGTTCATGATCGGCAGGCCGGTGCCGATGTCGAGGAACTGGCGGATCCCCCGGTCGGCGACGAGGTGGCGCACCGCGCGGACCAGGAATCCCCGCTCGGCGCGGGCGCCGTCGGCGATGTCCGGGATGAGCGCACGAACCTGGTCACCGGCATCACGGTCGACCTGGTAGTTGTCCTTGCCGCCGAGCCAGTAGTCCCAGATCCGCGCGGACTGCGCCGTGGTGGTGTCGATCGGCGGCAGCCCACCGGCGGATCCGGCCCCGCCGTCCGGGCGTCCGGCATCAGTCACGAGTCCCCCTCCGCAAGCTCAGGCAACGGATCGTGAGCGAGTTCCGGCACAGCGTAGCTGTCATAACGGCGGCCGAAACCCCGTCCACGGCGGTATCCGCGCACCGGCGAGGAGATCACCGTTGTGATGTGTCGCGCGCCATCGGGCGAGGCTGCGCAGCGGCTTTAGACTGCGCCGGTACCAAGCGGGCGGCAGGGTTGCCACCCGTCGCGACGACCGTCGAACAGG
This sequence comes from Pseudonocardiaceae bacterium, assembly GCA_036494295.1. Classification (GTDB taxonomy): domain Bacteria; phylum Actinomycetota; class Actinomycetes; order Mycobacteriales; family Pseudonocardiaceae. The sequence continues at coordinate 8,286 of DASXOL010000004.1, forward strand.
GATCATGGAGGCACCGGTGCCGCAGCACGCCACGACCACCCTGCACAAGGTGCTCATCGCCAACCGCGGTGAGATCGCCGTCCGGGTGATCCGGGCCTGTCGCGACGCGGGGCTGGCCAGCGTCGCCGTCTACGCCGACGACGACCGCGACGCGCCTTTCGTCCGGCTGGCCGACGAGGCCTTCGCGCTGGGCGGCTCCTCCCCCGCGGAGAGCTATCTCGACCGGGACAAGCTGCTCGACGCGGCAGCCCGCGCCGGAGCCGACGCGGTGCACCCTGGCTACGGGTTCCTGTCCGAGAACTCCGACTTCGCCCAGGCGGTGCTCGACGCCGGGCTCATCTGGATCGGCCCGGGCCCGCAGGCGATCCGCGACCTCGGGGACAAGGTGACCGCGCGGCACATCGCCACCAAGGTCGGCGCGCCGCTGGTGCCCGGCACCACGGACCCGGTGTCCGGATCGGACGAGGTGCTGGCCTTCGCCGAGGAGCACGGCCTGCCGGTGGCGATCAAGGCCGCGTTCGGCGGCGGCGGGCGCGGCATGAAGGTGGCGCGCAGCAAGGAGGAGATCCCGGAGCTGTTCGACTCCGCGGTCCGCGAGGCGGTCTCCGCGTTCGGCCGGGGCGAGTGCTTCGTCGAGCGCTACCTGGACAAGCCGCGCCACGTCGAGGCCCAGGTGCTGGCCGACCAGCACGGCAACGTCGTGGTGGTGGGCACCAGGGACTGCTCGCTGCAGCGCCGCCACCAGAAGCTGGTGGAGGAGGCCCCCGCTCCGTTCCTGTCCGACGAGCAACGCAAGACCATCCACGACGCGGCCCGCTCGATCTGCGCGGAGGCCGGCTACTCCGGCGCGGGCACCGTCGAGTTCCTGGTCGGGCTCGACGGCACCATCTCGTTCCTCGAGGTGAACACCCGGCTGCAGGTGGAGCACCCGGTGTCGGAGGAGACCACCGGGCTGGACCTGGTGCGCGAGCAGTTCCGCATCGCCGCCGGGGAGCGGCTCGCGATCAGCGCCGACCCCGAGCCGCGCGGGCACGCCATCGAGTTCCGGATCAACGGCGAGGACGCGGCGCGCAACTTCATGCCCGCGCCGGGCACCGTCACGACGTTCGACCCGCCGTCGGGCCCCGGGGTGCGGCTCGACGCCGGGGTGCACGCGGGCAGCGTGATCGGCGGGCAGTTCGACTCGATGCTGGCCAAGCTCATCGTGGTCGGCGCGACCAGGGAGCAGGCGCTGGAGCGCTCCCGCCGGGCGCTCGCCGAGTTCACGGTCGAAGGTCTGCCCACGGTGATCCCGTTCCACCGCGCCGTGCTCGACGACCCGGCGTTCGCCGCCACCGAGGCCGACGGCTTCACGGTGCACACCCGCTGGATCGAGACCGAGTTCGCCGACGCCTGCGCCGCGCTCGAGCCCTACGGCGAGCCCGCCGAGCCGCCGGACCCCGCCGAGCGGCGCACCGTCGTGGTCGAGGTGGGCGGCAAGCGGCTGGAGGTCTCGCTGCCCGGTGACCTCGGCGCACCCGCGGCCGGGTCCGGCGCCGGGACGGGCGCCAGGGCCACACCGCGCAAGCGCGGCGGAGGGGGCGCGGCCGCGGTGTCCGGCGACGCGGTGACCGCGCCGATGCAGGGCACCGTGGTCAAGGTCGCGGTGTCCGACGGGGACACCGTCGCCGGCGGCGACCTCATCGTCGTGGTCGAGGCGATGAAGATGGAGAACCCGGTGACCGCGCACAAGGGCGGCACCGTCACCGGGCTGAGCGCGCAGTCCGGCTCCCCGATCAACCAGGGCACGGTCATCTGCGAGATCAAGGACTGAGCGGCCCGCTGCTCATCAGCAGCGCGGCCTCGGTCGCGGTCAGCACGACGAGCGCGGTGACGGCGCCGGTCGCGGCGAAGCGCCCCCAGGGGATCCGCACCCCGGCCGACCGGCACCGCTCGTGCCAGATGATGATCGCCAGCGACGCCCACGGCGTGATCAGCGGGCTCACGTTGGTGGCGACCAGCAGCCCGAACAGCTGGTCGTTGTTGGTCACCACCGCTTCGCCCGCCACGTAGGCGGGCAGGTTGTTGATCGCGTTGGACAGCGTGGCGCCCAGCGCCGCGGCCCTGGCCACACCGTCGGCTCCCGTTTCGGTGCCGAGCAGGCTGCCCAGCAGGCGGCCCAGCCCGAACCGGTCGATCGTCTGGACCACCAGGAACAGGCCGGTGACGAAGGCCAGCAGCCGCAACGGGATCATCCGCCAGGCGAACGCACCGCGATCCCGGATCAGGAACGCCGCGCTGAGCACCCCGGCGCAGGCCAGCGAGGCGAGCGTCAGCGAGACACCGAGCAGCACGATCAGCGCGAATCCGGCGCAGGCCAGCGCCGCGACGCCGAACAGCGTGCGGTCGCGGGGCACGTGCGGCTCCGGCGGCGCGTAGCGGTCGCTGCCCCTTCTGCCCCGCCGCCAGTAGAAGAACCACAGGCACGCGGCGGTGGCGAGGATCGCGGCGACCTGCGGCACCGCCATCCGGTAGGCGAACGCGGCGGGGCTCAGCCCGACCCGGTCGTAGGCCAGCAGGTTGGTCAGGTTGGAGACCGGCAGCAGCAGGCTCGCGGTGTTGGCCAGCCACACCGTGAGCATGGCCAGCGGCATGCCCGGCATCTCCGCCTTCACCGCGGTCGCGAGCATCACCGGGGTCAGCAGCACCGCGGTGGTGTCGAGGTTGAGGAAGACGGTCGTGGCGGAGGCGAACACGACACACAGCCCGAACAGCGCGAGGTAGTTGCCACCGCCCCAGCGCGCCACCCGGGCGGCCAGCACGTCGAACACCTCGGCCTTGGCGGTGAGCTCGGCCAGCACGAAGACCGCGCCGAGGAAGACCAGCAGCGGCAGCACCCGGTCGACGATCTCGCCCGCGTCGGCGGGTGGCAGCAGACCGCCGAGCACCGAGCCCACGCCGAGGAGCAGGACGACCGCCGCGACCCAGTCGAGCATCTCGAACCGTGGTAGCCGGTCCGACAGCTCAGCCCGTTTCACCTGACAGTTCCCTCCGCTCCCCCGACGTGATCGATTCGGCCCCGGCGTCACGACATCTTGTCAAGGCGTGATCTCGACATCGCGCGCGGCGCGAACGATTACACCGCCCGCGACAGATCATCTACACTTCGCGAGAGATCCCGCACCGCAGTGTGAGCCCCGGGCCGGCTCCTCGGCACACGATCTCGGGGGAGCGGATGTCCCGGTTTGCCAAGTGGGTGGTCAAGAACGCCGACGGCGTGATCGCGCTCGTCCTTGGCGGTGTCATTGCCCTCGTCGCCGGGTTCGACGCGAACATCATCAACAGCAATCAGGTCAACGGCGGGATTCTGCTGACCCTCGCGGTGCTGGCCGCCACCCTGCTGCGCGACCGGGTGCGCGCGGGCGTCGTGGAGCGGGACGTGACGCAGGTGATGCACCAGCTCGCCGCGCTCGACGACAAGGTCGCAGGCACCCAGCACGCGCTGGACGCGGCCTCGAACCTGCGGGTGCTGCGCGGCAGCGCGATCGGCAAGGCGCTCGCCGACGCCCGCCGCGACACCCAGAGCTGGTCGTTCAAGGGCGGTACCGGCACCTTCATGCGCGCGGTCACGCTGCCCGAGTGCATCGACCGGGCGCGCGCGGACGGCCGGGCGCTGACCATGCACCTGGAGATCCTCGATCCCACCAATGAGGACGTCTGCGAGCACTACGCCGGGTTCCAGCGGTCGGTGTCGACCACAGTGGACGGAACCGGTGAGGTGTGGACCGCGGGGCGGACCGCCAAGGAGTCGTTCGCCACCGTCCTGGCCGCCTGCTGGTACCGGCAGCGCTACCGGCTGCTGACCATCGAGGTCGGCCTGTCGCCGACCATCACCACCTTCCGGTGGGATCTGTCGTCGAACTGCCTGATCATGACCCAGCTCATCACGCAGGCGGACCCCCGCGAGCCCGCACTGCTGATCGAGCGCGGCTCCACCTACTACGACCGGTACGCGACCGAGCTGCTGACCAGCATGGAGCAGGCCCGCCGGCTGCCCATCGAGCAGGCCGCGAAGAGCGTGCCGCTCAGCGACGAGCCTTCGGTGGAGGAGACGCAGAAGCTCTTCGTCGCGCTGAACCTGCCGCTGCCCGCCGCGTACGACGACACCGCGGTCTCGGAGATCATCCGCAAGGCGGTCCGGCCCAAGAACCCCTACGGGCGATCATGAAATACGCCGAGGTCTACCGCGAGATCCAGGAGGGCACCGCGCCGGCCCGGTTACCCGGCTGGGTCCTCGACGAGCTGACCGAGGTCGCCGAGGGGCGCAGGCAGCTCACCGCGATCCACCACCCGCTGGGTTTCGTGTGCCTGCCGCTGGAACGCGCGGGCGAGTTCGGCATCTGCGTGCACGCCTGGCCGGACCGTTGCCCCACGCGACCCGCGAAGGAGCCGGTACTGACCACGTCGCCGATGCACTCGCACAGCTGGGACCTGCTCAGCTTCGTGCTCTACGGCGAGGTGCACAACCAGCTGGTGCAGGTCAGCGACGCGCCGGTGGACCCCACCCACCGGATCTGCGAGGTACGCAGCAACGGCGACATCGACGAGATCCGCCCCACCAGCCGGGTGGTCCGCTGGGAGCCGGGTCCCTCGCGCTCCACCGCGGCGGGCGAGTCGTACCGGCTCGCCGCGGGCGAGTTCCACATGACGGTGATCCCCGAGCAGACCCAGGCGGCCACCGTGGTACTCGGCCGTGGCCGCCCCGACGTGGTCGACATGTCGCTGGGCGGCCTCGACACCCGCGCTCATCAGGTGCCGCGACAGCGCTGCGCGCGAACCGAGACCGCATCGGCGGCGGGCCTCGTGGCCAGCCGTCTCACCGATAGAATGACCAGGTCAGGCAAGAGGGGTGGTTGACATGGCCGTGCTGCGCACGCCGCAGGAACCCGCGCCCGGTCCACGGCTCGCCATGGGCGATGAGCTGCCCGGCGACCTCACGCAGGCCCGGCAGGTGGCGGTCGGCGCCGCACAGGCGGCCGGGCGCCTGCTGTGCCGGCGGGCACACGGCGACCTCGGGATCCGCGGCAAGGGGCCCACCGGTGACGTGGTCACCGACCTGGACATCTCGGCGGAACGGCTCATCCTCGGCCGGATCCGCACCGCCTTCCCCGGACACCGCGTCCTTGCCGAGGAGGCCGGCGCCCTCGGTGCTGCGGACTCCCGGTGGACCTGGCTGGTCGACCCGCTGGACGGCACGAACAACCTCGCGGTGGCGCTGCCCACCTACGTCGTCGGTATCGCGCTGTGCCACGACCGGGTTCCGGTGCTCGGCGTCGTGCACGACCCGATCAGCGGGAACACCTGGCAGGCGGTGCGCGGCGCGGGGGCGTACGGGCCGCGGGACGTTGCGCTGCAGCCCCCCGTGCGCACCCATCAGGCGGGGCCACTGCTGGCCTGGACGCAGGGCTACTCGGTCACCAAGGACGACGCGTCCGCCACCGCGTTGAAGATCGTCCTGGACTCCGCGGCGCGCCGCGTCTTCCAGCTGTGGACGCCGCTGCTGTCGCTGGTGATGCTGGCCCGCGGCGACATCGACGGCATGATCGGCTACCACGCCGAGGAGATCGACCTGCCCGCGGGCGCGCTGATCGCGGCGGAGGCGGGCATCTCCCTCTACGGACTCGACGGCGCTCCTTTCGACCTGCGCATCGGGCGGCCGCAGGTGGACCGCAGCTTCGTGGCCTGCCGCCCGGAGCATCTCGACCGGCTGCTGGGCCTGGTGCAGGCGGCCGAACGGGTGGTCCCCGAGGTCAAGGAACTCATGACGCGCGTGCCGTTCAGCTCGTGGTGATCGCGTCCGCCAGATGATCCGCCGGATGAGACACCGTACCGAGGACCCGAACCGCCCGATCGACTTCTTCGTCAGCTACTCGCCCGCCGACGAGCGGTGGGCGACCTGGATCGCGTGGGAGCTCGAGAACGCGGGCTATTCGACGATGTTGCAGGCCTGGGACTTCGTTCCGGGCACCAACTTCATCGACTTCATGGACCGCGGGGTCAGCGAGGCCGCCGTGGTCATCTCGGTGCTGTCGCACAGCTATCTCGCGTCCCGCTACGGCAGGCTGGAATGGCAGGCCGCGTTGCGCGCCGACCCGGACGACATCAACCGGCTGGTGACGATCCGGGTGGAGGACTGCCCGCTGGAGGGCCTGCTCTCCATGATCACCTACCTGGACCTGGTCGGGGTCGGCGACGCCCAGCTGGCCAGGGCCCGGCTGCTCGGCCGGATCCGGGAGGCGCTCGACGGCCGGGCCAAGCCCGCCGCCGGGCCGGCCTTCCCGTCCCACGGCAGCCGGGGCGCGGTCCCCGATCACCGCGAGCACCCGGAGCACGATCCCGGCCCGCCCGCACCGTCCACCGGGACGGGCCGGCGGAACCCGGTCACCGCGCCGGTCTTCCCGCCTGCGGCGCCCGCGGCGCAGCGCAGCCGCTCCGCGGTGACCGTGCTGCACCTGCCCGGCCCGCGGTTCGGCCGCGGGATGCTCGGCGACGGCCCGCCGCTGGGGCCGGAGGAGCTGCAGGCGCGCATCTACGGCGACCTCACCAGGATCACCGGCGACGGCGCGCCGTCCCCCGACCTGCTCGTGGTGACCGGGGATCTCACCGAGAGCGGCAGCCTGCGGGAGTTCGCGGCGGCCACCGAGTTCCTCACCGGCCTGCGCGTGCTGCTCGGCCTGGAGCCGAACCGCCTCATCGTGGTGCCGGGGGCGCGCGACATCACCCGCTCGGCCTGCCGTGCGTACTTCGCCAGCTGCGAGGCCGACGACATCACTCCCAAGGCGCCCTACTGGCCCAAGTGGCGGCACTTCACCAAGCTGTTCGAGGAGCTCTACCAGGGCATCGAGGAGCTGGGCTTCGACAGCCAGCAGCCGTGGACGCTCTTCCCGGTTCCCGATCTGCAGGTGGTCGTCGCGGGGCTGAACTCCACGATCAACGACAGCCATCGCGACGACGACCACTACGGCTGGATCGGCGAGACGCAGGCCGCCTGGTTCGCCCAGCGGCTGCGGACGTTCGAGGAGGCCGGGTGGCTGCGGATCGGCGCGATCCGCCACGCCCCGCTGCCGCCGGGGACCACGGACACCGAACCGGTCGGACTGACCGACAACGGGCGGCTGCGGGACAGCGCGACGCTGGCGCGGCTGCTGAACCGGCGGCTCAACCTGGTGCTGCACGGCAGGGCGGAGACAGCCGACGCGCCGCCGCGAGCCGTCGAGGCCGAGCCCGCGCTGGTGCCGCCTGCCGGGAAGGACCGCTGCCAGCTGCTGCGGATCACCGCCACCGGGATGACCAGCTTTCCGTGCCGCCCGCTGGCCGAGGACGGGCTCGCCGACGATCCGGCTGGTAGCTCGGCGGAGACGGCGCTGAGCTGGCAGGCCGTCACCGGCACGTTCGCCCCGGCGGGCACCCAGCCGGAGCCCGCGGGCGAGCTCGCCACCGCCCCGGAGGCGCTGGCGGGCGGGACGGACCGGCAGGCCGGCGACCAGGAGCCCAGCCCGGTCCGCCTGCTGCTGGAGCGCATCGCCGAGGTCTGCCAGGCGCGGTACGACAACCCGCGGATCCGCTTCGTCGACGGCGAGGCGCCGCATCTGATCGTGAGCCACAGCGACGACGGGATCGTCCGCCAGCAGCGGGTCGCCGCGCACGTCGGCGAGCTGACCGCGGCCGATCTCGACAGGTTCCTCGGCCAGGTGCACGCGGCCGATCCGGACACCGTCGCCGAGCTGGTCTTCCAGGGTCCGCCGGTGCCGCAGGGGGTCCGCGGCGAGGCGCTGCGCCGCGGCATCAGGGTGCGCAGCTTCATCGAGTTCCAGGGCCTGCTCGACCTGCGCGAGTTCGTCGCGGACCAGACCGCGCGGCTGCGCGAGGACACGCTCTACCCACCCGACCTCTACGTCCCGCAGCGGTTCCGCGAGCTGACCGGCACCGACCGCACCGTGCGCCGCGACCTGGTGCAGGAGCTGCTGGGCCTGCTGGCCACCGACGAGGGCCGGTTCGTGCTGCTGATGGGCGACTTCGGCCGGGGCAAGACGTTCGCGCTGCGCGAGCTGGCCCGCCGGATCCCCACCGAGCTGCCGCACCTCGTCCCGATCCTGCTGGAGCTGCGCTCGCTGGAGAAGGCGCACTCGGTGGACGCGATGGTCGCCGCGCACCTGGCCGCGCACGGCGAGCACCTCATCGACCTGAAGGCCTTCGACTACATGCTGCGCGAGGGCCGGATCGTGCTGCTCTTCGACGGGTTCGACGAGTTGGCCACCCGGGTGACCTACGACCGGGCGGCCGACCACCTGGACATGGTGCTCCGGGCCGTGCAGGGCAAGGCGAAGATCGTCATCTCCAGCCGGTCCCAGCATTTCCGCACCGACGCACAGGTGCTCACCGCGCTGGGTGAGCGGGTCGGGCTGCTGGCGCAGCGGCGGCTGCTGAGCATCGAGGACTTCAGCTCCGACCAGATCAGGAGCTACCTGGGCAACCGCTACGGCGGGGACACCGGCGCCGCGGACACCAGGCTGGCGCTGCTGTCCGGCACGCAGAGCCTGCTGGGGCTCTCCCAGAACCCGCGCATGCTGAGCTTCATCGCCGATCTCGACGAGTCCCGGCTGCGGTCCGTCGCGGAGTCCGGGCAGGTCATCAGTGCCGCGCTGCTGTACGAGGAGATCCTGGGCGCCTGGCTGGCCTACGAGGAACGGCGCACCGGCGCGGTCGACGGCGCGGCGGGCGGGCTCGCCGCGGCCGAGCTCTGGCAGGCGGTCACCGCGCTCGCCGTCCGGCTGTGGGAGTCCAACGAGCAGTACCTCGAACCCGCGGACCTGGCCGAGGTGGCGGAAACCCTCAGCACGCTGTCCGAGGAAGGGCTCACCCCGCACCAGACGATGCACGCGGTGGGCTCGGGCAGCCTGCTGGTGCGGACCGAGGACGGGCTGCTCGGCATGATCCACGGCTCGGTGGTGGAGTGGCTGGTGGCCAAGGCGATCGCCGCGCACCTGGACGGCGGCGAGATCGATCCCGCGCTGCTCGCGCGCCGCCCGCTCTCCCAGCTCAGCGTCGACTTCCTGTGCGACCTGGCGGACACCAGGGCCTGCCAGATGTGGCTGCGCCGGGTGCTGGCCAACCCCGAGGCCGACGAGATCGCCCGGCTCAACGCGGTCAAGATCAGCACCAGGCTGCGCACGATGGCCCGCACCGACCTGCGCGGCGCGGTGCTGCGCGGCGAGGACCTCTCCTACCGGGACCTCGCCGATGCCGACCTCACCGGCGCCGACCTCACCGACACCCGCCTGGTGGGTACCGACCTGACCAGGGCGATCATGCGGGACGCGGTGCTGGCCGGGGCGCGCATGGACGAGGCGAGCCTGGCAGGCGCGGACCTGACCGGCGCCGACCTCAGCCGGGCGCGGCTGGCCAGGGCGGATCTGCGGGACGTGGTGGTCACCGGCAGCCGCTGGCAGGCGGCCGCGCTGATCGACGTCTCGGCCCGTGCGGAGTTCTTCGCGGCGCCGGAGCTGCGCGGCGCGGCGATCGCGCCGGGGCAGCCGGTGGAGGCGCAGTTCGCGCCCGCCGCGGTCGGCGTCTCCTACGGCTTCGAGGTCGGCAGGCTGCCCAAGCCGGTGGGCTACAGCGCGGACGGCCAGACCCTGGCCGTGGGCAGCGACGACGGCGGCGTGCTGATCTGCGACGCGTCCTCCGGTCTGGCGCTGCGCACCCTGCACGGCCACCGCGGGCGGGTGTACGCGGTGGCCTACAGCCCGGCCGGCTCGACGCTGGTCACCGGCGCCGACGACGCCGTGGTGAGCGTGTGGGACCCGGTGACCGGGCAGCGGCGCCACCACATCGAGGGCTGGCAGGACTGGGTGTGGCCGATGGTCTTCAGTCCGGTGCCGGGCAGCACCTTGGTGGCCACCGGCGACAGCAGCGGCACGGTCCGCATCTGGGACGCCGAGACCGGCGTGATCTGCCACGAGCTGCCGGGGCACACCTCCTACGTGTGGACCGCGCGGTTCCGTCCGGACGGCGCCCTGCTGGCGACCGGGGACAGCAGCGGAACGGTCCGGCTGTGGGACACCGCGACCGGTGCGCTGCGCGTGGAGCTGCCCAGCCAGGGCGGCTCGGTGTACCGGCTGGTGTTCAGCCCGGATTCCACGCTGCTCGCCACCGCCGAGCACGGCGCCACGGTGCGGCTGTACGACGCGGCCACCGGCGTGGCGCGCCAGCAGCTGCACGGCCACGACGCGCCGATCTACGCGCTGGACTTCCACCCCGACGGGACCCACCTGGTGAGCGGCGACACGCACGGCAGCGTGCGCCGGTGGGACCTGTGCGGCGGCGTCGGGGGGGTCGCCGACGCGGAGAGCACGTCGCTGCCCGTCGGGCGGGGCGGCGCGATCTACTGGGTGAACTTCGCACCCGGCGGCGAGCTGCTCGCGATCGGCGGCAACGACGGCGTCGTGCGGCTGTTCGACACCACGCAGTGGCGGCCCCGGCACGAGCTCGTCGGGCACAAGGCGTCGACCTGGCCGGTGGCGTTCCGCCCCGACGGGCGCCAGCTCGCCACCAGCAGCAACGACGGAACCGCCCGGCTGTGGGACCCGGCGACCGGGCAGGCCAGGCACGTGCTGCGCGGGCACGGCAGGCGCGTCACCTCGGTGGCCTTCAACGCCACCGGATCGCTGCTGGCCACCAGCGGCAACGACGGCATCGTGCGGCTGTGGGACCCCCGGACCGGGCAGCTGCACCGGTCGCTGGCCGGTATCGCCGACCGGCTCATCGCGGCCTTCTTCGACCCGGCCAGCGAGCTGCTCGCGACACCCAGCAACGACGGCGACGTGCACCTGTGGAACGCGGCCACCGGCGTCTACGAGCGGGCGCTGGACGCCGACACCGACTACGTGTGGGCCGCCACGTTCAGCCCCGACGGGGACATGGTGGCCACCGCGAACGACGACGACACGGTGCAGCTGTGGTATCGCACCACCAGCAGGCACGTCCGCACCTTCGGCGAGCACCGCGGCCGGGTGCGCTCGATCGCGTTCAGCCCGGACGGCAGCCTGCTCGCCACCGGCTGTGACGACCGCATGGTGCGCATCTGGGACGTCGACAGCGGCGAGTGCCTGCAGACCATGCCCGGTCACACCGACCGCGTCTACGCGGTGATATTCACCCCCGACGGCTCCCGGCTGCTCAGCGCGAGCCACGACGGCGCCGCCCGCATCTGGGACTGCGGCACCGGCGAGCCGCTGTTCACCCTGGCCGGGCACAACGGAAGGCTCTGGTCCGCGGCGATCCACCCGACCGGCTCGGTGGTCGCGACCGCGGGCGACGACCTGCTGGTCCGGCTGTGGGACACGGCCACCGGGGCGCAGCTGCACGCCCTGGAGGCACACAGCCGCCGGGTGTGGTCGGTGAACTTCAGCCCGGACGGCGGCCAGCTGGCCAGCGCGGGCGACGACGGCACGGTGGTGGTCTGGGACCTGGGACTCGGCGGCGACCCCTCGGACGGCCCGAGACCGGCACCGCCGAACCCGCGGCTCAGGGTCACGCTGCTCGGCCTGGCCGAGGGCTGGGCGGCGCTCGCCCCGGACGGCAGGTACAAGCTGGAGGGCAACGTCACAGGCGAGTTCTGGCACCTGATCGGACCCTGCCGGTTCGAGCTGGGCGAGCTGGACGCCTATCTGCCCGCGGTACGCCGGTTGCCGATGGCCGCGGAGTTCTGAGCGCGGCGACGCCGGGCGGTGGCCTGCTCCGCCGGGCGCAGCGCCGCGGACTCGGCGATGTAGGGGCGCGCCTCCGGTGCGGCGCCGCGTTCGGCGTCGGCGGCGAGGTCGCTGGGCTGGCGCTGCGAGTCGCGCTCGGCCGCCACCCTGGCGAGGTAGATCGCCACCTCACGCCGCCGTTGCTCGGCGTCCCAGCCCAGCACCTCGCCCATCAGGTCCGCCACCTCCTCGGCGCAGTCCGCGCCGCGATGGGCGTACTCGATGGAGATGCGGGTGCGCCGGGTGAGCGCGTCGTCGAGATGCAGCGCCCCCTCGTGGCTGGCCGCGTGCACGATCTCGACCTTCAGGTAGTCCGGCGCCTCCTGGACCGGGGCGAGCAGGTCCTTGCGGTCCGCGGCCAGCGCGAGCACGTGGTGCACCGCCGAGCCGTAGCGGTCCAGCAGGTGCCGGAGGCGGTAGGGGTGCAGGCCGTGCTGGGCGGCCAGCGCGTCGGCCTGGTTGACCAGTGCGTGGTAGCCGTCGGCGCCGAGCAGCGGGACCTTCTCGGTGATCGACGGCGCCACCCGGCCCGGCAGGTCCGGGATCGCGGCGTTCACCGCGTCGGCCGCCATCACCCGGTACGTGGTGTACTTCCCGCCCGCGATCGCGACCAGGCCGGGTGCCACCCTGGCCACCGCGTGCTCGCGGGAGAGCCGGGAGGTCTCCTCGCTCTCCCCGGCCAGCAGCGGGCGCAGGCCCGCGTAGACGCCCTCGATGTCGTCCTCGGTCAGCGGCGTCGCGAGCACCGCGTTGACCGTGTCCAGCAGGTAGGCGATGTCCGCGCGGGTCGCCGCCGGATGCGCGAGGTCGAGATTCCAGTCGTTGTCGGTGGTGCCGACGATCCAGTGGTTGCGCCACGGGATCACGAACAGCACCGACGTCGGGGTGCGCAGGATCAGCCCGCTCTCGGACACGATCCGGTCCCTGGGCACCACGATGTGCACACCCTTGGAGGCGCGCACCCGGAACCGGCCCCGCCCACCGGAGAGACGCTGCAGCTCGTCGGTCCACACCCCGGTGCAGTTGAGCACCGCGTGCGCCTCGACGTCGATCTCCTCGCCGGTCTCGGTGTCGCGGACCTGGACCCCGCAGATCCGGTCCGCCTCCCGGATGAAGCCCACGACCTGGGTCGACGTGCGCGCCACCGCGCCGTACTGCGCGGCGGTGCGGGCCACCGTCATGGTGTGCCGGGCGTCGTCGGCGATCGCGTCGTGGTACTGCACCCCGCCGATGAGCGCGTCGCGGCGCAGCGCGGGGGCCATGCGCAGGGCGCCCGCACGGGTGAAGTGGTGCTGCCCGGGCACCGACCGCGCGCCGCCGAGGGCGTGGTAGATCGCCAGGCCCGCGGCGACGTAGGGGCGTTCCCAGATCCGGTGCTTGAGCGGGTAGAGGAAGCTCACCGGCTTGACCAGGTGCGGCGCCAGCCGGGTGAGCATGAGCTCCCGCTCTCGCAGCGCCTCCCTGACTAGCCCGAACTCGAGCTGTTCCAGATAGCGCAGGCCGCCGTGGAACAGCTTCGACGACCGGCTCGACGTGCCCGACGCCAGGTCCCTGGCCTCGACGAGAGCCACCTTGAGGCCCCTGGTGGCGGCGTCCAGCGCCGCGCCGCTGCCCACGACACCGCCGCCGATGACGACCACGTCGAACACCTCGTCGCGCAGTCGCTGCCAGTTGGTGGCCCGTCGCCGGGGACCGAGCTGGCCTGGCGCCTGCTCGTCCCTGGGCTGCTGGTTGTGGCGCTCGGGTTCCTGCACCCACACCTCCCCGGGTCCGGCCCCTCGGTCAGCGGGCCGTTCCTATTGCACGCTACCGGTATCGGGGCGACCCGGTCCGCGGGCACCACAAGCAGCTCACATCACAACTTTCTCTTGCAGGTTGTTGCGTTCTGGTTACAGCTTTTCCTGGCCGTACCTCGTGCCGCATGCGGCCACACGAGGTGACCGGCTGTCATAGATCTCCTGATCAAACGGGTGTACCCGCTCGTCACCAGTCATGCGGAGTCACCATCCAGGAGTTCATTTCCGATAGCACCTCGCTCGAAACGAGGCGTTCCGTGTCCAGGTCAGGAGCGAACCGCGGTACGGATGGCAATCGCGAGTCCCGATAAGGAGCAATGGGATGGCAAGGCCTGCGCTACGGTTCGGCGATGGAGTGGACCCCGGCCAGCATTCGCGCCCTGCGCGAGCAGGGTCTATGTCTGCCGCAGGACAGGTTCGCCACGATACTGGGGTTCACAAAAAGAACGGTTGGCAACGCCGAACGCGGCGAACACCCGCCCAGCCTGGCGCTACGCCAAGCGCTGGACAACGCCGTTGCACAAGCGTCGGATCTGCAACGCAACCGCTTCCTGGAAGCCGTCGCAACCGAGGACAACAATCCGCCGGAGGCCCACCACGCCACGGTGTTCGCCACACCCACGCTCGAATCCATCGAGTTACTCCGCAGTGCCGAGGCGTCCGATCTCGACCGGCGGACGGTGGAGCAACTTCAGGAACTGGTGGAACACCTGGGAACCCGGTACTTCGCCATCGCACCGGCGGACTTCCGCGAGACGGTCCTGCTGTGGCGGCGGTACGTCGCCCGCTTGCTGGGCGGAAAAGTCACGCTGAACGAGCGCCGAGAGCTCTACGCGGTGGCCGGCTGGCTGAGCGGCCTGCTGGCTGAAGTGTCACTAGCGCTGGGCGATGAGGCGCAGACCCATTGCGCCACCGCACTGGCTTTGGCGAACGAGGTCGGCCACGCACAACTGGCCGGGTGGGTACGGGGCACCCAGGCACAGGTCGCCTTTGTACGCAGGCGACCCGCGCGACGCGGTGGAGTTCGCCCAAGCAGGAAGAGCGATCGCCCCGATCGGATCCGCGGCTATGGTGAGGTGCTGCACTCACAAGGCCAGGGCAAGCGCGCGGCTTGGCGATCGTGAGACCACAGAATTAGCTCTCGACGCGGCAGAGCATGCATGGAACGTGTTGGCAGAGCCCTTGGTCCGGAGCATCTACTCGTTGGGCGTGTCCTACATCCCCTACTGCGCAGCGACGTCCTTCGTCTGGCTCGGTGACCCGACCAATGCCCGCAGCTGGGCGACCCAGGCGATTGAGCAGACAGGCGGCTCACCGGAACCGACGGTCGGGCAAGCGACCGCGCGCATCGACCTCGCAATCGCGCTGGCCCAGGACTCCGAACTGGAGCAGGCGTCGATCACCGGGATCGAGGCGCTAGACATCTGTTCCAGGCGTTTGACACTCACCGCCACCAGACGCATCGAGGAGCTGCTCGCGGTGCTGAGACCATTCACCGAACCATGTGTGGTCGAACTGAGAGAACGGTGGCGATGGATCTCCAACTAGCGGGCAAGGCAGCGCTTGTCACTGGTGGCAGCCGTGGGATCGGCAGGGCGATCGCGCTCGGGCTCGCCGATGCAGGTTGCTCCGCGGGGATCTGCGGCCGTGATGCCGACGATCTCAACCACACGATCGACGCGTTGCGGGAGCGCGGGGTGACGACCTGCGGAGTCGTCGCTGACGTCGGGCAGGACGGCGAGGTCGAACGCTTCGTTGACGAGGCCGCCGTCGCGTTCGATCGGGTCGATCTGCTGGTAGCCAACGCGGGCTCGACCACCGGGGGTCGGTTCCTCAGCTCAACACCGCAGGACTGGCGAGAGACCTTCGAACTCAACGTCGGTCATGCCGCTCGAGCGATCCGTTCCTGCGTTCCCTACATGAAACAAG
>DASXOL010000005.1:0-19021 GCA_036494295.1 Pseudonocardiaceae bacterium
CGACGCGGTGGGGATGGACGGCGCGCCGCCCGATCCGGCGCAGCGCGAGCGACTGCTCACCTACAACGCCGACGACGTCGCCGCGACCCGCGCGCTGCGCCAGTGGATCAGTTCGGAACGGGTGCGCGAGGTGCCCTTCGCGGGCGACCTCTGAGCACGTTGTCGAACTTCAGCGTCGTCGAACTTCAGCGCGGCGCCATGCGGAGTGCGCCGTCCATTCGGATGGTCTCGCCGTTGAGGTAGTCGTGCTCGACCACCGTGCCCACCAGCGCGGCGAACTCCTCGGGCCGGGCCAGGCGCTTGGGGAACGGCACGCCCGCGGCGAGCCCGGCGCGGTACTCGTCGCTGACGGTGGCGAGCATCGGGGTGTCCACGATGCCCGGCGCGATCGTGCAGACCCGGATGCCCAGCGAGGCCAGGTCACGGGCGGCGGGCAGGGTCAGCCCCACCACGCCGCCCTTCGACGCGGCGTAGGCGACCTGCCCGATCTGCCCGTCGAACGCGGCGATCGACGCGGTGTTGACCGCCACCCCCCGCTGGCCATTGGCGTCCGGCTCGGTCTTCGCGATCGCGGCGGCGGCGATGGAGAGCACGGTGAAGGTGCCGATCAGGTTGACCTCGACCACCTTGCGGAACAGGTCGAGGTCGTGCGGGCCGGACTTGCCGACCGTGCGCGCCGAGGGGCCGATGCCCGCGCAGTTGACCACCACCCGCAGCGGCACGCCCGACCCGGCGGCCTGCTCCACCGCGGCCGACACCGCGGCGCCGTCGGTGACGTCGGCCGCCACCAGCGTCACCCCGTCGACCGGGGCCGCGGCCCGCACCGCCTGCTCGAGGTCGAGGGCGAAGACCAGGCTGCCGCGTTTGGCCAGCTCGCGGGCCACGGCCGCGCCGAGGCCGGAGGCCCCACCGGTGACGATCGCGGCGGTGTCGGTGACGTCCATGCGCGCTCCTTACGTGAATCAGCTGCGCCCGGGAGGGCAGATCCGGTCCAGTTCGGCGAGGTCGCCGGTCTCCGGCCGCCAGCTCACCGCGGCGGCGTTGGCGCGCACCTGGGCGGGCGTGGTCGCGCCCGCGATCACCGAGGCGACCGCGGGCTGGGCGGCGAGTCCGCCGATCGCGACGTCCAGCAGCGACGCGCCGCGCTTCTCGGCGAACGAGGTCAGCGCCTCGATCCGGTCCCACGGCGCGGTGTCCACCAGGTGCTGGCGCCCGGCGAGCCGGGTGCCGTCCGGCGCGCGCTCGCCCCGCGCGTACTTGCCCGTGAGCAGGCCGCTGGCCAGCGGGAAGTACGGCAACATCCCGAGTCCGAAGTGCTCGCAGGCGGGCACCACCTCACGCTCCACATCCCGTTCGAGCAGCGAGTAGTGATCCTGCGCGGAGACCGGCGCCGCCAGCCCGGCGGACCGGGCCGTCCACGCCGCGTCGGCGATCTCCCACGCGGCCATGTTGCAGTGCCCGACGTAGCGGATCTTGCCCTCCCGGACCAGGTCGTCGAGCACCGAAAGGGTCTCCTCGATCGGGGTCAGCGGATCGGGCCGGTGCAGCTGGTACAGGTCGATCCAGTCGGTGGTCAGCCTGCGCAGCGAGGACTCGACGGCGCGCCGCACGTAGCGCCGGGACGCGCGCGAACCGAAATCCGCGCCGTTGGCGCCGCCCATGTCGGCGCCGAACTTGGTGGCCACCACCGCCTGGTCGCGGCGGCCGCGCAGCGCGGCGCCCAGCAGTTCCTCGCTGCGCCCACGCGGGGACCCGTAGGCGTCCGCCACGTCGAAGAACGTGACGCCCGATTCCAGGCAGGCGTCCACCACCGCGCGGGTGCCGTCCTGCGTCGATGCCGACGTTCCCGGCCTGCCGAGGTTGTTGCACCCCAGTCCGACGACGCTGACGACCAGGCCTGAACCGCCGAGCCGACGTTGCTCCACGGGTCGGCACGCTATCGCGCCACTCGCCCGAGAGGGTTGAGAAGTCCGTCGCACCTCCCGGAACGGCCGTCGGTGTGTGCCACGATTCCCGGCGTAGAACCGGCGCGAGGTGGGAGTGCGCATGTTCGTCCGTCGCATCGCGGTGATCGGCTCCGGATACGTGGGGCTCACCACCGGGGCATGTCTGGCTTCGCTGGGCCACCGGGTGGTGTGCGCCGATCTCGACGCAGCCAAGGTGGACCAGCTCTCACGTGGCGTGGTGTCGATCCTGGAGCCGGGCCTGTCGGAGCTGGTGGCGCAGGGCCTGGCCGCGGGGCGGTTGCGTTTCGTGAGCAGCGCGGCCGAGGCGGTGGGGACCGGCGCCGAGGCCGCCGAGGTGATGTTCCTGTGCGTCCCGACGCCGATGGGCGACGGCGGCGCGGCGGACCTGGCCGCGGTGGAATCGGTGGTCGCGGAGGTACGGGACCGGCTGGCGTCGGGCTGCGTGGTGGTCAACAAGTCCACCGTGCCGGTGGGCACCGCGGCGCGCACCGCGCAGCTGCTGGACCGCGCCGACATCCCGGTGGTGAGCAACCCGGAGTTCCTGCGGGAGGGCTCCGCGGTGGAGGACTTCCTCACGCCGGACCGGATCGTGGTGGGCTGCGACGCGCAGGACGCCGCCGAGCGGGTGGCGGCGCTGTACGCCCGGCTCGGGGCGCCGACCGTGCTCACCGACGCGGCCAGCGCGGAGATGGTGAAGTACGCGGCGAACTGCTTCCTGGCGATGAAGCTCTCCTACGTCAACGCGGTGGCCGAACTGTGCGAACGCCTCGGCGCGGACGTGTCCGACGTCACCGAGGGCATCGGCTACGACCGCCGGATCGGCCAGGCGTTCCTGCAGCCGGGCCCCGGCTGGGGCGGGTCCTGCCTGCCCAAGGACACCCACGCGCTGCTGCAGGTGGCCAGCGAGGCCGAGTTCGACTTCGCGCTGCTGCGGGCCAGCCTGGAGACCAACACCCGCCAGCAGGCCCGGATGGTGGACAAGGTCCGCGACGCGGTCGGCGGCTCGCTGGAGGGCAGGCGCGTCGGGCTGCTCGGGCTCACCTTCAAGGCGGGCACCGACGACCTGCGGGACTCGCCCGCACTGGCGGTCGCCGAGCTGCTGGCGGCCGAGGGCGCCGACCTGATCGGCTACGACCCCGGTGTGCGGGCCGCGGTTCCCGGCATGACCGACGCGCTGCAGGTCGCCGACGACCCGCTCAAGGTGGCCTCCGGTGCCGCGGCGCTGGTGGTGCTCACCGAGTGGCCCGAGTTCCGCGTGCTGGACTGGGGACGGCTGGCCGAGCTGGTCGAGCGCCGCCTGGTGATCGACACCCGCAACCTGCTGGACGCCGACGTGCTGCGCCGGGTCGGGTTCGAGGTGCGGGGCGTCGGACGGCCGCCGGTGCCGGGCCGGTAGCCGTCCGGGTACCCAACGCTTCGGCTCGAACGGGTTAATGTGGCGTCCGATGCAGACCCGTCCTGAGCTCATCGGTACCCACGGCATGGTGTCCAGCACGCACTGGCTGGCGTCCTGCGCAGGCATGGCGGTGCTCGCCGAGGGCGGCAACGCCTTCGACGCGGCGGTCACCGCCGGTTTCGTGTTGCAGGTGGTGGAGCCGCACCTCAACGGGCCCGGCGGCGAGGTCCCGATGCTGCTGGCCACCGCCGCCGACCCGCGGCCACGGGTGCTCTGCGGGCAGGGCGTGGCACCGGCGGCGGCCACCATCGACCGGCTGCTTGACGAGCTGGGCTCGGACCTGATGCCCGGCACCGGTCTGCTGCCCGCCACGGTGCCCGGCTCGTGGGACGCCTGGCTGCTGCTGCTGCGCGACCACGGCACCTGGACGTTGCGCGAGGTGCTGGCCCCGGCGCTGGGCTACGCCACCGACGGGTTCCCGCTGGTGGCGCGCATCCCGGACACCATCGCCACGGTGCAGGAGCAGTTCCGGGTGCACTGGCCCAGCTCGGCGGCCACCTGGCTGGACCGCGGCCGGGTCCCCGCGGCCGGCTCCCGGATGCGGCTGCCCGCACTGGCCGCCACCTGGCGCAGGCTGATCGACGAGGCCGAGGCGGTCGGGCCGGACCGCGAGCAGCAGCTCGACGCGGCCCGGCGGGCCTGGTCGGCGGGCTTCGTCGCGGAGGCCGTCGACCGGCACTGCCGCACCGCGGTGCGCGACGACACCGGGACCGACCACCGCGGCCTGCTCACCGCCGACGACCTTGCCCGCTGGCGGGCGCGCTACGAGGAGCCGGTCCGCGTGGAGCTGGATCACGGCTGGACGCTGGCGAAGTGCCCGCAGTGGTCGCAGGGCCCGGTGCTGGCCCAGCAGTTGCAGCTGCTGGCGGGCCTGGACTGCGGGTATCTGGACGGGGTGCCCACCGCGGACACCGTGCACGCCGCCGCGGAGGCCGCGAAGCTGGCCTTCGCCGACCGGGAGGCGTTCTACGGTGACGACCCGGACGTGCCGCTGGCCGCCCTGCTCGACCCCGGGTACGCGGCGCAGCGGCGCGCGCTGATCGGCGAGCAGGCGTCCGCGCAGCTGCGCCCCGGCACACCCGGCGGCCGGGCGCCCCGGCTGCCCGCGTTCGTGGCGGAGGGCCGCGGGGCTGGTGCCGCCGCTCCGGCGCCCATCGGCGGACTCGGCGGGGTGGGCGAACCCACCGTGGCGCCCGCCGGGGCGACCCGCGGCGACACGGTGCACGTCGACGTGGTGGACGCGGCGGGCAACATCGTCTCGGCGACACCGTCCGGCGGCTGGCTGCAGTCCTCGCCGACCATCCCCGAGCTGGGCTTCTGCCTCGGGACGCGCGGCCAGATGTTCTGGCTGGAGCAGGGGCTGCCCAATTCGCTGGCTCCCGGAAAGCGCCCGCGCACCACGCTGAGCCCGTCGATGGCGACCCGGCCGGACGGTGCGGCGCTGGCCTTCGGCACCCCGGGCGGGGACCAGCAGGACCAGTGGCAGCTGTGCTTCTGGCTGGCGCACGTCGGCGCCGGGCTGAACCTGCAGGCCGCCATCGACGCACCCACCTGGCACAGCGACGCGTTCCCCGCCTCGTTCGCGCCGCGCTCCTGGCAGCCCGGCAGGCTGGTGGTGGAGTCCCGGCTCGGGCCCGACGCGCTCGACGAGCTGCGCCGTCGCGGCCACCGGGTCGTCGACGCGGGGCCGTGGCAGCTGGGCAGGCTCTGCGCGGTCTCCCGCGACCCGGAGTCCGGACTGCTGCGCGGCGCGGCCAACGCCCGCGGCGCACAGGGCTACGCGGCTGGGTTCTGAACCGCCGCCGGGTTGTGCGGAGCACCCCACGAGGACTGGACGTCAGCCAGTTGATCTGATTCGCTTAGCCTTGCCTAATCACACGATCTGGGGGCAGTGGAGCCAATGTACGTCTGCATCTGCCGCGCGGTCACCGAGGCACAGGTCCGCAGCTGCATCGCCGAGGGAGCGGGCACCATCGAGGACGTCGGCGCGGAATGCGCCGCCGGTACCGGGTGCGGGTCCTGCATCGACCGGATCGCCACCATGCTCGGCATCCCCGACACCGATCTGTGGAGTCACCTGCCCCGCAGCGCCTGACGGCCGCGGCACAAGCGAGCCACCTGATCGGCGTAGCAAGGCTTACCTTCAGTGACGTCTGCACTCCGTCCCAGTAAGGTCCGGCCTACGGGGGAATTCAAATCGGAAGGGCGATCAGCCATATGCGCGGCGACGACGAGATCATCGCACTGCTCAACGAGCAGCTGACCAGTGAGCTGACCGCGATCAACCAGTACTTCCTGCATTCGAAGATGCAGGCGAACTGGGGCTTCACCAAGCTCGCCGAGCACACCCGGAAAGAGTCGATCGAGGAGATGCAGCACGCGGAGCGGATCACCGACCGCATCCTGTTCCTCGAGGGCCTGCCGAACTACCAGCGGCTGTTCACCCTGCGGATCGGCCAGACGGTGCGCGAGCAGCTCGAAGCGGACCTGGCCGTCGAGATGGAGGTGCTCGACCGGCTGCGTCCCGGCATCGCGCTGTGCCGGGACAAGGGCGACATCACCACGGCCAATATCTTCGAGGACATCCTCGCCGACGAGGAAGAGCACATCGACTACATCGAGACCAACCTGGAGCTGATCGAGCGGCTCGGCGAGCAGCTCTACCTCAGCCAGCTCGTAGAACGGCCGCCGACCAACGGCTGATCGCACCGGGTTGGCGGGGCTGGGTAGCGTGTGCCCGCGTGGCTGAGAAACACCGACTGTTCACAGTGGACGAGGCCCGTGCGCTGATGAGTTCCGTACGCGGCCGGGTCGACAAGTTCGTCGAGGCTCGTGCCGACCTCGCGGAACTCAGCTCCGACCTGCGCGGCGGGCGCAGCTCCCCGCTGGGCGGCGTGCCCGAGATGAAGGCGCTGCAGGCTCGCATGGACGAGATACTGGAGTGGTTCCCCGACCAGGGCATCGAGATCAAGGGGTTCGCGCCGTTCCTCATCGACTTCCCCGCCGAGTTCGACGGGGTGTCGGTGCGGCTGTGCTGGCTGGAGGGCGAGATCGGCCTCGACTGGTACCACCGCTCCGACCTCGGCATCGCGGGGCGGCGGCGGATACCCGGCCGGTAGCCGTTGTCCTGCTAGCCGGCCGTGCTGGTCGCGGCCCTGCGCTCGCGGACGAACAGCAGTAGCGCGAAACCCGCGAAGATCAGCACGGTGTCCAGCAGGACCGCCGCGTTCCACGAGCCGGTGGCGTCACGCAGCACGCCGCTGATCGCCGGGGACAGGATGGCGCCGATCTCCCCGATGAGGTTCATCATCCCGAACATGGCGCCGAGGTAGCGCACGTCGGTGAGGTCCGCGGCGAGCGCCTGCGCCATCGGCTGCAGGGCGTTGAAGAACAGGCTCGCGCCGAACAGCAGCACGGCGAGCACCACGAGGTTGGCGCCGCCCCTGGCCAGGTAGAACCCGAAGATCGCGGTGAGCACCCCCTGCACGAAGGTGAACGCGACCAGCATCGGCTTGCGGCCCTGCCCGGAGCGCTTGGTGCGGTCCGCGATCCAGCCGCCCGCCGGGTATCCGACGATGCCCGCCACCCCGAAGAAGACCGCGGTGAGCGCGGCCTTGAGGAACGAGGACCCGGCGGCGGCGTCGGAGACGATCGACACCGACCAGAAGCTGAAGAACCACAGGTTCCACAGGATCGGGATGAACGCCACGTAGATCAGCAGCAGGCTGCGGTCGTGGAGCACCGGGGAGATCTCGCCGCCGAACCTGGTGAACGCGAGCGCGACCAGCACCAGCGCCATCACGGTGATCGCCACGGCGACCGCCCACTCGGGCAGCCCGGCCTGCATCGCCACGAGATAGGCGGCCATCACGGCCACGAACAGCACCGCGGCATAGCCGGCCAGCCGGCCCAGCGCGGGCAGGTAGGCGGGCCGGTAGCGGACCGGTTCGGGCTGCGACCGGAAGAAGAAGTGCATCCCGACGCCGATCCCGGCGGCCACCACGCCGAGTGCGACGAACGGCATCCGCCAGCCCTGCCCGGCACCGAAGACCTGCGCGCCCCAGTCCAGCAGCGGCGCGGCCGACAGGTAGGCCAGCGTGATGCCCAGCGACAGCCCGCTGATCACCACGCCCATCCCGAGGCTGCGCCTCTCGAACGGGGTCTGCTGGGTGATCACGGTGCGGTCGTTGGAGTAGAACATCCCGGCGCCCAGACCGGTGGCCACCCGCAGTGCGACCAGCCCGATCAGCGCGGTCACCAGGCCGCTGGCCACGGTGGCCAGGCCGGCCCACAGGATGGCGATGACGATCACCGTACGGTGCCCGAAGCGGTCCCCGATGTAGCCGGCCGGGAACTGGGTGAGCGCGTATCCGGCGAACAGGAGACTGCCGATCAGCCCGCCCACCGCGTAGGGGTTCTGCACCCCCTGGAACAGCGGCACCTGGCTCTTGATCATGTAGGTGACCACCGGGCCGGTGATGGTGCGGTCGACGCCACTGGCCAGCCAGCCCAGCATCAGGAACACCCACAGCCCGCGGTAGCTCACCGTGGACGCCGCATCCGGAGCGGGCGTCTGCGCCTCGTGGTTCGCCATGGGACCCTCCCGCGGGTGGCCGCCGTCACCTCAGGAGGCGCAGCCAACCCGCTGCGGCCGGTGTGACCACGTCGCCGGTTTCGCTGAATGGAAATCCGGCGCAACGGGCCCGCTCACGACACCATCCGGCCCAGTTCGCGGGTGAGCCCGCGGGCCGCGGTGCGCACCGCGGGCGCCAGCCGCGCCACGTCCATGCCCACCGAGCGCCCGGTCACCGAGATGGCCGCCACCACCCGTCCACTCGGGTCGGTGATCGGCGCGGCCACCGCGCTCACACCGATCTCGACCTCTTCGTGGTTGACGCCGTAGCCGCGCTCGGCGGTGCGTTCGAGCTCGCGGCGCAGCAGTCCGGGCGCCACGATCGTGCGCGGAGTGCAGCGGGCCAGGCCGGCGGCCACGGTCCGCTGGAACTGCGCCGTCTCGCCGTGTGCCAGGAAGATCTTGCCGGTGGCGGTGCAGTGCGCGGGCAGTCGGCCACCGACCCGCGAGACGATCGGCATCGAGTCGTGCCCGCTGACCTTCTCCAGGAACAGCGTGTTCACCCCATCGGGGACCGCCAGGTGGATGTTCTCGTGGGTGGCCTCGTAGAGGTCCTCCAGATACGGCAGCGCGGCCTCGCGCAGCGGACGGTGCTGCGGTACCCGCTGGCCGAGCAGGAACATCTTCATGCCGAGCCGGTAGGTGTGCCCGACCCGTTCCAGCGCACCCCACTGCACCAGCTGTCCGAGCAGCCGCAACGCGGTCGGCTTGGGCAACCCGGCCCGCTGCGCGATCTCGGTGAGCGTCAGCTCGGCGTCCTCAGGTCCGAAGGCGTCCAGCAGGGCCAGCCCGCGGGCCAGGACCGATTTCGGAGCGGCCGGGGACTTGGGACCGACCACGGTCGGTCTGTCCGGAGTAACGGGCCGCATGTGTCCATCGTGATGGTTCACCCGATCGAGCACAAATGGTCGGGGTTCCAGCCGTCGGAACCGACCCGTTGGCTGCGGCGTCGAGCCGTGCTGACACTGTCGGCGGGTTATCGGAGGGAGCCGTCCTGATGAATCCTGTCGAAGCGCTGTTCGAGATCCTCCGCAGCGAGGGCGTCGACCGCGTGTTCGGTAATCCCGGCACCACGGAGCTGCCCTTCACCGATGCCCTGGTGGACCGCCCCGGCTTCGAGTACGTGCTGGGCGTGCAGGAGGCGTCGGTCGTGTCGATGGCCGACGGGTATGCCCGCGCGACCGGGGCGCCGTCGCTGGTGAACCTGCACGTCGCGGCCGGGCTGGCCAACGGGCTGATCGGAATGCTCAACGCGCGCCGCTCGCGCACCCCGATGGTGGTCACCGCGGGTCAGCAGGACCGCAGGCACCTGCTGGACGAGCCGATGCTGGCCGGTGACCTGGTGGGTCTCGCGGCGGCGGCGAGCAAGAGCGCGGTGGAGGTGCAGCACGCGAGGGACCTGCCGCTGGTGATGCGCCGGGCGTTCGCGCTGGCCAGGCGCCCGCCCGCAGGCCCGGTGTTCGTCTCGATCCCGATGGACCTGCTGGCCGAGGCCGAGGAGGTGACGGTGCCGGAGCGCTCGCCGGTGCCGATCATGGGCCCGGCCACCGGGGTGGACGACGCGGTGCGGCTGCTGGCCGGTGCGGCGCGCCCGGCGATCGTGGCCGGGGACGGCGTGGGCCGTGCCGGGGCGGTCGGCGACCTGGTGACGGTTGCCGAGGCGCTCGGCGCGGCGGTCTACCACCAGCCGATGCACGACGGCGTCGACTTCCCGGGCAACCACCCGCTGCACCGGGGGATGCTGCTGCCCAGCTACGAGAGCGTCCGCACCGCGCTGGGCAGCCACGACGTGGTGCTGCTCGCCGGGGCGCGGGCGTTCACCGCGCACCACTACTCGCCGGGCTCCCCGGTGCCGCCGGGGGTGGCGCTGGTGCAACTCGACGACGATCCGGGTGAGCTGGGGCGCAACCTCCCGGTGCGGGTCGCGCTGCTCGGCGGGATCCGGCGCACGCTGGCCGAGCTGGGTGCCGAGCTGACCGGCCGGGTGCCCGGCGCGGCCGACCGCGCGGCCATGATCGGCGCGGACAACGCGGGCGAGCGCGCCGACGTCGACGCCGCCGCGCGAGCCACCTACGGCGCGGCGCCGCTCAACCCGCTCGGCGCCGCCCACGCGCTGGCCGCGGGCCTGCCTGCGGGCGCCGTGGTGGTGGAGGAGGCCATCACCACCGGGATGAAGCTGCGGTCGGTGCTGCGCCTCGACGAGCCCGGCTCCTTCGTGCACACCGTCGGCGGCGGGCTGGGCTGGGGTATCGGGGCGGCGGTCGGCACCCGGATGGGCCGGCCGGACCGCCCGGTGGTGGCCGCGCTGGGCGACGGGTGCGCCATGTTCGGCCTGCAGGGGCTGTGGAGCGCGGCCCGCTACCGGACGCCGGTGCTGTTCGTCGTGTTCGACAACCGCGAGTACCGCACGCTGAAGGACACCCTCGACCACGGTGCCTCCCGCTCCGCCGCCACCGGCCGCTACGTCGGGCTCGACCTCGACCCGCCCGTGGTGGACTGGGCTGCCGCCGCGGCGACCTTCGAGGTGCCGTCGGTGCAGGTCAGCAGCACTGATCAGCTGCGCGACGTGGTGGCGGGCGCGGCCGCGCTGAGCGGTCCGCTGCTGGCGCGCGTGCCGATCACCGGCCACCCGGCACGGCGTCCCGGCTGAGGACGGTTCGCCGGGTCGTCGGCGGGACATAGGATTTCGCCCATGGAGCGGCGTGACCTGCTGATCGGTGGCGTGGTGCTGTTCGTGACCGCGGCGAGCTGGGCCGCTTCTCTCGCCTACGACGCCGGGCAGCGCGAGGTCGCCTCCTACAACGCAGGCCAGGAATGGGCGCAGGAGAACCAGCCCAGCTACGCCGAGTGCGAAGAGCAGATGTTCCGGGTCATGGGGCCCAAGGTGAACGGCAACTCCTGGCTGCAGGGCTGTGTGTCGTCACCGAGCGGCGGTCCGCCGCTCATCTCGCCGTCACCGGCGGCGCCGCCGAGCTGACCTCGCGCTCGGTGCCGAATGCGCGCGGTGCCCGGTCTGGCACACTCCGCGAACAGGGCCGACACGTCCCGGCCTTCCGGTTCGCGTGGAGGGGGAGCGGTGAGCGCCTCGGTTGCCCCGGCCGACGAGCTGTCCCGGCCCGGCCTGGAGACACCGCGTCCGCGTCCGGAGAAGACCCGGATCGCGTTCATCGACATCGGGCGGGCGCTGGGCGCGCTGCTCGTCGTCTACAGCCACATTCACGTGGTCTGGATGCACCTGCAGCACGGCCTCACCTCGCCGGTCACCGACGCGCTGACCGCGGCGTTCGCCAGCCCGCTGCACCTGGTGGGGCAGGACCTGGGGCAGATCGGCGTGCCGTTCTTCTTCCTCGCGAGCGGCTTCGTGGTGAGCCCGATCGCGCTGCGCCAGGGGCACGGCCGGTTCGCGGTGAACCGCTTCTTCCGGATCTACCCGCTGCTCGCGTTCGTGATCCTGCTGGCCGCGGGTGCGCTGCTGCTGGGCCTGCATCCGATCGAGACCGGCCCGCGCGGTCCGGTGACGCCGCTGACGGTGCTCGCCAACATGACGCTGGCCAACTTCGTGATCCACCCGCAGACGCTGCTGCTCGGCGTCACCTGGACGCTGGCCGTCGAGCTCATCTTCTACCTGCTGCTCATCGCGCTGCTGCCGGTGTTCCGCACGGCGACCTGGCTGGCGATCGCCATCGAGCTCGCGGTGATCGGCCTGGTCATGGCGACGCACAACCAGTTCGGGCCGAGTTATGCGCAGCTCGCCTTCAGCGTCTCGCTGGCCACGCTGCCGGTGCTCGGTCAGATCATCTGGGCAGGCCACGCCAAGCGCATTCCGGCGTGGCTCGCGGGCGGGTTTCTCTTCGTGGCGTGGTGCCTGTTCATCTGGGCGAAGGACCACCAGATCGGCACCGTCGAGTCCGGCTACCCCACGGCGGTGACGATCGCGGTCCTGCTGTTCCTGGTCGGCCTGTTCGCCGAGGAGCACCTGCTGCAACGACGCGGGTGGACCTACCTCTCCGAGCGCACCTACTCGATCTACCTGATGCACGGCATCACCGTGTTCATCGTGCTCGATGCGCTGTACGGGCGGGTGCCACTGTGGCTCGCGGTGCCCGCCGCGCTGGCCGTGACCGCGGTCGCCGTGGAAATCTCCTACCGGATGGTGGAGCGCCCCACCGCCGCGCTCGGCCGCACCCTGTCCCGCCGCCGCCGGCCCACCGGAGCCCACCGAGCCCCCCGCCCCGAAACCGTCCGCGCCTGAGCGCCTCGACCGCGTTCCCCCAAGGCGGCCACATTCATGTTTTTCAGTCGGGTTTTGGGCGTGGCACCTGGAATGCCCGGTGGAGGAGGTTGTTGGTTTCGGCGCCACCAGCGATCACCGAGTGCATGATGCCGTTGTAGACCAGATCCCACATGTACCTGTCCCGCTGGATCTCGTCACTGATGACGGACAGTCTTCGCCCGTCTCGATCGGTGAACCGTAGTTCGATACCAGCGGGTGTGCTGTGCGCTGTTACTCTCGTCAACTCGTAGGTCCGCACCCAGCCGCGGCGTAATTTCAACCAGTTAGTCCCACCCGAAACCTTGATACGTCGCTGTGCGCCATAAATCAACGCCGCTCCGATGCCAATGATGATCCATTCATACCAAATCGCTGTCCATTGAATTGTGGCAGTTACGACGGTCACCCCGATTGCGATGATCGCGGCCATCCAGGCAGCGCCAACGAGTGCTCCTCTTCGATTTGACTCATACCATGCCAACACAGGCCCTTGGCCTGGTGGAGGCAAGGGGGCCTTGTTCGGATCGCTCTCCCGATGAGGGTCGGTGCCCATGGGTCTGTCTGTCCATTGAAAGCACGGAGCACGAGGGGGTGTCGGCTGCCCTGTGACAGGATCCGGTTCGGGGGCGAGCCCGCTTGGATCGAGATAGTGCTCGCTACTCATGGCTGGTCCGCGGGGTGTGATCGTTAATCGGGCAGGGCGAAATCACGAGTCGTCGTCCCCCAATGCCCGATCGGCACCTTCGGTGGCCACCACGCCGCCGATAACGCCGCCAACAACGCCGCCGATTACAGTGCCGACGCCGGGGAAAAGCGCAGTGCCGATGGCTCCGCCGACTTCGGCGCCCGCAATGCCACCGGCCAAGCCCGCCGCCGTTTCGGCGGCAGCGTCGCCAACCGGTTTGCCGTGCGCGACCTCCACCCCCGCCGCGCCGACCGTGATGGCGGTGCCGACGAACGGCACTCCGCGGCCGACGGTCCGTCCGAGTTTCGACCAAGGCGCATCAGTGGGAAGGTAATCGCCCGGATTCCGCGCGATGTTGCGGCGGATCTCTTCCGGAATACGTCGGAATGGTCGGCTGATTCGGTCGGCTTCGGCTCGGGTGCGGAGTTCGCCGTCCTTGGCGGCTTCCGCGGCGCGGCTGGCGGCCGTGCTGGTCGACTGGGGTGCGGTCGGTTCCATGGCGAGGGCCTGCATCCGGTCGCCGTGAGCCTGGATGCGGTCGGCTTCGGTGAGGAGATCCTTGACGGCGTTCTCGGTGTCGCCGACCGCGCTCAGCGCGGTTTGCACGGCGGCGAGGCCGAGGGAGCTGAAGGTCCCCACGTCCTCGCTGCCGCGGATCATGGCGGCGTCGAGCCGGCGGTGTGCCTCGGACTCCCTTCCTCGGGCCTCGCCGACCGTGACGCTGGCCTCGTTGAACGCGGCGACCTGCGCGGCGTACGCGGCAGCGGCTGCTTCGTAGGCGACGACCCTCTGGTGGTAGCCGGCCTCGCCCTCCGGGGTCGGTGGTCCGGACGGCGGTGGTGCGCCCGGCCCTGGTCCGGGCGGCAGGATCGTCGTGGCCGTCACGACGAGCCGGGCTGCTGCGGCAACGTCGCGGGCCTGGTGCATCCGGGAGCGCACGGTGTCGACCTCGTCAGCGAAGACCTCCAGTGCGCGCCAGGTCCGGTCGGCGACGTCGACCAGGTGGTCAGCGCTGCCGCGCAGCGGGTCCAGGGACGCACGGAAGGCATCGGCCGCCCGGCCTTGCCAGCACGCCTCCGACGCGTCGCGGGCCCTGCTGATCACGCCGCCGGTGTCGTCCGCCCGCTCGGAGAGCAGCGCGAGCCAGGCCGCCGTCGCCCGGCACGATCCGGTGTCGGCGATGACCTCGGTGTTCAGCCCATCGGACATGACGCTATCTCCCGGCGCGGCCGAACCCGTCGGCGGATCGGTTGTCGACTTCTCCGTAGCTGCCGTCGCTGGCGTCGATCTCGGCGGCGGTGTTCGCCACCCCGGCGACGATTCCTGCGGTGGTGTCCAGAATGGCCGCCAGCGTGGCCGCGACCCGGGCACTCGACACGCCCGCATTCGGCGCGGGGGGCGCTGCCTTGCCTGCCTCGGCCAAACCCGACACGCCGTGGCGCAGTCCGCTCGCCAATGCCCGTAGTCCGTCGGAATCGGCCCTGACGATCCCATCTGACATGCGGCAACCCCCTCAACGTTCGCGTGAGCAGACGATACCGAGAGTGATGGCCGGGATGGTGTGTTTGCTGTCAGTCGAACTCGCTGTCGCGGACGCCTGCGGTGAAGGCGGTCCATTCGGCGGGGGTGAACAGGAGGACGGGACCGTCGCGGTCCTTGGAGTCGCGGACCGCGCGGTACCCGCCGTGTAGATCTGCCACCTCGACACAGCTGTAGTCGGCATTGCTGTGGGTGCTCTTGCGCCAGGTGGAGTTGGTCAGGTCAGGGAAGTTCACGGCTCCGGCTCCCTTGGGAGACCGCCGGTCAGCGCCGTTACGAAGACCGTGGGTGGCTCGGTGTCCTGACCATTGTCGTTGCTGGGAAAGCGCAGGATCTCGAATGGCCCGGACAGGACACCGTGGTGCAGGCCGCCGTGGAATGGTGCGATCCGGAGCGACACATTCGGCAACTCCGCGAGCTTGACGAGATGGTCGAGCTGGGTCGCCGTCACGGCGCCGCCACCAATGGGACGACGCAGGACGGTTTCATTGATCGCTGCCTGAACGACGGTGGGTGCGGTGACGCGGGTCGCGGCCTCTTCCAATCCGATGTAGACGTCGAAGCCCTCGGGTCACGTCGCCGTAGGAGGGCCACCAGCCGCGCGCCCTGGTCTCCTTGGCCAGTCCCATCAGCGCTTTCGTCATATCGGACCGCGCTGCGTACACCCGGCACACGGCCGCCACGTCGAGGCTGCGCATGGACGTCTGGCCGGTCTCGATCCGCCATATCTTGGCCTCCGACCATTCCAGCGTCTCGGCGGCAAGGCGCACCGTCATCCGCGATCGTTTGCGCAGGTCCCGCAGATAGCGGCCGAGTTGTCTGCGCGGCGCGGTCGATCCGGTGACGACCTCCGACATCTCCCATTTCTCCCTCGCCCTGAAGCGAGCGTACACCCGATTGAAAGACTTCACTCGCGCAATTCGCAATGCTGGAAAAGGATTCCATCCGCTGCGCGAAATGCGGGGACAAGTGTTGCAGAACGGCAGAAATGGTGGGAATGAACGACCCGGCCACCGCGGAGCGGGTTGGCGATCCTGCTGCGCAGCGTGGCCGACTACCATCACACTGTGTCCGTGCAGGAAGAGCGGTCGCGGTCGATCGCGGTCCACGAGGCGTGGCTGCCCTCCGAGCATCCGCTGCACCGGCCCCGGCACGGCGGCAAGCAGCGCGTCGCGCTGATCGCGGCGGTGGTCTTCTTCCTCGCCCCACTGCTCGCCATCCTGCTCGGCGTCCGTCCTGCGCAGTTCGAGAACCGCAGGCTCGCGCAGGCCCCGTCGATCAGCGACGGGTGGGGCTTCTTCACCGGCATGTCCGCGTGGGCCTCCGACCGGTTGCCGTTCCGCGACTCGGCGGTGCGCTCGACGGACTGGATCAGCCGCAACGTCTTCGGCGAGACCGCGCTGTTCGACACCATGCGGCCGGCCTCGCCGCCCGCGCTCGGGCCGGTCGCACCGCTGCCCGCGAGCAACGACCTGCGCCCGCCGAGCAGCTACCCGCAGGTGATCGAGGGCAAGGACGGCTGGCTGTACTTCGGCTACGACGTCGAGGGCAAGTGCGCGCCGACCCGCTCCCGCGAGGAGGTGCTCAGCAGCCTGCAGCGGCTGCGCTCCGCCGTCGAGGCGTCCGGGCGCCGGTTCGTCCTGGTCGTCCCGCCGGACAAGACCACCGCGGTGCCCGGCCACCTGCCGGACTCCTACGCCGGGCGGGACTGTGCCCGTGCGCAGAGCCAGGACTTCTGGCGGCGCGTCACCACCCAGGCGGGCGCGCTCGACCTGCGCAAGCCGCTCGCCGCGCTGGGCAACACCGGCGTGCCCACCTACAACACCCTCGACACGCACTGGACCGACGCCGGGTCGCTGACCATGGTGCGCTCGCTCGCCGAGACGATCCGGCCCGGCGTCAGCGACCAGTGGCGCGCGGAGCCACGCCAGCAGCGGCAGACCACCGCGGACCTGCCCCGGTTGCTCGGCCGCACCGGAGCGGACCGGATCCGGATGTACTCGCTCGCCCCGGACGGCCTGCGCGACCGCACCAAGCCCTACATCACCGACATCACCAAGCCCGCCCACATCACCTCGCCGCCGGGGCCGGGCATGGTGACCACCCCGGTGACGATGATCGGCGACTCCTTCTCGCTGGCGCCCAGCCGCTACCTGGCTGCCACCTTCAGCAACCTCACCGTGCTCGCGTACTCGACGACAAGCACCGACGTCGACGCCCTGGCCAGGACCATGGCGGGCGGGGACGTGGTGGTGCTCGAAGTGGTCGAGCGCAACCTCGCAGGCGGCCTGCCCACCCTGCTCGACCCCGGCGCGATCGACCGCATCGGCGCGGTGCTCAAGAGCCGGCCGGTGAAGTGACCAGCGGCGCGGCGCGCCTGGTCCGCAGCAGCGATCGGGCCAGTCGCTGCGACGGGCGCTCCACCAGCCGGTAGCTCAGGTCGGACGCCACCACGATCGCGACGAGCCCCACGGCCACCGCGACCGCGGCGGGCGCCACCGTGAACACCGCGTCCATCACCGGGAACGCCACCAGCCCGTGCATCAGGTAGATGGAGTAGCTGCGGTCGGCGAGGAACGCCACCGGCCTGGTCATCCGCAGCCCCGGCTCGGCGAGCACGCCGAGCACGAAGAGCAGCAGTGCGATCAGCAGCGTCAGCTCGTATGCATTGTCGATGCGCCCCATGTCCCGCTCGCCGGACCACACGTAGAGCACCCAGGAAGCCGCGCCCAGCAGCGCGCCCGCCCACAGCGGGACCCGCCCGGCCCACACCGCCCACACGATCTGCCCGATCAGCAGCACCGGCAGGTACGAGACCGACACGGCGAACAGGAACCAGTTCTCCCCGGCGTCGCGTGCGGTGAGCACCACGAACCAGACCAGCACCAGTTCGAGGCCGATCGCCGCCCACACCGCGCGGCGCAGCAGCGGCAGGATCAGGAACGTGAGGAGGTAGAAGATCATCTCGATGATCAGCGTCCAGGCCACGCCGATCAGCACGACCTGCGGCACCAGCAGGTAGTTCACCAGCGTGGTGTTGGTGAGCAGGGTGACCGCGTTGACCGTGGCGTCCTGCCCGGTGGTGAGCGGCTTCATGCCGAGCGTGATCAGCGAGGCGCACAGCAGCACGGCGACGGCCAGCGGCGGATAGATCCGCAGCAGCCGCTTGACGGCGAACTCGCGGTGCCGCTGCCGCACCCCGGTGTGCGTGATGATGAACCCGCTGACCAGGAAGAACAGCACCACGCCGAGATGGCTGAAGGTCTGCTGCAGCTGCAGGGGAGCGCGGGCGACGCGGTCGAGCAGGTTGACCGCCGACGAGCTGATGTGGTGGTCGGGCAGCCACAGCTCGACGATGTGGCCGTACACCACCATCGGGGCGGCCACCGCGCGGAACACCTCCAGCGCGACGAACCGACCCTGCTTCGCGGAGTCCGCCCGGTGCGCGGTCACCCGGAGGCTCCGGAGGTGGCCGGCGTCCCGGTGGTGTCGCCCGGCGGGGCCGCAGGCGGTGGTGGCGGCGGTGCCTGCGGTACCCGCCCGCGCCTGCCCAGCAGCAGGGGGATCAGCCTGCCCGCCGGGCGCTCCACCACCCGGTGCACGATCTCCACCACCAGGAAGGTGGTGGCCACCGCGGCCAGGCCCGCCACCCAGCGGTTGACCGGGGCCAGCGCCGCCAGCACGGTGAACGCCACGGTCTGGTGCACCAGGTAGGTGCAGTAGCTGCGCGAGGAGAGCCAGCTGACCAGCCGGTGGGGCCGGACGTACTCCTCGGCCTGCAGCGCGACCAGCGTCACCAGCAACGCGAAGAACAGCGTGAGTGGGTAGGAGTGGTCGTAGCGGCCGTAGCCCAGCGCGTCGCCCCAGAGGAACACCAGCCAGCACCCCAGGCCCAGCCCGGTGCCCGCCCAGAACGGCATCCGGTGGGTCCGCACCGCCCACACCACCTGGCCCAGCACCACGGCGGTGCCGAACGCGCCGATGTTCGCGATCGACGAGTTGGCGAGGCCGCCGAAGTTGCGCGTCACGGACAGCACCGCCGCACAGATCGCCACCTCGGCGCCGATCACCAGCCAGGGCTCGCGGCGGTAGATCGGCAGCAGCGCGCAGAGAATCGCGTAGATCGCCAGCTGGATGATCAGCGTCCAGGCCACCCCGACCAGCACGGCGCTGTCCGGTACGAAGAAGTTCGCCAGCACCGCATTGAGCAGCAGGTCCCGCACGCCGACGCCGGGCTGCGGGTCGCTCACCTGGTACACCCCGGCGAGCACCAGCAGCCAGGCCAGCGCCACCGCGGCGACCAGCGGCGGGACGATGCGGACCAGGCGCCGCACGCCGAACTCCGCGACCGTCTCCCGCATCGCGACCGCGCTGATCACGTAGCCGCTCACCAGGAAGAAGACCGCGACGCCGAGGAACCCGAAGTCCTTGTTGAGATGCGCGGGCTCGACCACCCAGCGCTGCAGCC
>DASXOL010000006.1:0-3850 GCA_036494295.1 Pseudonocardiaceae bacterium
GCTGCTGTTCGTCGACGAAGACCGCGCGCCGGAGCCGGTGGTACTCGGCGACTCCCGCGGCGCCGGCCGGTTCCACGTGGAACGGAGGTGCCGCGACCGGCTCTCCGACCAGCAGCGCACAGACGTCGGTCGTCATCCCCAGCTCCTCATCTCGGCCTCCCCGAACCTCAGCTGTTCCGAACTTTCAGCTGTTCTGAACTTCAGCCGCCCGCCACGGACAGCGCGCTGCACGCCCCGCAGGCCGCGCAGCCCGCCTGCTGGTCGGCGCCACGCATGCCCGCCGCGGCGAGCAGCGCCGCGACCCGGCCGGTGATGTCGGTCAGCAGGTCGGAAGGCGGCGCGGTGGCGCCGTCGGCGGCCGCCAGCGTTCCGGCGGCAGGCCGGAACGGGACGACGAACGGGTAGACCCCGTGTTCGATGAGCCGTCCCGCCCCCTCGACCAGCTCGTCGGGGTCCTCGCCGAGCCCCACCAGCAGGTAGGTGGACACCCGGTTGCGGCCGAACACCCGCACCGCCTCGTCCCATGCCGCCCAGTACTGCTGGAGCGGGACGGTCGCCTTGCCCGGCATCCACCGCCTGCGCACCTCGTCGTCCAGCGACTCGACGTGGATGCCGATGGCCGTCGCGCCTGCCCGGTGCAACAGGCCGATGGCGTCCAGGTCGCCCGGCGGTTCGCACTGCACCTGCACCGGCAGGGCGGGCACGGCCGCGGTGACCGCCCGCACGCAGCGGGCCAGGTGCATCGCACCCCGGTCGCGCCCCTTGGTGGTGCCGGTGGTCATCACCATCTGCCGCACCCCGTCGAGGCGGACCGCGGCCTCGGCCACCTCGGCGAGGTCCGAGGCGGACTTCACCGCGACGGTGTTGCCCGCCCGCAGCGACTCCTCGATCGCGCAGAACCGGCAGCGCTGCGATTCCTCGTAGCGCATGCAGGTCTGCACCACGGTGGTGGCGAGCACGTCGGAGCCGTGCAGCCTGGCGATCTGGTCGTAGGGCACGCCGTCCGCGGTGCGCAGGTCGTAGAACCGCGGACGGCGGACCGGCTCGACATCGAGGCCGGTGTCGGTGCCGTCGTGGAGCAGCCTGTTGCCGTCGAGCCTGTAGCGGCTGGTGGGTGA
This sequence comes from Pseudonocardiaceae bacterium, assembly GCA_036494295.1. Lineage (GTDB taxonomy): Bacteria > Actinomycetota > Actinomycetes > Mycobacteriales > Pseudonocardiaceae. The sequence goes on from DASXOL010000006.1 coordinate 1,119, forward strand.
GATCGGGAGCGCAGCGCTGCGCATGCCATCAGGACCGCCGATGAGCACGTGTCCGTCGTCGGTGGGTCCGGCTCCACCCCTGCGCTGCACGGGCGGCCCGGCCCGCAGCCCCTGCAGCGCCAGGTCGACGCGGGTCCCGAGATCGGGCATCCCGAGGTTGGACCCGAGGTGGGACCCGAGGTGGGACATCGCAGCGCGACCCATCAGAGCTGGTAGGTCGAGTTGATGATGGCGCCCTTGCGGGCGTAGTGGATCAGGGCGTCCTGCACGTCCAGCGGATGCGTGGGGATGACGCCCTCGATCAGGTCCTCCTCGCGGGCGCCGTGCAGGGAGAGGCCGAAGCGGCAGCAGTAGACCTTGCCGCCCTCTTCCATGAACGCCTTCAACTGGTTGTTGATGTTGTGCTCACCGGGGAACGCCGAGTTGCCCGTGGTGGGAAAGCCCCTGGTGGCCAGGCAGTTCAGGGATCCTGGGCCGTAGAAGTAGATCGCCGTCTCGAATCCCTTGCGCAGTGCGCGGGTGGCCTGCAGCACCGCCACGAAGCTGACGCTGGACTCGTGGGCGATGCCGTGCACGAGCGTGAAGTAGGTCTCGCCGTTCTCCGCCTGGTAGTCGGGGAACACCTTGGTTCCGCCGTAGATCGACGAACCCTCCGGCAGCGAGGGGTGCGGGATCTCGGTGAGGCTCTTCTGCTCCACATCGGACAGTTGTGAGGTCACGGTCGGGCTCCTTCTCCTCGGAATGGGCGAGGCTCGCGGTCCGCACGAGTGGTGCGTGAATCAAGAAAACTGCCCGGGCTTTGCGCGGTGGTGTCATCCGGAACAAGCGCCTGTTACGGCGGCGGCCCGCCGCGGGGACGATCCCGAAACACCGGTGTGACAAACGCACTACGGTGCGCGAAAGGGGCTCTGCCAGGGCGCCGCCGGATGCGCCGTCGCGGGCCATGGCTCGCACCCGCTCCTCCGACTGCCGGTGGTCGCGCGGAGACACGACGGGCCGTCACCAGAGGTGAGCGAGCTGACCCGCGCACCGCGCGGGCGGTCCTTCCAGCTCATGCTCACCGCGTCGTTGCTCGGTTTCGGTGGCTACGCGCTGATGCTGCCGCTGGTACCGCTCTGGGCGGCACTGGGCGGCGCTGGTGCGTTCGGGGCGGGCGCGACGACCGCGCTGTTCATGCTGGCCACGGTCGGCACCCAGTTCGTGGTGCCGGGCCTGCTGCGCCGCGTCGGGTACCGAGCGGTGCTCGGCATGGGGATGGTGCTGCTCGGCGCTCCCACGCCGCTCTACGCGCTGACCGCGAAGTTGCCGCTGCTGCTCGGCGTCTCGCTGGTGCGCGGGATCGGTTTCGGCCTGGTGACCGTGGCGGGCAGCGCGCTGGTCGCCGAGCTGGTCGCGCCCGCCGAGCACGGACGCGCGGCGGCGCGCTACGGGCTGGCGGTGGGGCTGCCGCAGCTGGTGCTGCTGCCCGCGGGTGTGGGTGTGGCGCAGTGGGTGGGCTTCGCCGGGCTGTTCGCGGCGGCCGGAGTGCTGCCGTTGCTGGGTGCGGCCATCGTGCTCGGAGTTCGCGCCCCCCGCCGGTCGAGGGCGACCGGGAGCGGCCCGGCCCAGGACTGGCGCGCGGTGCGGTCCTCAGCGGGTCCGTGGCTCGCCATGCTCACCTGTTCGATCGCCCAGGGCGGGCTGTTCACGTTCCTTCCGCTCGCGCTGCCCCGGCCCGGCCCGCTGGTGCCCACGGCGCTGTTCGCCACCGTGGCGGGCGCGCTGCTGGGCCGGGTCGTCGCCGCCGAGCTCGCACACCGCAGGCAGCTGTCCGGGCGGCTGGTCGCGGCGGGGGTGCTGCTCGCCGTCGTCGGCATGACCGCCGAGGTGGCCGCGGTGCTGGGCTCGGGTGCGCTGTCCGCCGTCGCCGCGATCGCCGGCGCCGCGCTGGTGGGGATGGGTTTCGGCACGGTGCAGAACGACTCGCAGGTGGTGATGTTCGCGGCGGCGGGCGTGGCGGGCTACGGCGCGGCGAGCGCGGCGTGGAACATCGCCTACGACACCGGTACCGGGCTGGGCGCGGTCGGGCTGGGCGCCACCGCGCAGACGATGGGCTACCCGGCCGCCTTCGCGTTGTCCGCGGCGGTGCTCGCCGTCGTACTGCCCGCCGCGGCGCGGACCCACCGGCTGCTGGCGCGATCCTGAGCTGCCCGTCAGCGCGCTTTCCCGGCGGCGGCCCGCGTTCCCCAGCGGTGCAGGCACCAGCCGGCGACCGCGACGAGTCCCAGGACGTTCTGCGCCACGAGGTTCACCGGGAATCGGCCGGCCAACCGGGGGACCGGGTGGTCGACCTCGTCGACCGAGGTGGTCGGCACCAGGGCGGCGAGATTGAAGGCGAACCAGTGCAGCGCGGGCAGCGCAGCCGCGACGCCGAGCGGTTGTCCCGGGCGCAGCGCGAGCGCGGTGACCAGTGCGCCCTCCCCGGTACTTGTCAGCACACCCGCGGTGCCGTGCAGCCGAGCATGCGGGCCCCAGCCGGGGCCGAAGGTGTGGTGGCGATTCACGTCCACCAGCCACGGCACGACGGACAGCGCGACCCCCGACGCCGCCACCAGTGCCCGGCCCGCTCGGCTGCGTCGGGTCCCTGCCGGTGCGCTGGTCGCCATCAAGCACCTCGCAAGTCCCCGGCGGCCGGGTTGTCGGCGGTCGTGTCGTGGTGCCCCGATCATGACAGCCCGGCCGGAGTGCGGCTA
>DASXOL010000007.1:0-9137 GCA_036494295.1 Pseudonocardiaceae bacterium
CTGGCCACGGTGGGGCCCGGCGCGCGGCCGCATCTCGTGCCGGTCACCTTCGCGCTCGCCGCCGACACCGTGGTCAGCGCGGTGGACGCCAAACCCAAGAGCACGCGGCGGCTCCGGCGGCTGGCCAACATCGAGGCCAACCCGGCGGTGTGCCTGCTCGCCGACCACTACAGCGACGACTGGGACACCCTCTGGTGGGTGCGCGCCGACGGGCATGCCGCGGTGCACGCGACAGCCCCCGCGCGGGTCGCCGAACTGCTCGCCGACAAGTACCGGCAGTACCGGGAGCAGCCGCCGGAGGGACCGTTCGTGGTGGTCCGCGTCGAGACCTGGCGGGGCTGGTCGGCCAGGTGAGGCCCGGCCGTCAGCTGCCGCGCAGCGCCTCGGCGGCCGCGGTGAGCAGCGCTGCCCGGTCGGCGATCTTGATCCGCTTGCGCCCGGCCGCGGCGCCGAGTGCCTGCTCGGCCGTATCGATCGCCTCCCAGCCTTCCCAGGTGATCACGTCGACGCCACGCTGGGTGAGCAGGTCGACGATCCCTTCCGGATCGCGGTGCGGGGCACGGGGCAGCGCGTCGAAGTCCTCGACCAGTTGCTCGACGGTCTCCTTGGCGTCGCCCTTGTTGGTCCCGATCACCCCGGTCGGGCCGCGCTTGATCCAGCCCACCACGTACTCGCCGGTGGCGACCGAGCCGTTGCGTTGCACCCGCCCGCGCTCGTGCGGGATCACCCCGGACCGCTCGTCGAACGGAACGCCGGGCAACGGGAGCCCCCGGTAGCCCACCGAACGCAGCAGCAGCTGCGCGGGCAGCGTGACGGTCTCGCCGGTCCCGGTCACACCCCCGGAGCCGTCCAGCGCGGTGCGCTCGCACTCCACCCCCTCGACCTGCCGGGTGCCGTGCACCGCGGAGGGGGCGAGCAGGAAACGCAGGTGGATCCGGCGCGGCCGGCCCTGCGACGGTCGGGTCGACCACTCCTGCAATGTCTCGAGGTTGCGCCGGACCGCCTTGTTGGTCTCGACGACCTCCTTGCTGGCCTGGTCCAGCACCAGCTCGGCGGGATCCACCACCACATCGGCGTTGGCCAGCTCGCCCAGCTCGCGCAGCTCCTTGGTGGTGAACTTGGCCTGTGCCGGGCCGCGCCTGCCGACCATGTAGATATCGCGGACCGCGCTGGCGTCGAGCACCTGTAGCACGTGGTCGGGCATGTCCGTGACGTGCAGCTCTTCGGTCGTCTTGGCGAGGATTCGGGTCACGTCCACCGCCACGTTGCCCACGCCGACCACCACGGCGCTGCGCGCGTCGAGGGTGAACGCGTCGAGCTCGGCGTCGGGATGCCCGCAGTACCAGGCGACGAACTCGGTCGCGGAGAAGCTGCCTGCCAGCTCCTCGCCGGGGATCCCCAGCCGGCGGTCCACCGGCGAGCCGGTCGCGTAGACCACCGCGTCGTAGTACCGGCGCAACTCGTCCAGACTCACCCCGCCCGGGCCGAGCTCGACACCGCCGAGGAAGCGCACCGTCGGGCGCTCCAGCACCTTGCGCAGCGTGATCTCCAGCGACTTCATTTTCAGATGATCAGGGGCCACGCCGTAGCGAAGCAGGCCATACGGACACGGCAGCCGGTCCAGCACGTCCACCGACACCGCTTCGTGCTTGCTCAGCTCGTCGGCGGCGTAGAGTCCGGAAGGACCGGACCCGATCACCGCTACCCGCATCGCTCCCGACACAGCTGGGGCACCTCCCGTTGAGCGCATGGCGCGCACACTGGCCACTTGCGGGGCGCTACGTTACGCCACCCCACTGCAGGGTATGGGTTATCTGTGACCAATGCCGGGACCCTTAATCTCCCGGTCATCGCGGGGTGGACCGGGTCGCGGACACGACTATCGCCAGCACAGGTCAGGAGACGCCGATGGGCATCGAGGATCCGGACGCCGACAGGTTCGAGCAGCTGACGCCGGTGTCATATGACGAAGAGGACGAGGCCGACGACGCGGAGCAAGAGGAGCTGCCGCTGGACGCGAACCCACTCGACGTGGCCGACCAGCACCGGAGCGTGCCGGTGGACGACGACGCGCTGGAGCGCTGACCGGCCGGACCCGTGGCGCACCCCCGCGGGCCGGCCGGGTTGGTTGCACTCCGCACCACAAGCGCTTAGCGTCAACTTCAGCTATTGCAGGGGCGCGGGTGCGAATGGCGGACGAGGAAGAGGTCCGATGACTGGCCCCGACTTCCCGATGAGCGACGCGGCCGTCGCCGCGGACCTCATCACCATGCGGCGGTCCGACGGCGGCACGGCGCATCCGGGTGTCGTCGTCCTGGCACCGGTCGGCGAGCTTGACCAGGTCAGCGCGTCGGCGGTGTGGGCGCCGCTGGCCGAGCAGCTCGTCGCGGGCCACCACGTCGTGCTCGACCTGTCCGGCATCGAGTTCTTCGCCTCGGTGGGTGTCAAGATCCTGATGGCGGCCTGCGCCCGTGCCCGCGACGTCGGGGCGGCCCTGGTCATCGTGGCGGCCGGCGCTGTCGTGCGGCGCCCGCTGGAGTTACTCGGAGTGCTCGACCAGCTCCCCATCTACGCCGAGCGGGAGTACGCGCTGGGCGTCTGCGCCCGCCAGCCCACCAGCTGACGTTTCCCTCTCCGGGTGGCGTTCGTCAGGGATCGGTGACGAGGGCGTTCGCGGCCGGCTGCGGCGGGGCAGACTCGGGAGCTACCTGGAAGGTGCGGACCGCTCGCTGAGAGTGCCGACTGAGCGGATCCGCCGGCCGGGCGCAGGGCCGTGCAGCCTTCCCGTCTGCACGGCCCTGTCCGTTACCCGGCCGGCTCAGTTGCGTTCACTCAGCACCCGCACCACGGCAGCCCGCGCCGCGGCCGCCACCCGCTCCGGGGTGAAGCCCAGTTCCGCGTACACCCGGTCGCCGGGCGCGCTGGCCCCGAACCGGTCCAGCCCGACGACCGTGTCACCGGGCCGGGCCAGCGCCTGCCATCCGGTGGGGACGCCGGCCTCGATCCAGACCGCGGGCAGGTTCTCGGGAACCAGGCCGACGCGGTAACCGTCCGCGGCGAACCGCTCCCGCCACGGCACCGAGACCACCCGCGCGAGCGGCCCGCCACTGCGCTCCAGCTCGTCGGCGGCAGCCAGCGCCAGCGCCACCTCGGAGCCCGCGGCCACCAGCACCACCTCGGGGTCGGCGGGATCGCGCACCGCCCAGCCGCCGTGGTCGGCCAGCGCACCGCGAGGCGACTCGGCGAGCACCGGCAGCGCCTGCCTGCTCAGGATCAGCGCGGTGGGGCCCTCCTCCCGCCGCAGCGCCAGCTGCCAGCACAGCATGGTCTCGTGGGCGTCGGCAGGACGCAGCACGGTCAGGCCCGGAATCAGCCGCAACGACTCGACGTGCTCCACCGGCTGATGGGTCGGGCCGTCCTCACCCACCGCGATCGAGTCGTGCGTGAGGACGTAGACCACGGGCAGCCCCATCAGGGCGGACAGCCGCAACGCCGGTCGCAGGTAGTCGGAGAAGACCAGGAAGGTGCTGCCGAACGGGCGCAGCCCGCCGTGCAGCGCCATCCCGTTCAGCGCGGCCGCCATGCCGTGCTCGCGGATTCCGAAGTGCACCTGCCTGCCGCTGAAGTCGCCACGGTGCACGGCCTGCTCGCCGGCCAGCTTCGTGTTCGTCGACCCGGCGAGATCGGCGGACCCGCCCACCAGGCCGGGGTAGTGCGACGCCGCGACCTGCAACATCTTTCCCGACGCCACCCTGGTCGCGGCCTTCTCGCCCACCGCGAAGGCGGGCAGATCCGCCGCGTCGAGCACCGCGTCCCGGTTCGCGTTGTCCCATTCGGCCCACTGCCGGCCGCATTCGCGTTCCCAGCGCTGCCGGGCGCGCTTGCCCTGCGCGGCGAGCTGCGCGCAGTGGTCGGCCACGTCGGCGGGCAGGTGGAAGGGCTCCTCCGGCCAGCCGAACCTGCTGCGGGTGGCGGCCAGCTCGTCCGCTTTCAACGGATTGCCGTGGGCCGCGGCGGTCCCCGCGGTCGGCGCGCCGAAGCCGATCACGGTGCGGACGCCGATCAGGCTCGGCCGGTCGGTCTCGTCGGCCGCGCTGGTCAACGCGGCGACCACGGCGTCAAGGTCGTTGCCGTCGTCGACCCGGACCGTGTGCCAGCCGTAACCCTGGAAGCGGGTCAGCGCGTCGTCGCCGCAGGACTGGCCCGCGACCCCGTCGATGGTGATGTCGTTGTCGTCGAACACCACGATCAGCCGGCCCAGGCCGAGATGCCCGGCCAGCGATGCGGCCTCGTGGCTGATGCCCTCCATGAGATCGCCGTCGCTGGCCAGCACCCAGGTCCGGTGCGCGACCACCTGCTGCTCCGCGCTGTTGAGCCGCGCCGCGAGCATCCGCTCGGCCAGCGCCATGCCGACCGCGGTGGCCAGACCCTGGCCCAGCGGACCGGTCGTGGTCTCCACTCCCACGGTGTGGCCGTACTCGGGATGCCCTGGAGTCCGCGAGCCCCACTGGCGGAACTGGCGCAGCTCCTCGATCGGCAGGTCGTAACCGAACACGTGCAACAGCGCGTAGAGCAGCGCGGAGCCGTGGCCCGCGGACAGCACGAACCGGTCCCGGTCCGGCCACCGTGGAGCCTGCGGGTCGTGGCGCAGGAAGCGGGAGAAGATCGCCCATGCGGGCACCGCGGCACCCAGCGGCAGCCCGGGATGTCCACTGTTCGCCGCTGTCACGGCGTCGGCGGCGAGCATCCGGATCGTGGTGACCGCACGCCCGTCGATGTCGTCGGGTGCCGGTTCGAGGTCGCCTGCCCGCAGCGGCTGGTCCGTCGTGGTCATCGCAGCGCCTCCGTCCGTGCCGGGACAACCGCACCGCCGGGCGCTGAAGCACCGGTATCGACCTGCACGCAGTCCATCCGCGTCTCCCTCCGTCGAGCGGAAGGTAAGCGCCGCGCTCGGCACCGGCCGTCCCCTCCACGGGTGAACCCGGAGGTGGACTGTGCTCAACCGGCGGGATAAGGAGTCGCGACGATGCGGCGAAGGGCCGCGACGTCGAGGCCGTGGCGCAGCGCGGGGTCACCGCGCAGCACCGTCACCCCGGAGTCCCGAGCCACGTCGTCGATCACCGCCACCGCACCGGAGAGGTCCTGATCGCGCGTGTAGGCGTTGGTCACCGCGACGCATCTCAGCTCCGCGGCGACCGCGGCCCGCACTCCGTTGGCCGAGTCCTCGATGGCCACCGCGCCCGACGCCGACACGTCCAGGAGCCGCATCGCCTCCAGGTACGCCGCCGGATCCGGTTTGAGATCGGGGATGTCGGTTCCGGTCACCACGACATCGAAGGCGTCGAGGCCGAGGATCGTGTCGAGCAGCGGCATCACCCAGTCCGCGGTCCCCGTGGTGGCGACCGCGGTCGCAATGCCTTCGCCCTTCAGTTCGCTGATCAGCTCGGTTACGCCCGAACGGGGTTGAATCGCTCCGGTGCGCACCAGTGCCGCGAATCGCCGGGTCTTGTCCTTGTGCAATGCGGCGGCCAGGTCTTCGGCCGCGGATTCCGGGTATCCGCGGGATTCGAGATACCGCGCGATCCGCCTGCGCCCGCCAGTGAGCGCGAGCAACTCGCCGTACTCCTCGACACCCCACCGGTAGTCCAGTCCGGCGGCGGCGAATGCGTCGTTGAACGCCACCCGGTGGCCGTCCCGTTCGGTGTCGGCCAGCGTGCCGTCCACGTCGAAAATCACCGCTCGGAGCGGCTCCTCCCGGCCGGCTGACATGGCGGCGCCGTTGCGTTCAGTGGCCGGCGAGGTCGCTTCGGCCCGCTCCATCGACATGGCGGCAGGCTAAGCGGAGACGACGGTGCGGGCCTCCCTCGCACAGTGGAACGGTCCGGGGATTCATGCCGGGTCAATAGGGCTGAAACGGCGTCGTAGCCGTCGTATCGGTCGGCGCACGCCGCGGACAGGCGGCCGAACGAGCGTGCCGGCACCCAAGAGGATCGACTGGGAGTAACACCGACACCGAGCGCAACGACTGATCGGGTGATGGAGCAACCCGAAACTCGCCACCCGGCAGTTCGCGAAGGAGGGTCTGACCGTTGAGCGAGCCGCTTTCGTGTCCGTTCCCGCCGGAATCGGCCCGGCCCGGCCGGGTTTCCCGCTACCCTCAGGTGGCTTGCTCGCCCGGCTGACACTGCGGTCCATGGAACTCCGCGCGTAGCGACATCCGGTTTCGGGGCTTGCCCACCATGCGGTCCGGCGCTCGGCGTAGATCAATCTCGACGCGCGACGTTCGCCTGCACACGTGGCGTGTGCCTGAAGTAGTTTTACGGTCGGCCTGATCTTGGTGTGCGCCGGCGGGGTCGGGAACGGTGATGCACTCGCAGCGGTCGTTCCATTCGTCGGTGAGTGCCCCGATGGCGTCGAGCAGGTTGCGGACCGACTGGAAGGTGCCTCGGCGGATGGCCTGATAGGTGATGACGCTGAGCGACACCTCGACCAGGTCGAGCCAGGGGTCGGACTGCTGTTCGTGCTGGTCAGCGGACTGTGCGGCGGCAGGCCGGGACCGGAAGCCCCGCCGGGGCAGCACCACGGCACGCTCCGGAGAGTCGGGATGGGCCCCGATCACCCCTCTGAGTTCGGCCTCGAGCTCGGGGTCCATGACGAACTTGAAGGTGCCGACATTGCTCGGCTCGATGCCCCATTTCCGCCAGACCCGCGCCACGGTCGTTGGCGATATGCCCAATTGCTGACCCAATAGGCGCGATGACCAGTGCTTGGCGCCCAGGTGCTCGGGGGGTCGCCCGTCGTCGGCCAGCGTGGTGGCCACGATCTCGATCTCGTCCACCTTGGTAGGACGGCCCGTTCGGGGCTGGTCAACCAGGGCGCTGATACCGCCCTTGCGGTAGCGGTTCCGCCAGGCGAGCACGGTGGGTGAGGTGGATCCGGTTCGGCGGGCGATCTCGGCGTTGGCCAGCCCGTCCGCGGCCAGCAGCACGATCCGCGCCCGCTGCGACAAGCCCGCGCGGACCGACGTGGAGCGTGCCAGCGCCTCGAGTCGAGGCCGGTCTCCTTCATGGAGCGCCAGGGGCGCTGCGACAGACATGCCTCATGGTCGCGCATCGGTGACCGCAAAACAACTATTGATACATGACTGCACGGAGTGATGCTTACGGTCACCGTGCGCGAAGGTTGCTCGCGTAGATGCTCTTGACATGCCTGGACTCATCCGTGTGGACTAGTGCCCCGCGTCACAGTGATGCAGGGCGCAGCACGGCCAAGATGACCTTGAGACGCGGTCTCAGGAGCGAGAGGGGACAGCGATGGCGATCGAGTCCGACGGCCACAGTAGAGGCAACCCCCGCATTTACGAGCTGATCGAGAACGCTCCGAAGACCGGGAAGAGCCCCACAATCTGGGCCTGGCCGGAGGTCGTGGACTGGCTGCGTATCGCGAGCCAGCCCGTGCCCGGCCCGTGGCCGCCCCACCAGGAGCCGCGGCCGAACCCGGAGGACGAGAGCCTCCCCGTGGCGGTCAGCGAGCCAGAGCGCAAGGAAGACACCGACAAGCCGCCGCGTCGCGGCCTCGGCTGGCAGGACGACTAGTTCCCAGCTGTCCAAGCCGCTTTACTCGTCCTTCGTCGGAGTCCGAATTGGGATGCCTACGGACGGGCCTTTGTTGTGAAGCTTTCCGTTGGACCGTTCAGGACTAGCTCGTTCAGGACTAGGAGGATTGAATGTACCCGTCTCGTTTCCGGTACGAGGCCCCGCGTTCGCTGGATGAAGCGTTCAGCCTTTTGCAGGCTTACGGTGACGAGGCGAAGGTGCTCGCTGGTGGCCAGAGCCTCATCCCGCTCATCAAGCTCCGATTCGCCGCTCCGGCGGTCATCATCGACATCAACAACATCCCGGGACTGGACTACCACCAGGCCGAGGCGGACGGGTCGCTGCGCATCGGCGCGCTGTGCCGTCACCGCGACCTGGAGCGGTCCGAACTGCTCAGGAGCAAGCAGCCCACCATGGCTGCCTGCGCGCCGTTGATCGCGGACCCGATGGTCCGCTCGCGCGGCACACTGGTCGGCTCGTGCTGCCACGCGGACCCGCAGGGAGACTGGGCGTCGGTGATGCTCGCGCTGAACGGCGAGATCGTGGCGATGAGCGCGGAGGGCGAGCGCACCATTCCTATGTCACAGTTCGTGGTGGGCACCTTCCAGAACGCACTGCAAGCCAATGAGATTGCGGTGGAAGCCCGGATTCCGGCGCCGAAGGGCACGGTGACGGGTAGCTACCTCAAGCTCGAGCGGCGGGTCGGTGACTTCGCCACCGTCGGTGTCGCGGTTCACCTCGAGATGTCCGGCGGCACCATCGCAGGTGCCGGCATCGCGCTGACCGGTGTCGGCTCGAGCAACATCAAGGCTACGGCGGCTGAGCAGGCTTTGGTGGGCAAGAGCCTGAACGCCAGCACGATCGACGACGCAGCCCGGCGGGCGGCCGAGGCGTCCCAGCCCAAGTCCGATCACCGCGGCAGCGCGGACTACAAGCGGCATGTCGTGCACACGTTCGTCACCCGCGCGTTGAGCAACCGTCAGGCCAGAGCGGCCTGAATCGCCTGAAATTTCGATTGCTTCGATAAGAATTTGGCCCACTCAAGGAGGCGGCGTGGAAGAGCGACAGGTGACGATCTGGGTGAATGACGAGCCCAGAACAGCCGATATCGAGCCTCGCTTACTCATGGTGCACTTCATTCGTGAGGTGCTGGGTATGACTGGCACGCACATCGGTTGTGACACCACGAACTGTGGTGCCTGCACGATTCTCTTCGACGGCAAGCCGGCCAAGTCGTGCACGATGTTCGCGGTCATGGCGGACGGTCACCAGGTTCAGACGGTCGAGGGCCTGGGACTGCCGAGCGAGTTGCACCCTATTCAGGAGGGCTTCAAGGAAGAGCACGGTCTGCAGTGTGGCTTCTGCACGCCGGGGATGATGATGGCATCCCACGCACTTCTCCGAGAGAATCTCAATCCGTCGGAGGAAGACATTCGCTGGGCCCTGTCCGGCAATCTCTGTCGGTGCACCGGCTATCAAAACATCGTTAAGGCGGTGCTATGGGCTGCAGAGAAGCTGCGGGCCGAGGCCGCATTCAGTCGC
>DASXOL010000008.1:0-6393 GCA_036494295.1 Pseudonocardiaceae bacterium
CGAACTCCACCTCGACCACCTGCCCGAACTCGACCGTGGCGGTGCCCTTGGCCAGCCCGTCCTTGGTCAACTGGCCCTTGGCGTCCTTGAACGGGATGGCCTTCACCTCGCCCAGGACGTTGATGCTGAACTTCGTGGTCTTGACCGTGCTCATCGCCTTGGCCGACTTGCTGAGCAGCGCGGCACCGGCGGGCAGGGTGGGCACGGGTGGTTTCTTCTGCTGCGGGCTTGCGCCGCACGCGGTGAGCAGACCCACGAGCAACGCGGCGAGCAGTGCCAGAAGACGCAGGTGTCGGCTCCGCATGCCGGCATCGTAGGGGGATGAGCACCCGATGAATACGCAGCGTTCCCGCGAGTGGACCCTGGGTGTCGCCGACCGGTCGCCGCGCGCCCGCAGGAAACTGTGATCGTCCCGGCAACACGCGCGTAACCGGACGTCCTCTACCCTGCGGCCATGGACCGCCAGCAGGAGTTCGTGCTGCGCACGCTCGAAGAACGGGACATCCGGTTCGTCCGGCTGTGGTTTACCGACGTGCTGGGCTATCTCAAATCCGTCGCGGTGGCGCCCGCCGAGCTCGAAGGTGCGTTCGCCGAGGGGATCGGGTTCGACGGGTCGGCGATCGAAGGTTTCGCCCGCGCCTACGAGTCCGACATGATCGCGAAGCCGGACCCGTCGACGTTCCAGGTGCTGCCCTGGGAGAACCCGAACGGCGAGCACTACTCGGCGCGGATGTTCTGCGACATCGCGATGCCCGACGGGTCGCCGTCCTGGGCGGATCCGCGCCATGTGCTGCGGCGCCAGCTGTCCAAGGCGGCTGAGGCCGGGTTCACCTGCTACGTGCACCCCGAGATCGAGTTCTACCTGCTGCGCAGCCTGCCCGACGACGGCTCAGAGCCGGAGCCCGCGGACAACGGCGGGTACTTCGACCAGGCCAGCCACGACGCCGCGCCGCATTTCCGCCGGCACGCGATCGAGGCGCTCGAGCAGATGGGCATCTCGGTCGAGTTCAGCCACCACGAGGGCGCACCCGGCCAGCAGGAGATCGACCTGCGCTACGCCGACGCGCTCACCATGGCCGACAACATCATGACCTTCCGGTACATCGTGAAGGAGATCGCGCTCACCCAGAAGGTGCGGGCCTCGTTCATGCCCAAGCCGTTCACCTCGCAGCCCGGCTCGGCGATGCACACCCACATGAGCCTGTTCGAGGGCGACCGCAACGCGTTCCACGACGAGAGCGACCCCTACGAGCTCTCCGACACCGGCAAGGCGTTCGTCGCCGGCGTGCTGTACCACGCCAAGGAGATCAGCGCGGTGACCAACCAGTGGGTGAACTCCTTCAAACGCCTGATCACCGGCGGGGAGGCGCCCACCGCGGTGTGCTGGGGGCACGCGAACCGATCGGCGCTGGTGCGGGTGCCGATGTACTCGCCGGGCAAGTCGTCGAGCCGCCGGGTGGAGATCCGCACCCCGGACGCGGCGTGCAACCCGTACCTGGCCTACGCGGTGATCCTCGCGGCGGGACTGCGCGGCGTGCAGGAGGGCTACGAGCTGCCCCCGCCCGCCGAGGACGACGTGTGGCTGCTCTCCGAGCGGGAGCGCCGCGCCGCCGGGTACGCGGCGCTGCCGCAGAACCTGACCGAGGCGCTGGCCGAGATGGAGAACTCCGAGCTGGTCGCCGAGGCGCTCGGCGAGCACGTGTTCGACTTCTTCCTGCGCAACAAGCGCACCGAGTGGGACAACTACCGGCGCAACGTCACCCCCTACGAGCTGCGGACGTACCTGCCCGTCCTCTGAGCGTGCCCGCTCGGGCAGAGTTCATCGACTCGTCGGCGCGGTGGCGTCACCATCGGAGGGATGGACGCCCGGCTGCACCGCGACGTGGCGCGGTTCGCGGCGCTCACCCGTCCGCTGCTGCGGACCGATCCGGTTCGCCACACCATCGCGCTCACCACGCTGGCCCGCCGGCTCCGGACGCCCGACGCGGCGCCGGCAGCGGGCCCGGGGCCGGCGGACGCCCCGGAGCCCGCGGCGCTGCTCACCGCGCACCGCGACGGCGAGCTGGCCGGCGCGGCGCTGTGCATGCCGCCGCGTGACCTGGTCGTCAGCGCGCTGCCGCCGACGGCTGCCGCGGCCGCGTCGGAGGCGCTGGTCGGCCTGCGCATCGAGCTGCCCGGTGCGGTCGGGCCGCGACCCGAGGCGGAGGCGTTCGCGCGGAGCTGGATGGCGCACACCGGCGTCGCGGTGCGGGAGCGGATGGCGCAGCGGTTGTTCTCGCTGCACCGGCTCGTGGTGCCGGTGGGGGTGGCGGGGTCGGCGCGCCCGGTCTGCTCCGCCGACATCGGCCTGCTCGCGCAGTGGCTGGCGGATTTCGCGCGGGAGGCCACCGGCGGTCTGCGCGACCCCGGCAGCGCGGCGGAGCAGACCAGGCGCAGCCTGGCCGCGGGCAGTTCGATGCTGTTGTGGCAGGTCGGGCACCAGCCCGTGGCATGGGCCTCGGCCAGCTCGCCGGTGGCCGCCATGTCGCGCATCGGCCCGGTGTACACCCCGCCCCAGCACCGCGGGCACGGCTACGGCAGCGCGGTCACCGCGGCCGCGGTGCAGTGCGTGCGGCGGGCCGGTGCGCGCCACGTCGTGCTGTTCACCGACCTGGCCAACCCGGTGCCCAACGCGATCTACCCGCGCCTCGGCTTCCGACCCGTCCACGACACCGTAGAACTCGCCTTCACCGCGTAGTGCGCGTTGGGCCTTGACCGCGTTCTGGATGCAGAACGCGGTAAAACGGCACCGGATTACCGCGTTCTGCATCCAGAACGCGAGAAAAGGGAGACGGGCTTGGCGCGGGTGGTGGTGATCGGGGCGGGGGTGGGCGGGTTGTGCGCCGCGCTGCGGCTCGCCGCGGGCGGGCATGACGTGACGGTGTGCGAGGCGGGGCACGCGGTGGGCGGCAAGCTCGGCACGGCCGCGGCGGGCGGCTTCCGTTTCGACACCGGCCCGAGCCTGCTGACCTGGCCGGAGGTGTTCGAGGACACCTTCGCGGCGGCGGGTGTCCGCCTCGACGACCACCTGCGGCTCGACCGGCTCGATCCCGCGTTCGCGTACCGGTTCGCCGACGGCACCTGGGTGACCGTGCCGGACGGCCCGCCCGAGCGGGTCGCCGACGCACTGGGCGACCAGCTCGGCGGCACCGCGGCCGAGGACTGGGCCGCGTTCAGCCGACACGCCGAAGCGGTGTGGCGAGCTGTCCGCGGGCCGTTCCTGTCCGAGCCGTTGCACGGGCCTGCCGATCTGCTCCGGCACAGCCGGCGGGTCCGCGACCTGCGCACCATCGCGCCGTGGCGCACCCTGCGCGGCACCGGCAGGCGGTTCCTGCGCGACCCGCGGCTGCGCGTGCTGCTCGACCGGTACGCCACCTACTCCGGTTCGGATCCGCGCCGCGCGCCCGCCGCGCTGTCCGTGGTGCCCTGGCTGGAGCAGACCCACGGGGCCTGGTACGTCCGCGGCGGGCTGCACGGGCTGGCGCAGGCGCTCGCCGAGCGGGCCCGCACGGCCGGGGCCCGGATCCGGCTCGGCGCCCGCGTCGCCGCGGTCGGCTCGGACGGCGTCCGCGTCCACGGGGTGCGCCTGGCCGACGGCGACGAGCTGGCCGCCGACGTGGTGGTCTGCAACGCCGACGCCGACCGGCTCTACCGCGAGCTGCTCGCCGGCACCCCGCGGGCCACCAGGGCGCCGCTGCGCAAGCTGGCCGGCGCGACGCCGTCGCTGTCCGGTTTCGTGCTCATGCTCGGGCTGCGCGGCGCGAGCCCGGCACGGGCGCACCACACGGTGCTCTTCCCCGGTGACTACGACGCCGAGTTCGACGGGGTGTTCCGCACCGCCCGCCCGGTGCCCGAACCGGCCGTGTACGCAGCCCGGCCCGACGACCCGGCCACCCGCCCCGACGACCAGCACGAGGCATGGTTCGTGCTGGTCAACGCCCCGCGCCAGGATCAGGGGCGCGGCATGGACTGGGACCGCGACGGGCTGGCCGACGGCTACGCGGACCACCTGCTGGCCGTCATGGCCGAGCGCGGGGTGGACGTGCGGGACCGCGTCGTGCACCGCGGGATCCGCACCCCGGCCGATCTGGGCCGGGCCACCGGCGCCCCGGGCGGCTCGATATACGGCACCTCGTCGAACGGGCCGGTCGCGGCGTTCCTGCGCCCGGCCAACCGGTCCCCGCTGCGCGGGCTGTTCCTGGTCGGCGGCTCCGCCCACCCCGGCGGCGGGCTTCCGCTGGTCGCCCAGTCCGCGGCGATCGTGGCCCGGCTGATCGGCCCGGCGTGAGGTTAGCCTCGCGGGGTGACCACTCCACTGCTCATGCTGCAGCCCTCCGACATCGACCCGCCCGAGCGGCTCGGCGACTGGCTCACCGACGCCGGTGCCGACCTCACCCTGTGCCGCCCTTCGGCGGACGGGCTGCCCGAGCAGCTCGACGGGTTCGCCGGCGTGGTCTGCATGGGCGGCGAGATGAGCGCCGACGACGATGCCGACCACCCGTGGCTGCCCGCGCTGCGCAGGCTGCTGGCCGCCGCGGTCGCCCGGCCGGTGCCCGTCCTGGGCGTCTGCCTGGGTGGGCAGCTGCTCGCGGCGGCGACCGGCGGCGCGGTCCGCCCCGGCGTGGACGGCCCCGAGGCGGGCACCTGTCTGGTCGCCAAGCGGGACGCCGCCGCGGACGACCCGCTGTTCGGCCCGCTGCCGATGACCCCCGACGTCATCCAGTTCCACCACGACGAGATCCACCGGCTGCCTCCCGGCGCCACGCTGCTCGCCTCCTCCACGCGCTACCCGAACCAGGCGTTCCGGGTGGGCCTGGCCGGCTACGGGGTGCAGTTCCACATCGAGACCAGCCCGGCCACGGTGCTGTCCTGGGCCGCTTCGGACACCGCCGCGGCCGCCACGGTCCCCGCACGGCAGCTCGACGAGGTGCACCTGGCCCAGGTCCACGCCGACATCGAGGAGGTGTGGCGCCCGCTGGCGGCCCGGTTCGTGGCACTGGCCGCGGGTGAGCTCGCCCCGGCGGGTGCGGTGGTCGACGCGGCGGGCCGTCCGCGGCTGCCGCTGCTCGGGCCCGCCAACTAGCGTCGGCACCCGTGGCCACCGACCGCAGACGCCCCGCCTTCTCGCCCGCCCGGATGGGGTTCACCGACCAGGGTGGACCGGACCTCCTGGCCAAGCTCGGCTGGTGGCGCGACGGCCAGGTGCGCGACGACGCCACCGACGCACTGTGGGCGCTGTCCCGTGCGCCGGATCCGGACCTGGCGCTGCGGACGCTGGCCAGGCTGGCCGACGCCGCCGGCGCCGGGTGGTCCGAACTGGACGCCGCGCTGTGCCGGGACCCCGGGCTGCGCGGCAGGCTGTTCGGGGTGCTCGGCTCCTCGACCGCGCTGGGCGATCACCTGGTGGCCAAGCCGCAGCGCTGGCGCGGGCTGGCCGGCGACGAGCCGACCAGGAAGGGCTGGGCGGGCCGGGCCGTCGGGCGCATGCTCGACGTGGTCGGGGCCGATCCCGCCGCGGCCGCGCCCGGCTTCCCGCAGGGCACCAGGGCGACGCTGACCGGCAGGGAGGCGCAGCGGGCGCTGCGCGGGGCCTACCGGGACCTGATCGTGGAGCTCGCCGCGGCCGATCTGGCCGCCGTGGTGGAACCGGACCTGCCGGTGGTGCCCTACGAGCAGGTCGCCGGTGCGCTCGCCGAGCTCGCCGGCGGTGCGCTGCGCGCCGCGCTGGCCGTGGCGATCACCGAGGTCGTTGGCCCGGACGACGTCCCGCCCCGGCTCGCCGTGATCGGCATGGGCAAGTGCGGCGGGCAGGAGCTGAACTACGTCTCCGACGTCGACGTGATCTTCGTCGGCGACACCGAGGAGGAGCTGCCCGCGGCCACCAAGCTGGCGTCGGCCACGATGCGGCTGGCGAGCGCGGCCTGCTTCGAGGTGGACGCCGCGCTGCGCCCGGAGGGCAAGGCGGGTGCCCTGGTGCGCACCTTGGACGGACACCGGTCCTACTACCAGCGCTGGGCCAAGACCTGGGAGTTCCAGGCACTGCTCAAGGCCCGCCCGGTGGCCGGCGACACCGAGCTCGGCCAGCGCTACGTCGACGCCGTCGCGCCGCTGGTGTGGAGCGCGGCGGACCGGGAGAACTTCGTCACCGAGGTGCAGTCGATGCGCCGCCGGGTCGCCGCCCACGTGCCCGCCGAGCTGGTGGACCGCGAGCTCAAGCTGGGCCACGGGAGCCTGCGTGACGTCGAGTTCGCCGTGCAGCTGCTGCAGCTGGTCCACGGGCGCAGTGACGAGAGCATCCGGCAGGCCGCGACCCTGCCCGCATTGGCGGCACTCGCGGCGGGCGGATACGTGGGC
>DASXOL010000009.1:0-10712 GCA_036494295.1 Pseudonocardiaceae bacterium
CGCCGACTCGGCGGCGCCACGTAGTAGTTGTGGTGGTCCGCCGGACCGGGCGTCGCCTGCTCGCGTCGCGCGTTGGCCGGAGCGCGCCTCGGCATGGGGATGTCAGGCCCTGCCGACGGCCCCGCCGTCGAGGGCCTGGCCGCTGCCGGGGCAGGCGCGGGCCGGGAAGCCTGGACCGAGTGATCGGCCGGCGCGCGTCCGTTGCCCCGCTGGTCGCCGCTGCTGCGCGGGCCCTCCGCGAACAGCTCCGCGGGCAGCACGACGGCAGCCGTCACCCCACAGCCAGGGGTGGCGGTGAGCGTGACCTGGATGTTGTGCCGCGCCGCCAGCCGGGCCACCACGTGCAGGCCGAGCCGCTGCGACACCGCCAGGTCGACATCCCGGGGGTTGGCCAGCGTGTCGTTGGCCGCGGCCATGTCCTCGGGCCGCATGCCGACGCCCCAGTCCTCCACGGTGAGCACCGCGGCGCCCGGCTTGCGCATGTAGGGACGGGTGCGGATGGTGACGTTGGCCTCGGGCGGGGAGAACCGCACCGCGTTCTCGGTCAGTTCGGCCAGCACGTGCGTGAGGTCGGTGACCAGGTGGCCGAGCACCTCCATCCGCTCGTCCACCGCGAAGGCCACCCGGTCCAGGTCCTCGGTCTCCGCGATGGCCGCGCGTACCACGTCGATGAGCCGGACCGGCTCGCCCCAGACCCTGGTCGGCTCCTCGCCGGAGAGCACCAGCAGGCTCTCCGCGTTGCGCCGGATCCGGGTGGCGAGGTGGTCCAGCCTGAACAGTTCGGCCAGCGCGTCGGGGTCGCGTTCTTTCTCCTCGAGCTGCCCGATGATGTCGAGCTGGCGATAGAGCATGCTCTGGTTGCGCCGGGCCAGATTCACCAGCAAGTCAGAGGTGAACTTCCGCTGTGTGATCTCGGCATTGGCCAGTTCGGTTCGCAGGTGCAGCGTCTTCTGCTGTTCGTCCTCGGTTTCGCGCCAGAAGACGATCAGACCGATACAGGCCCCGAGCACGGAAACGCCGTGAATCACGGACCACAGCCACGGATTGTTCTGTCCGGCGATGTGGTTGAAGATCAGGTCAGGTCGCCAGATCGAGCCGACGCCGTGACTGATCGTCGTGAAGACGATGTCCCACAGGAAGGGCACCCAGTCCTGGTACAGCGCGATGAACCCGATAATGATGAAGAAATGGAAATGCGCCTCGATGCTGCCGTGGGAGAAGACCACGAGCGCGACCGAGCACCAGGTCAACCCGGCGGTGACGAAGAACGAGGCGATCCGGCGGTGGCGCACCTGCGAGGCGACGAGCACGAACACTGCGGGCACTGCGAGCACGGACAGCACGAACTCCGTACTCCACCCGAGCCGCAACCCGAGGACCACCAGCGGCGGAACGTGCAGGCCGAGCACCCACATGAGGAAGACGTGGCGCTTGTGCCATGCCTCGTCGTCGAGCAGGTTTCCGCGCGGTAGGTAGTCCAGCAGCTTGGTCAACGTCACTGTCGAGCCCGCCCGTCGTTGGGAGGTTTAGCGGTCATCTGTAGCGAGTGGCACGAAGATCGAACAAAGGGAAGTTCGTGCGATTCAGCCGGCCGGGATACTACTGCCGCTCCGTACCAGGGCGAGACGCGAGCGTTACGCCGAGCAGGTGGTTCACGCAGTGTTCTACGGCATTCAGCGCAATTCGTTGCGCTGAATAGCCGAAGAAACGTGTCGTTGAGGCGTGAATGCGGTCGTCAGCGCCAGCCGTGCGCGATCTCGCCGAGCGGGCGGCGCGGCGACCGCGGACCGACCAGCGGTCCGGCGACCTGTCCGATGCGGACCACCACCTGGGCGTGGCGGCTCCCGACGCCGAGGCTGAGCAGTGCACGTTCCAGCACCGCCCTGCTCTCCGCGATCTCCGTCGGATGGGTCACCGCGCAACTGGCGAGCCCTGCGCCGGTGGCCTCGAGCAGGACCGCGCTGAGCGCCTCGCCGACGCGCAACCAGTCGGCCCTGTCGTCGGATGGGGTGCACAGCACGGTCAGGGTGGCCCCGTCCGGGGTGTGCTCGGTGGGGGTCAGCTCGCCGCGATGGAAGTCCCTCGCCACCTGGACCAGCCGGGTGGCCAGCGGGGTGAGCAGCGCGGTGGCGGGCACCCCGTCCGGGCCGGCCTGCGTACCGGTCCAGCCGGCCAGCTCGGTCCGGTAGTCCTCGTCGTTCTCGTGTTCGAGATCGGCGAGCCGGGAGGACACCAGGAGATCCGACGCCAGCTCCGGCGGAAGGATCAACAGCTCGCCCCGCTCCCGGTAGGCCGCCGTCACCAGCTGGTGCGGGACGGGGTCGGGAAGCGCGCAGGGCAGGAACGGCCGCCGGTCGGTGCGCCGCCGCACCGCGGAGGTCGCCAGTGCGACGTCGCGTGCGCGGATGAAGTCCTGTTGCTCGAACTCGACGCGGGCCAGGTGGTCGGGATCGCTGCGGTCGGGCAACCGGTGGATCACGGTGTGCCAGCCGAGTGCGGCGAAGGCGACGGCAGCGTGCTGCAGCGCCGCCCCGCAGCTGATCACCATCTGGCGCCCGGCCGGGTCGGTGGCGGGCAGCATCCGCGCCGGATCGGCGTGCAGGTGCAGCGAGTGGCCGTCCAGGCGCCACCGCCAGGGCTGGGTGTTGTGCAGCGACGGTGCCCGGCAGGCGACGTCCAGCGCTGCCCGCATGGTGTCCCGATCTGGTGCGCTCGGACCGCTCATCACGCTCCTCGTTCGTCGCCCGCTCAGCACCGGGCCCTCCCTCGTGCGTACCCACTGGTCACCGGCACGCGTGGCCCTCGGGAGTCGGTGATCTGTCACCGAAGTTGTCGGCCTTCTACCGGACCCGTAGCGAGCGTGCCCGGCGGCCCGAACGCGGTGGGAGGTCCGTGCGCCCCGGACCCTCAGGACGAACGTCCCCATCCGCGTTCAGGTGGTGACTAGCTGCGGAAACGTGGCATTTACCGAGTCGGGCGCGGCCGTTGCAGCCACGCCGGCACAACGCGAGTAACGTCCGGTACGGCTTCGCTGCGTGACCGGGGGGTCCCGCTTGAGGTAGATGGCGCGCCGGCGGGCCAGGGGGGTCAGGAGGGTAGGGGTGGGCGAGAGTGGATTGAAGTGCTGGGTCCACCTCACTAGTCCGATCGGGCTGATCGAACTGCAGGGCGTACTGCGGCTCGACACCGTGTCGCAGCTCCGTGACGCGGTATGGAAGGTCATGGCCGAGCAGCCCGATGCGATCGTGCTGGACCTTGCCGAGCTGCAGGACACCGACGACCTGTGCACCAGCGTGTTCCCCGCGCTGGGTCGCGCCGTGGCAGGGGGGGTGGACGGGGAGTTGATCCTCGCCGCGCCCGAGGCGGGCGTGCGGCGCGCGATGCGCCGGTCGGCGCCGCTGTTCGTGCGGATGTTCGGCACGCTCAGTCAGGCGATGGAGGAGGCGGCCAGAGCGCCGGCGCACCGGCAGGTCACCAGCCAGCTGCCCGCTGACCTCTCCGCGGCGCGCAGCGCACGGCACCTCGTCGACGAAGTGTGCGCCCGGTGGCAGCTCGCCCATCTGCGGGAGACGGCGACGATGATCGCCAATGAACTGGCGACCAACGCTGTCGAGCACGGCAGCGCGCCGGTCGAGCTCTGCGTCACGGTGCGCCGACGGGTGCTGCGCATCGAGGTGAGCGACGCCAGCGACGTGATGCCGGACCGGTTCCGCACCTCGCGCCACGGCGTCATGCACTACGGGCTGCAGCTGGTCGAGGCGCTGGCCGACCGCTGGGGTGCGATTCCCGCCGGCCGCGGCAAGACCGTCTGGGCGGACCTGGTCCTGCATCCCCGCCGAGGACCGTGACGCCCGTCGCCGGTCCGCGGGTTGGCTCAGATCACGTACCAGCCGACCGACCAGCCGATGGTGGCGCCCACGACCGCCACCGGCGTCCACAACAACAACGCGGTGAACCAGGTGCTCAGGCCTTTGCGCTGCTCCTGAAGGTAGGGCAGGCCGACCTGGATCATGGGGTCGTCCACGTACTGGTCCATGTGCTCGGCCAGCTCCTGCTCCCAAAGCACCTGGTCGCTCTTCAGCATCGTCGTCCCGGTCCTTATCGCCGTCAGGTCCGGTCGGTGGCTCACCACACAACGCGTTGTGCGGACCCCTCGCTCCGCCACCGATCCGGATCGCCATCGCGTGTTCTTGTACGTAAGCCCGATGCGGTTGGATCGGGCACGGATCCCCTTGTGCTGCACATCTCAGGCTGTGCTGCACATCTCAGGCGCAGGCGTCATCCCCCTGTTTCCCCTTGGGTGCTGTTCGTCGTGGCCGCCCGCTGTGGTCGGCTCGACCGCACGCCCCGCCCGGATCCACCTTCCGGTCAGCGTCGCGCGCAGGGCAGTGACGGATGGCCCGGCTATCGCGGGACCTCGGACCCAACCTGATTCCGGTGCGCAGCGAGGAACCTGCGCACCCGCCGAGGCCGCCGTCGATCAGCAGCGTCGGCGAGTAGGCGAGGTGGACCGGGTCCGCGGCGCGCGCCGCCCGCGCGAGATCGCCCACCCAGGCGCGCACCACGCGCTTGGGTGCGCGGGCGCGAGCGTGCACCGCGGTGCGTTGAAAACGCGCACCCCCGGAAGTCCCGGCGCAGCGATGCGGCGGTGAGCGCGTCGAACATGCCGACGAGCTGGTCGCGAGGGTCTGCCCCTGGTGCCACCCGCCTGGTTCCCCGTGGGGACGCCAGGACCAGTCTTCGGGGGCGTAGGGCCCTGCCCGCATGAGCTGCGAAGTCGGATCGTGATCTCGCGAGAAACCGACGCGCAGGGAGGCGTACATGGACACCGTCCGCACTCCCGGGCCGTTCCGCCGGTTGGTCCGCAGCCACGGGTTGGTGCGCTCGCCGCTGCGCCGCACCACTCACCGGATCGAGGCGGCGCTCACCGCGTTGCTGGCGATGCTGGGGTTGGTGGTGGTGCCGCTGGCGGCGACCATCGCACTCGGCGTCTACCAGCGGGAACTGGCTGCGGCCGCGGCCACCGCCGCCCAGCGCACCCAGGTGAGCGCCGCCCTGCTGACCGACCCGGTGGTGGCACCGCCTGCGCCGTCGGAGGGGAACCTTCCGGCGGAGGCGACCGCGATGGCCACCTGGAAGCTGCCCAGCGGCCAGCAGTTCACCGATCGGCTGCGGGTCGATCGGGACCTGCGGGCCGGTCAGACCGTGCAGATCTGGTCGGACCGGCAGGGCCATCGCACCATCGCGCCGAAGAGTCCGGGCGATGTCCTGGCCGCCGCCCTGATCATCGGCATCGATCTGGTGATCCTGGGCTGGCTGTTGCTGGGGGCGCTCTGGTGGCTCGCCTGCCGTGGGCTGGACCGCATCAACTCGGTGTGGTGGGAGATCCAGTGGGCCGAGACAGGGCCGCGATGGAGCCGGCGGACCTGGCAGTAGCGGACGAGTGGGGAGGGGGGAAGCCGCGATGCGTGTCGGTGAACTGATGACCCGGACTGTGGTGACCACGACGCCGGCCACACCGGTCAAGGACGCGGCCGCGGTCCTCGCGGAACGGGGCGTCACCGCGTTGCCCGTGGTCGGCGACAGCGGCCGGCTGGTCGGGGTCCTCACCGAGGCCGACGTGCTGCGCGGGCGGTTCCCGCCGGACCTGCGTCGCAAAGCCTGGCGGGGCACCACCTCCGGGACCGTTCCGCCCGCTACCGTCGGTGATGTGATGAGCAGCCCGCCGCTCACCGCGACCGCGCGGACCGATGCCGCCGAGCTCGCGAGGATGATGATCGAGCGCGGCTTGCGCAGCGTCCCGGTGGTCGAGGAGGAGGACGGCGTGGTCGGCATCGTGACCCGCAGGGACCTGGTGCGCACCATCGCCAGGGACGACGCGCTGATCGCCGCGGACGTCCGCAGGCGGCTGGAGGCCTATGGCGGCCTCGACCGCTGGACCGTGCACGTGCAGCAGGGCTCGGTGACCATCACCGACGAGTTCGCCGACCCGGCGGACCATCACGTCGCCCTGGTGCTCGCCCAGTCCGTGCCGGGCGTGGTGCACGTCGAGGTGGTGCACTCCTCCACGTCCGGACTCGTGTGACGGCAGGCGGATCATGGGCACAGCGCAGCAGCGCGTCTGGCGCGTGCAACGGCCGGGACCGGTGGACACCCTTCCGCTGCGGCTGACCAAGGAGGATCCGCCCCGCCCCGGGCCGGACGAGCTGCTGGTGCGGGTGCTCGCCTGCGGGGTGTGCCGGACCGACCTGCACGTCGCCGAGGGCGATCTGCCGGTGCACCGGCTGGGCGTCGTGCCTGGTCACGAGGTGGTCGGCGAGATCGTCGGCGGCGCGGTCGGGGACGGGCTCGCCATCGGTCAGCGGGTGGGCATCGCCTGGCTGCGGCACACCTGCGGGCGCTGCCGTTACTGCCTGCGCGGCGACGAGAACCTCTGTCCGTTCTCCGAATACACCGGCTGGGACGCCGACGGCGGCTACGCGGAGCTCACCACCGTGCCTGCCGACTATGCGTATTCGTTGCCCGCCGGTTACACCGACGCCGAACTGGCTCCGCTGCTGTGCGCGGGCATCATCGGCTGGCGGGCGTTGCAACGTGCCGCGCTGCCGCCGGGCGGGCGCCTGGCGCTCTACGGCTTCGGGGCCAGCGCCCACCTCGCGGCGCAGGTCGCGCTGGCGCAGGGCGCCACGGTGCACGTGCTCACCCGCAGCCGCCAGGCCCAGCGGCTGGCACTGTCCCTCGGCGCCTCCTCCGCGGGCGGCGCGGCGGACCGGCCACCCGAACCCATCGACGCCGCGATCCTGTTCGCCCCGGTCGGCGAACTCGTCCTGCCCGCGTTGGCCGCGCTGGACCGCGGCGGCACGCTGGCGGTGGCCGGCATCTACCTGAGCGACATCCCGCCGCTGAACTACCAGCAGCACCTGTTCCAGGAACGGCAGGTGCGCAGCGTCACCGCCAGCACGAGACAGGACGGGCGCGACTTCCTGACCTTCGCCGCCCAGCATCGCCTGCACGTGGTGACCACCCCGTACCCGCTGGACCGGGCCGACGACGCCCTGGCAGACCTGGCCGCCGACCACGTCGAAGGCGCCGCCGTCCTGCTCCTGTGATGCTCTTCAAGAGCCACAAACCCCGGTCCGGAGCGCCTTCAACAGCCGCAAACCCCCGGGTTCACCGCCCCGGCGGCTGTTGTTCCCGTTGCATCCGTTCCATCTCGCGCCGAATCCGGTCCTCATCGGGACGGTCCACCTGATAGATGTCCCAGGCGTTGAACACCACGCCGATCCCCCAGCCGACGATCGGGAAGATCGGCCAGAAGAAGCCCGCGCCGGTGACCGCCCATATCACCACGAGGAACGCGTTGACCAGCAGATAGATCACCAGGTGACGGCCGAAGTCGCGGCGTCTCTGCAGTCGTTTGACAGCGCGGCCGCGCAGGTCGTCGTCCGGCGTCCCCGGATTCGCGGCCGAATTGCCGGTCATCCGGACCACCGGTCGAGGGCTACCGGACGCCGGTGTCCCAGGGCGAAACCCACCGGATTCCCATCACGAGTTCTCCCGTATCTTGATGCAATTTTTGCTCCCGGCACGCTCAGCGGGCCGGGGCCGGTTGCGGCGCCAGGTGACGGGTGAACCAGTCGCGCGCCAGTTCGGCCACGGTCTCCAGCGCACCGGGTTCCTCGAACAGATGGGTGGCACGGGGAACCACGCTGAGGTGGCTGCGGCACCGCAGCCACCTCCGGGCTCGCCGGTTCAGGTCCAGCACCACCTCGTCGCGGCCGCCGACGATCAGCAGGGTCGGCGCGGTCACGTCGGCGAGCCGGGATGCGGCCAGATCGGGCCGCCCGCCGCGGGAGACGACGGCGCTCACGCCTGCGTCCGATTCGGCTGCTGCCCACAACGCCGCCGCGGCACCGGTACTGGCGCCGAAATAGCCGATCGGCAGCTCACTGCTGTCTGGCCGGCTGCGCAGCCGGTGGGTCGCGTCCTCGAGCCGTCCGGCCAGCAGCCGCACGTCGAACACGTTGGCGCGGTCCAGTTCCTCCTCGGGGGTGAGCAGGTCCAGCAGCAGCGTGCCCAGTCCGGCCTGGTTCAGCACCTTCGCGACGAACTGGTTGCGCGGGCTGTGGCTGCCGCTGCCGGTGCCGTGCGCGAACAGCACCACGCCGGTGGCCTGCCGGGGCACCGTGAGCAGCCCGGACAGGACCGCGTCCCCGGCCTGCACCTCGACCTCGGTGCTCTCGTCGAACCGCTGTGCCTGCTCGACGCGGGCGGCTGCCTCCTGCAGGCACTCGATGACCTCCTGGTCGGTGGTCTGCGAGAAGTCGGAGTAGCAGCGCCCGATCGCGGTGAACTGCCGTGGCGTCTCCAGTGCGACGACATCGTCGGCGACATCCTCGAACGCACGGGCCCACCCCTCGGGCGCCACCGGCACCGCCAGGACGACGCGGGCCGCACCGAGCTGCCGGACCACCTGACAGGCGGCGCGGGCGGTGGCTCCGGTGGCGATGCCGTCGTCCACCACCACGACGGTCCGCCCGACCAGGGCAACCCGCGGGCGGTCGCCGCGGAACCGGTCGGCTCGGCGGGTGAGCTCGACGCGTTCACGCTCCTCGACCGCGGCCAGCGCGGCCGGGCTCACCTCGGCGCGCCGTATCGCCTGCGGCGAGAGCACGCGCACCCCGCCTTCGCCGATGGCCCCCATGGCCAGCTCGGGCTGCCGGGGCACACCGAGCTTGCGGACCATGATCACGTCCAGCGGCGCCTCGAGTGCCAGCGCCACCTGGGCGCCGACCGGGACGCCGCCGCGTGGGAGACCGGCGACGACCACGTCCTCGCCGCGCAGGTGATGCAGCCGCTCGCCCAGCCGTCGTCCCGCGTCGATGCGATCGATGAACACGCGAGCCACCTCCTCGCTACCCCCACAGTTGGCGCGAAGACGGCCTTTCGACCAGGGACGATCGTCCTGGTCCGCTGCTACGAACGCCCCCCCGTGCGCCAGACCCGGCCGGGCGGGCCGGGGACCGCTCAGAGGTCGCCGATCAGGTTGCGGATGATCTGGGTCACGTGCTCGTGCCGATCCGGGTGCAGGTGCGCCACGAGCTCCACCAGGTGGCGGCGGGCGACCCAGGTCAGCCGGTCGAGATACGCGGTTCCCGCGTCCGGGATCGGCTCCCAGTAGACGCCCTCGAACACCCGGCGCGAGTCGATCTCCACCGCGATCGCGCGACGGTCGCCGAACGCCGCGTTGTAGGCGTCCGAGGACACGATGAGATAGCGCATCGAGCCGATCGCCTCGTCGGGCGACTCCCACACCTGCCCGAACTGAAGCGGCAGAGAGGCATTCACTCCCGGTTCTCGAACCACGCGACGGCGCGGGCCCGCCGGATCGCCATGAGCGTGTCCTCCTGCTCGGCGGAGTGCAGCGGTGGCCGGGCGTCTTCCTCGCTACGGGCCTGCAGCGCGGCCGCCATGAGCGCCTCGCGCCGGATCGCCCGGCGGATCCATTCCGACATGTTCGTGCCGGCAGCTGCCGCGGCGGCGCGAGCCGACTCGGCCAGCCCGTCGTCTAACCGCAGAGCTATCTGAACGGTCATGCGCGGATGCTAGCTCTCGTATGCTGCGCTGTGACGCCAGGTAGCGGCGAGTTGCGGTGAATTAGCGCTGAACGTCGGTGCCGATACAGCCGGGCGTATCACATGACCGGCCGCTGAACGATGTAACTCCGGGACCAAGGTCCCGCCACCTCGGGCCGCTGCCCCCTGGGAAGCGCGGTTACCGCTGAGTAAGCAGGGGGCGGCTCGCCGTCCCCGGGCAGGCAACAGCAGGAGGACCGATGCGGATGCACACCGAGGCCACGATCCCGCAGCAGCGCCAGAGCTCGTCGGAGCGGGGCCAGGCTCCTCGCCCGTTTCGCGTGCTCACCCTGAATCCGGGGTCCGCAAGCCTCAAACTCGCCGTGCTCGACGACGAGACCGTCCGGTTCGGGCACACCCTGCCGCGCGGGTCGGGCCGTCCGTGCTGGCCGGAGTTCCAGGACCTGGTGCTGCGCTACGACCCGATCGACGCCATCGCGGTGCGCTTCGTGCACGGCGGTGACCGGCCGGGCCCGGTGTTGCTGGACGAGGCCCAGCTGGCGGATCTCGACCGGCTCAGCGACCGCGCCCCGCTGCACCAGCCGCGGTCGGTGCAGCTCGCCAGGATGCTCCGGGACATGGTGCCGGACGTGCCGGTGGTGGGCTGTTTCGACACGTCCTTCCACATCGGGCTGCCCGAGCACGCCGCGCGCTACGCGCTGCCCCGGCCCTGGTCGGCCGAACCCGAACTGCGCAGGGCGGGATTCCACGGGCTGTCCTGCGAGTACGCGCTGGGCCGCGCCGCGGCCATGCTGCGCACGCCGAAGGAACTGCTCGGGATGGTGGTCGCGCACATCGGCGCGGGGGTGTCGGTGACTGCCATCGAGGCGGGCCGCAGCGTCGACACGTCGATGGGCTTCACCCCGTGCGAGGGCGCCGTGATGGCCACCTGCAGCGGCTCGCTCGATCCGGGCCTGGTCATCCATCTGCTGCGCACCGGCGGCGTGAGCCCGGCAGACCTGGAGACCGCGCTGAGCCAGCAGGCCGGCCTGGCCGGGCTGACCGGGGGCAGCGGGGACATGCAGGAGGTGCTCGCCGCCAGGGCGGCCGGGGACCGGGACGCCGACGTCGCGACCC
>DASXOL010000010.1:0-1817 GCA_036494295.1 Pseudonocardiaceae bacterium
CAACGCCACCGCGGCGATCTGGGACCTCTCCCACAGCGCGGGTGCTGTGCCGGTGCAGCTAGCCGCCTGCGACGTCGACTATGCGGTGGGCTGCACCTACAAGTACCTCAACGCGGGCCCCGGGGCCCCGGCGTTCCTGTACGTCGCCGCCCGGCTGCAGGAGACGCTGCGCCAGCCGGTCTGGGGCTGGTTCTCCCAGCGCGATCAGTTCGCCATGGGCCCGGCCTACGACCCGGCGCCGGGCATCGCCAAGTTCGTCACCGGCACCCCGTCCATCCTGGGCGCCGCGGCGGTCGAAGAGGGCGCGCGGCTGCTGCTGGAGGCGGGCCTGGACCCGATCCGGGCCAAGAGCAGGCGGCTGACCGGGTACCTCGTCGAGCTGGGCGGGGCCTGGCTGGAACCGTTCGGCTGCGCGCTGGCCACGCCACGGGACGGTGCCCGCCGTGGCGGCCACGTCACCTACTGCCACCCGGACGCGAAGCAGATCACCGGGCGGCTGGCGGCGGCGGGCATCGTCACCGACTACCGGACGCCGGACCGGTTCCGGTTCGGCCTGTCCCCGCTGACCACCCGCTTCACCGACGTCTGGACCGCGGTCGCCGCCACCCGCGACCTCCTCAAGGGCGAGGAAGGCGCATAACGCCATGGACGAACCCGTCACCTACTCCGGTTACCTGCGGCTCGACCAGCTGCTCACGGCGCAGCAGCCGCGGTCGGCCGAACACGACGAGATGCTGTTCATCGTCATCCACCAGATCTACGAGCTGTGGTTCAAGCAGCTGCTGCACGAGTTCACCAAGGCCCAGGCCGAACTCGAGGCCGGCCGCACCTCGCACGCCGTGCGCACGCTGCGGCGGACGCTGGCCATCTTGAAGATCGTGGTCGCCCAGCTCGACGTGCTCGAGACCATGACGCCGACCCAGTTCACCCGGTTCCGGGACTGGCTCGGCACTTCCAGCGGGTTCGAGTCGGCGCAGTTCCGCGAGCTGGAAGCGGTGCTGGGCCGGCGGGACCCGAAGATGCTCGCGGCGCCCGCCCTGACCGGCGCCGAGCGGGAGCGCATCACGGTCGCGATGTCGCGGTCGTCCCTGTTTGACTCGTTCGCCCGCTACCTGGCGGGGCAGGGCTACGACGTGCCCGCCGAGGTCGCGGACCGCGACGTCACCGCGCCGCTCGAGGCCTCCGACGCGATGCAGCAGACACTGAAGAAGGTCTACGACGACGACACCGACGCGGCCGCGGTGTGCGAGCTGCTGGTGGACCTGGACGAGGGCATCCAGGAGTGGCGCTACCACCACGTCAAGATGGTGGAGCGGACGATCGGCGGCCGCCGCGGCACCGGCGGCTCCCCCGGCTCGGCCTACCTGCGGTCCACCCTGGCCGCGCCCACGTTCCCCGACCTATGGGCGATGCGCAGCCTCGGGTAGCCCAGGCTGGGCCAGCTGGGCGGGCACCGGGACGGAACCGTTCGCGGCGAGCCCGGCGGACGCCGGCTCGGCCAGCTCGACGCGGTTCCGGCCCTGCCGCTTGGCCAGGTAGAGGGCAGCGTCGGCGAGCCGCTCGAGCCGGTCCGGCGAGCTGGCATGGTGGGGGAAGACGGCCACGCCGACCGAGGCAGTGACCGACACGTCGCTGCCGTGCAGCGAGATCTCGGCGATCGCCGCCCGGATGCGCTCGGCGATCTCGAGCGCGTCGGTGATCTCGGTGTCGGGTAGCAGGATCGCGAACTCCTCCCCGCCGTTGCGGCCCGCGAAGTCCCGGGTTCGCAGCGTGCCGCGCAGCGTCGCGCCGACGCTGGCCAGGACCTGGTCCCCGAC
>DASXOL010000011.1:0-8790 GCA_036494295.1 Pseudonocardiaceae bacterium
CCGCCTCGATGAGCCCGTCGCGCTCCCGCTCCGAGTAGACGTACTGCGGCTCGCCACGCGGCCATTTGATCTTGAACAGCGGCGGCTGGGCGAGGAACACGTGTCCGTGCTCGACGAGCGGGCGCATGAAGCGGAACAGCAAGGTCAGCAGCAGGGTGCGGATGTGCTGGCCGTCCACGTCGGCGTCGGCCATCAGCACGATCTTGTGGTAGCGCAGCTTGGCGAGGTCGAACTCGTCGTGGATGCCGGTGCCGAGCGCGGTGATCAGCGCCTGCACCTCGGTGTTCTTCAGCACCCGGTCCAGCCGGGCCTTCTCCACGTTGATGATCTTGCCGCGAATCGGCAGGATCGCCTGGTAGAGCGAGTCGCGGCCGGACTTCGCCGAGCCGCCGGCGGAGTCACCCTCGACGATGAACAGCTCGCTGCGGGCCGGGTCGGTGGAGCGGCAGTCGGACAGCTTGCCCGGCAACCCGCCCAGGTCGCCCGCCGACTTGCGGCGCACCAGTTCGCGCGCCCGCCGCGCGGCGAGCCGGGCCTGCGAGGACGAGACAGCCTTGTTGATGATCGTCTTGGCCTCGGTGGGGTTGCGCTCGAACCAGTCGTTGAGCCACTCGTTGGAAGTGCGCTGCACGAACGACTTCGCCTCGGTGTTGCCGAGCCGGGTCTTGGTCTGGCCCTCGAACTGCGGCTCCCGCAGCTTCACCGACACGATCGCGGCGAGACCTTCGCGCACGTCGTCGCCGGTGAGCGCGGCGTCCTTCTCCTTGAGCAGCTTCTTCTCCCGCGCGTAGCGGTTCACCACCGTGGTGAGCGCCGAGCGGAAGCCCTCCTCGTGAGTGCCGCCCTCATGGGTGTTGATCGTGTTGGCGAAGGTGTACACCGACTCGGTGTAGCCGGCGTTCCACTGCATCGCGACCTCGACCTGCAGCCCGTCGCCGTCGGCCTCGAACCCGATGACCTTGCGGTGGATCGGGTCCTTCGAGTTGTTGATGTGCTTGACGAAGTCCTCGAGTCCGCCCGGGTAGTGGTAGGTGCGCTCCTTGATCCGGGCGGTCTGACCTTCGGCGTCCTCGGTCTCGTGGCTGCCGTTGACCCGCTCGTCGCGCAGCACGATGGTCAGGCCCTTGTTGAGGAAGGCCATCTCCTGCAGCCTGCGCGCGACGGTCTCGAAGTTGTACTCGGTGGTCTCGAAGACCCGCTCGTCCGCCCAGAAGGTGAGTGTCGTGCCGGTCTTGCGGGTCGCCTCGCCCTTGCGCAGCGGGTGCACCGGCTTGGAGTCCTCGTAGCGCTGCCGCCACACCCGGCCGTCGAGGTGGATCTCCACCTCCAGTGCGCTGGACAGCGCGTTGACCACGCTCACACCGACACCGTGCAGGCCGCCGGAGACCGCGTACGACTGGCTGTCGAACTTGCCGCCCGCGTGCAGGGTGGTGAGCACCAGTTCGACGGCCGGCCGCTTCTCCACCGGGTGCATGTCGACCGGGATGCCGCGGCCGTCGTCGATGACCCGCACCCCGCCGTCGGCGAGCAGGGTCACGTCGACCTTGGTGGCATACCCGGCCATCGCCTCGTCGACGGCGTTGTCCACGACCTCCCACACCAGGTGGTGCAGACCGCGCTCACCGGTGGACCCGATGTACATGCCCGGTCGCTTGCGAACAGCTTCGAGCCCTTCGAGGACGGTGATGGAAGACGCGCTGTAGTCGTTCTTCTTGGCGGCCACGGTCCTCGGTGTCTCCTTGGGATGCGATACGTGGGGGCCGGTCGTTCGTCAGTGGCTGGCCCCTGGCTGGGGCACAGTCGCGGCCGGTCGTGACACCCGGTCCGGCCTCGGTGCGGCGACCACACCGCGCCGCACACTCATCCGGATCGTCGGGTCTCCCGTCAATTCTACTGGTCCCCACGGACATAACGGGGGCAAGGACACCCCTCATCTGCTCACAGAGCGGCTCTTTCGGATCGGCGCAGGTGGCGACCGCCGAGAACCGGCACTGTGATGGCTGCCGCGTGCTGAGCGGCCCCCGGTGCCGGTCGCTGTGCCGCTGCGGATCAGCCGTAGGTGTCCCTGGGGCCGCGGCCGCGCACGTGGCGTGGACCGTAGTGCCAGCTCGGCGTGGCCGGGCCCTGTACCCGCAGCCGGGTGACCACACCGGGTCCGACGCCCGCGCTGATCCGGCCGAGCAGCTGGCGCTGCAGCAACCGTAGCTGGGTGGCCCACGCGGTGGAGCTGGCCTGCACCGTCAGCTCGCCCTCCCGCAGCGCGACCGGCCGGGCATGCTCGGCCACCTCGTCGCCCACCAGCTGCGCCCACCGGCCGAAGACCAGACCGCCGGAGACCCGGCCCGCCCAGCCGCGGTCGGCGACCAGCCGACCGGCCAGCCTGCCGAGCGGCTGCGGGTCGCGGTCGTCCGGGCCGGCGCCCGACCAGCGCCTGCGGCGCCTGCCGCCCGCGCCCGGCGATCCCCCGTCGCCCGGCACCCGCCGACGGGAGCGTCCCTGCCGTTCGGTGGACCCGGCGGCCGCCCGTGCCGACTCCAGCGCGGCGCGGGCCAGGTCGGACCCGCGGAGCGGCTGTGGAGAAACTCCCTGGTCGGTGGAGGATGCCGGGGCCGACTCGCCGGCCGCGGCATCACCGGTCTGGTGGACGCCGTCCGGCCCGAGTGAACGCTCAGTCGCAGGATCCGCTGGTCGGGTGACTGCGGACTCGGCCGTTTCCGTCCGGAAATCCGCAGGACCTCTACCGATTCTCGACTTGTCCACACCATCCACAGGGTTATCCCCAGCTGAGGGAGACTCCTGCCCCGGGCCGGTTCCTGCCCTCTCACCAGGGACGGCGCGGTTCCGCCCGGGTTGCCGGGGACTAGCGGACACGGCGCACCTCCCCGTCATGCACATCGAACCGGGCCCCACCGAACTCACCGAGCTCGTCGGGCACGTCGGCGGACACCGCCGCGGTGACCATCACCTGCT
This sequence comes from Pseudonocardiaceae bacterium, assembly GCA_036494295.1. Classification (GTDB taxonomy): domain Bacteria; phylum Actinomycetota; class Actinomycetes; order Mycobacteriales; family Pseudonocardiaceae. The sequence continues at coordinate 2,971 of DASXOL010000011.1, forward strand.
CGGCGCCCAGCGCCACCTCGGCCAGGCGTGCCCTGCGCCGAGCATCCAGCTCGGCGAACACGTCGTCCAGCAGCAACACCGGTTCGATACCGAGCGCACGCAGCATCTCATAGCTGCCGAGCCGCAGCGCCAGCGCGAACGACCAGGATTCGCCGTGGCTGGCGTAACCCTTCGCGGGCATGCCACCCAGCCCGAGCTCGAGGTCGTCCCGATGCGGTCCGACCAGACAGACCCCGCGCTCGAGCTCGCTGGCGCGCACCCTGGCGAGCTCGGCGAGCATCGCGGCCTCCAGCAGGTCGACATCGGCCTTGCCGCCGTCCCGGACACCCTCGGGCATGGCGTCGCCGAGGCTGCTGCGGTAGTCGAGCCGGGCGGACGCGGACTCCGGGGCCACCCCGGCATAGGCGGCGACCACGTGGGGGGTCAGCTCGGCGACCAGGTCGAGCCGGGCGCCGAGCAGTTCCGCGCCGTGCCGGGCGAGGTGGCCGTCCCACACGTCGAGGGTGCGCAGGTCGTCGGCCTTGGCACCGGAACGGCGAGCCGCGCCCGCGGTCTTCAGCAACGCGGAGCGCTGCCGCAGCACCCGGTCGTAGTCCGAGCGCACGCCCACCAGCCGGGGCGTGCGGGAGACCAGCAGCTCGTCGAGGAAGCGCCGCCGCTCCGTGGGATCGCCGCGGACCAGCGCCAGGTCCTCCGGTGCGAACAGCACGGTCTGCAGCACGCCGAGCACCTCGCGGGGCCGCGCGACCGGGGAGCGGTTGATCCGGGCCCGGTTCGCCCGGCCGGGGGCGATCTCCAGCTCGATGGTCAGCTCCCGGCCGGCATGCACCACCGACGTGCGCACGATCGCGCGCTGCGCGCCGGTGCGCACCAGCGGCGCGTCGGTGGCGACCCGGTGTGAGCCCAGCGTCGACAGGTAGCCCAGTGCCTCGATCAGGTTCGTCTTGCCCTGGCCGTTCGCCCCGACCAGCACCACCACACCCGGTTCGAGGTCGAGTTCGGCACTCTCCCAGGACCGGAAGTCGGTGACCGCGAGATGGCGGACGTGCACGGCGAGGCTAAGGAGTCTGCGGCGGGGCGCCGTCCGCGGACTGGTGCACGGCGTGGCCGCCGAACTGCTGGCGCAGTGCCGCCACCGCCCGCATCGCGGGCGAGTCGTCCTGCCGCGAAGAGAACCGGGCGAACAGCGCCGCGGAGATCACCGGGGCGGGCACCGAGTGGTTGATCGCCTCTTCCACGGTCCAGCGGCCCTCGCCGGAGTCCGCCACCCAGCCACGCAGCTGCGCCAGCTTCGGATCCGCGTCCAGTGCGGCGACCAGCAGGTCGAGCAGCCAGGACCGGACCACCGTGCCGCGCCGCCATGCCTTGATCACCTCGGGTACGGCGGTGACCACTTCGGAGGCCTCGAGCAGCTCGAACCCTTCCGCGTAGGCCTCCATCAGCCCGTACTCGATGCCGTTGTGCACCATCTTGGCGAAGTGGCCTGCGCCGACGCCGCCCGCGTGCACGAACCCCTCGTCCCGCGGCCCGATCGGTCGAAGCGCGTCGAACACCGGCATCAGCCGCTCGACGTACTCGCTCGAGCCGCCGACCATGAGCCCGTAGCCGTTCTCCAGTCCCCAGATGCCGCCGGAGACCCCGCAGTCCAGGTATCCGATCCCGGACTCGGCAAGCATCGAGGCGTGTGCCTGGTCCTCGGTGTAGCGCGAGTTGCCGCCTTCGACGATGACGTCGCCCGGCGAGAGCAGGGTGGCGAGCTCGTTCACGGTCTCCCGGGTGGGGTCACCGGCAGGCACCATGATCCAGACCGAACGCGGTGGGGTCAGTGCTTCGACCAGCTCGCCGAGCGAGTTCACGTCGCGGCCCTCGGGACTGCGGGCGTAACCGACCACCTCGATGCCCGCCACGCGCAGCCGCCTGCGCATGTTGCCGCCCATCTTGCCCAGTCCGACGAGTCCGAGTTGCACGACAGTCCCCTCCCAACGCTGCGGTGTGCCCACCGTATGCGCTGCGGGCCGGGTCGGTGTCGGTCGGGTCTTGATCGTGTCCGTCCATCCACCGCCCTGGTCAACGATGTCTTTTCCAATAAGAGAGACATCCAGTGACAGTAGTAAGTGCTGTGGGCGGTGTGGACTGGCGCCGTCGCGGCTGCTCGGACGGCGCGGTGCGCTGTGGACGGGGCCCGTGCGCACCCGGTGGACCGACGCGGCCGGTGGTGGACCGATCGGCGGCCGGCGCCTGGGGTCCACATCTCCGACCACTTGTCCACAGAGTTGTCCCCAGCTGTGGGTGGACGGATGGGGCTCGGGTGTCCCGGCCGTCTCGAGGCGTGCCGAGAAAGGGTCTCCGCGGACGCGGCGGACATTGCGGACGCGCGGGAGCGCCCCGGCTGGGCGGGGTCGGCAGCACTGGCGGGCCGGCGGGTCAGGTGCGGGCGCGCTGCTTGATCCGGGAGGTGAGCTCCTGAACCTGGTCGTAGGTGCGGCGCCGCTCGGCCATCTCCTTGCGGATCTTCTTGTCCGCGTGCATGACCGTGGTGTGGTCGCGGCCGCCGAAGGTCTGCCCGATGCGGGGCAGCGACAGGTCGGTCAGCTCCCGGCACAGGTACATGGAGATCTGCCTGGCCTGGGCGAGCTGCTTGGTCTTGCCCGGCCCGCACAGGTCGTCGATCGTGAGACCGAAGAACTCGGCGGTCACGGCCATGATGGTCGGCGCGCCGATCTCCTGTGACTGGGCGTCCGGGATGAGATCGCGCAGCACGATCTCGGCGAGCTGGGTGTCCACCGGCTGGCGGTTCAGCGAGGCGAACGCGGTGACGCGGATCAGCGCACCCTCCAGCTCGCGGATGTTGCGCTCGATCCGGGCGGCGATGAACTCCAGCACCTCGTCCGGCGCGGCGAGCCGGTCCCCGGCGGCCTTCTTGCGCAGGATGGCGATCCGGGTCTCCAGCTCGGGCGGCTGGATGTCGGTGATCAGGCCCCATTCGAAGCGGGTCCGCAGCCGGTCCTCCAGCGTGCCCAGGCCCTTGGGCGGGCGGTCCGAGGAGATCACGATCTGCTTGTTCGCGTTGTGCAGCGTGTTGAAGGTGTGGAAGAACTCCTCCTGGGTTCCTTCCTTGCCTTCCAGGAACTGGATGTCGTCCACCAGGAGCACGTCGACATCGCGGTAGCGGCGCTGGAAGGCGACCTTGCGGTCGTCGCGCAGCGAGTTGATGAAGTCGTTGGTGAACTCCTCGGTGGAGACGTAGCGAACTCGCATCCCCGGGAACAGCCGCTGCGCGTAGTGCCCCACGGCGTGCAGCAGATGCGTCTTGCCCAGTCCGGACTCGCCCCAGACGAACAGCGGGTTGTACGCCCGCGCGGGTGCCTCGGCCACCGCGACCGCGGCGGCGTGCGAGAAGCGGTTGGACGCGCCGATAACGAAGGTGTCGAACGTGTACTTCTCGTTGAGCTTGGTCTGTGAGCTCGGCGGCCGGGTCGGCTGCGGTGCGGTCGGGCCCGCGAAGGTCGGCCAGATCTCGTGCACCGTGGCGAGGGCGGCCTCCTCCTCGCTCTCCTCGCCGTCGTCGGAGCCGTCGACCGCGTCCTCGGCGGAATACCGCTCCGGCCGCCGGCCGTCCGTCCCCGGCTCGCCGGGGCCAGCGGGCGCACGGGACGGCACACCGAACGAGGCGCCCGGCGGCGGCAGATCGGGCGGCACCGGCAGCGGATGGTCGACCTTCACCGCGAGCGAGACCTGCCTGCCGAGGTGGCGGGACAGCGCGGCGCTGATCGGTTCGCGGAGCGCGCGCTCGATGGCGTCCTTGGCGAAGTCGCTCGGAGCGGCGAGCAGAGCGGTGCCGTCGAGCAGTCCGATCGGGCGCGTCACCCGCATCCAGGCGCGCTGCTGCGGGGACAACGTCCCCGACGAGAGTTCCCGGACTACCTCGCCCCACACCTGAGCCAGGTCGGTCTGCCGCTCTGCCACCCCACTGACTCCCCTCCGGCCCGAGGTGGACAACGGGACCGCGCTGGGCGTCCACAAGGTTATCCACAGCTGTGCATGACGGTACGCCGAACGGTCGGCGTACCCCCCGAGGACCCGACGTACCGGCCAGCGGACCGGGAACCCTCTCCCTGGACTCCGGCACCGCGAGGGAGGCACGCTAACAAGCCTCCGGCGCTGCCACAAGAACCCCATGTAAGGCAAGCACCATCGGTGTCATGGCGTGTCAAACTTTTCGATGACTGCGATCGGCTCCGCTGACTACGCATCCCGACCGGACGCGATAGTGTCTCCGCGGCGACGCGGGCGTTTTGACGCTGATGGCGTCGCGCGCCTACCCTGAGGACTGTCTCCCGCCAACCGGCGGGTATTCTTGTGTGCCCTCCCGCCCACGGTCCCGCAGGGACCGGTGCGCATGCGGAGTCGCTCGGCGAAGCGGCGCTGGTGCAGGCGGGAGCGACTCGAGACCCGCAGTCCCCCTGGCTGCGGACGATGAACTCACCGGGAGAACGACAGCCGTGACCAAGGGCAAGCGCACGTTCCAGCCGAACAACCGTCGTCGTGCGAGGACCCACGGGTTCAGGCTGCGCATGCGGACCCGCGCCGGCCGCGCCATTGTCGCGGCGCGACGTCGCAGGGGTCGCAACAAGCTCTCCGCCTGATCCCGCCGCTCCGGATCCCACGGTGCTGCCTGCGGCCAACCGATTGACCCGTCGCGAGGACTTCGCGACGGCGATTCGGCGGGGGCGGCGCGCGGCGCGCGGGTCGATCGTCGTGCACTTGTTCTGCCGTGCCGATGCCGGCGGCGGGCCGACACCGCCGCGGGTCGGGTTCGTGGTCGGCCGTGCGGTCGGCGGATCCGTGGTCCGGCACCGGGTGCAGCGTCGGCTACGCCATCTGATGCGGTCGCGGCTCGGGCTCCTCCCGGACGGTGCGCTCGCGGCGGTGCGGGCGTTGCCCGCGGCTGCCGGGGCGTCCAGTGGAGTCCTCGCGCACGACCTCGACGCGGCACTCGACGCGGTCCGGCGCAAGGTCGGCGGCTCCCCGGGCCAACTGACCTCCGGCGGTCGGCGATGACCGCGCCTGCGCCCCGCCGTCGCGGCCCGGTGGCAAGGCTGCTGGTGCTGATGATCCAGTTCTACCGACGGTGGATCTCGCCCGCGTTTCCCCCCACCTGCCGCTTCTACCCCACCTGCAGCGCATACGCGGTCGAGGCACTGTCGGTGCACGGCGTGTTGCGCGGCTCCTGGTTGACAGTGCGGCGCCTGCTTCGCTGCGCACCCTGGCACCCTGGAGGGGTGGACCTGGTGCCTGGACCGAGATCACCCCGCTCCCCGGCCGAGAGTGAGTCGTCTTGCTGAACTTCATCTACTACCCGGTATCGGCCATTCTGTGGTTCTGGCACAACGCCTTCGGATTCGTGCTGGGTTCGAACAGCGGCTTCGCATGGGCGCTGGCTGTGGTCATGCTGGTCTTCACCCTGCGCGCGCTGCTGTTCAAGCCGTTCGTCAGCCAGGTCCGCTCCATGCGCAAGATGCAGGAGTTCGCGCCTGAGATCCAGAAGCTGAAGGCCAAGTACGGGGACGACCGCCAGAAGATGGCGGCCGAGATGCAGAAGCTGCAGTCCCAGCACGGGGTGAACCCGCTCGGCGGCTGCCTGCCGGTGCTGGTGCAGATCCCGGTGTTCATCGGCCTGTTCCACGTGCTCCGCTCGTTCAACCGGACCTTCCTCGACCCGGTGCAGAACCGGATGACCGGCAACTACGTGTTCAGCGCCGCGGACGTGCAGTCGTTCCTCGACGCGCGGCTGTTCGGCGTGCCGCTCTCCGCGTACAT
>DASXOL010000012.1:0-2911 GCA_036494295.1 Pseudonocardiaceae bacterium
GCCCGCTACCGCAGGGTCGCGACCCGCTGAGGTGACGGCCGCGCGGTGGGGCTCACTCAGAGCCCTACCGCGCGGTAGAGCCCGCCGACCTCGCCCTGGGACAGCGTGCGGACCGTGCCCGCACGCTGCTCACCCAGGCGCAGGTCGGCGATGGCGGTGCGGACCAGCCGCTGGACCGGATGACCCACCTCGGCGAGCAGCCGGCGCACCACGTGCTTGCGCCCCTCGTGCAGCACCACCTCGACCAGCGCCTTACCGGGCAGTGCCTGCACCAGCCGGAAGTCGTCCACCGTCACCGAACCGTCGTCGAGTTCCACGCCCGCCCGCAACGTCCGCCCCAGTGACCGGGGTATCGGGCCGGGTACCTCGGCCAGATAGGTCTTGAGCACCCGGTACGAGGGGTGCATCAGCCGGTGCGCGAGCTCGCCGTCGTTGGTGAGCAGCAGGAGGCCCTCGGTGTCCGCGTCGAGGCGGCCGACGTGGAACAGCCGCTGCGACCGATTGGCCACGTAGTCGCCGACGCACGGACGACCTCGATCGTCGGACATCGTGGAGTGCACACCGCGCGGCTTGTTCAGCGCGAGGTGCACCACATCGGAGCGCAGCTCCAGCCGCATGCCGTCGACGTGGATCACGGCCCGCTCGGGATCCACCCGGACGCCCATCTCCCGCACGACGGCGCCGTCCACCTGCACGCGGCCGCGGGCGATCATCTCCTCCGCGGCGCGGCGGGACGCCACCCCGGCCTGCGCGAGCACCTTCTGCAGGCGCAGCTGGGAAGCCCCGGACCGGGTCGCGTCGTCAGGGGTGGGATCGTCACGGGCCATGTCGTCAGAGCGGGACATCGTCGATGCTGTCGATATCGGGCAACAAGGGGGCAATCGGAGGCAGGTCGTCCAGCGAGGACAGCCCTAGTCGTTCCAGGAACAGCTCCGTCGTCCGGTACAGCACACCTTGAGTCTCCGCGTCGATGCCTGCTTCTTCCACCAGACCGCGGGCCAGCAGGGTGCGCATCACCCCGTCGACGTTCACGCCGCGCACGGCCGCCACCCGCGACCGGGTCACCGGCTGGCGGTAGGCCACCACGGCGAGGGTCTCCAGGGCCGCCCTGGTGAGCTTGGCGCGCTGCCCGTCGAGGAGCAGCCGCTCCACGAACGGCGCGTACACGTCGCGGGTGTAGAAGCGCCAGCCCTCCCCCACCCGGCGCAGGTCCATCCCCCTGCCCTCGTCGGTGTAGTCGGCCCGCAGCCGCTGCAACGTCTCGAGCACCCGCTCCATCGGCTGGTCCAGCGCGCTGGCCAGCACGTCCTCCCCCACCGGGGAGTCCACCACGAGCAACAGCGCCTCCAGCGCGCCCTGGAGCTCGGCGTCGGTGGACAGCGGCGCGAGAGTCTCCCCCTCCGCGGGAGGCTCCGGAGTCCCGGGCCGCTGATCAGGGTCCGGCGCGGCGTCGCTCACCCGTAGTCCTCGTCAGCGGACGGGTCACCCGGCGCCGGATGCCCGGACCCGGCGCCGCCGGTCCAGCGCACGAAGAGCTCCCCGAGCGGGTCGGTCTGGTCGAAGAGAACGACGCCCTCGCGGTAGAGGTCCAGCAACGCCAGGAACCGGGCGACGATCTCCCCGGTGTGCGCGCAGTCCGCGACCAGCACGCGGAAGCTGGCCTCGCCCTGGCGCGCCAGCCAGGCGCGCAACAGCGCGGCGTGCTCGTGCACCGACACCCGGGAGCTGTGCAGATGCTCCAGCGAGATGCTCGGCGGCGGCTTGGGCCGGAACACCGCCGCCGCGATCTCCGCGAAACGCGCCGCGTCGACGCCCAGCATCACCTCGGGCAGCAGATCGGCGAACCGGTCCTCCACCGCCACCGACCGCGGGTACCGGCGCAACGCACCGGCCTCCAGCTCGGCGAACAGGGCCGCGACCTGCTTGTATGCCCGGTACTGCAGCAACCGGGCGAACAGCAGGTCCCGCGCCTCCAGCAGCGCGAGGTCCTCCTCGTTCTCCACCTCCGCCGAGGGCAGCAACCGGGCGGCCTTCAGGTCGAGCAGGGTGGCGGCGACCACCAGGAACTCGGTCGTCTCGTCCAGGTCGAAGGAGTCGCCCAGCAGCCGCAGGTGGGTGATGAACTCGTCGGTCACCCGGTGCAGCGCGACATCGGTCACGTCCATCTGGTGCTGCGAGATGAGCTGCAACAGCAGGTCGAACGGGCCTTCGAAGTTGTCCAGCCGAACCGTGAACCGGCCGGAACCGGCGACACCGTCGGGAGCCACCGGGTCCTGCACCACCGTCACCTCGCGATCACCTCGCGGGCCAGCGCGCGGTAGGCCTTCGCCCCGGCGGACTTGGGCGCCCAGCGGGTGATCGGTTCGCCCGCCACCGTGGTCTCCGGGAAGCGCACCGTCCGGTTGATCACCGCGTCGAACACGATCTCCCCGAACGCCGCCACCACCCGGTCCATCACCTCCCGCGCGTGCAGCGTGCGCGGGTCGTACATGGTGGCGAGGATCCCGATGATCTCGAGCTTGGGGTTGAGCCGCTCCCGCACCTTCTCGATGGTGTCGATGAGCAGCGCCACGCCGCGCAGGCTGAAGAACTCGCATTCCAGCGGGATCACCACGCCGTCCGCGCAGGCCAGCGCATTGATGGTGAGCAGGCCCAGCGAGGGCTGGCAGTCCACCAGGATGAAGTCGTAGTGCGGGACCAGCGGGCTCAGCGTGCGGCCCAGCGTCTGCTCCCTGCCGACCTCGGTGACCAGCTGCACCTCGGCGGCGGACAGGTCGATGTTGCTCGGCAGCAGGTGCAGACCGTCTATATCGGTCTTGATCCGGATGTCGTCGAGCGTGCAGTCGTCGTGCATCAGGAGGTTGTAGATGGACAGGTCCAGGTTGTGGGGATTGACCCCGAGACCGACGGA
>DASXOL010000013.1:0-3549 GCA_036494295.1 Pseudonocardiaceae bacterium
AGCCGCACGGCCTCGCCGCTCAGCCCGGCAGCCGCGCGGGCCGCCGCGAGGCCGCGCCGCGCACCGTGGCTGCCAGTTCGTCCCGGCCGGGGCACTCGAGCGGATCCGGCCGCCACGGGCTGTCCAGCACCGCGCGCACCCGGCTCACGATGTCCGGGTCGGCGAGCACCTGGTCCGGACGGCGCAGCAGGTGCCGCAGCGCGGTGAACTCCGCCCACACCCGCGGGTCGCGCTGTGCGCCGAGGGCGGCGTCGGCGTGGCTCACCGCGCCCTCGGTGACCGGCGCGCCGTTCGCGACGTGCTGGCCCGGTGCCCAGCGTGCCCACCGGGCGTCGACCTGCGCCACCGAGTCGTCGAACCAGGCGGCGAGCGTCTCCTGCTGTGCCGCGTCGGCGGCCGCCGCGGCGTCCCCTTGGTCGGGTCCGTGTTCGAGCACGGCCCGCGCGCAGGCCAGCGCCGATTCCAGGGCCAGCGTCGCGCCCCTGCTGTGCGCGGGGTCGGTGGTGCATGCGGAGTCGCCGACGGCCAGCAGACCGGGCAGCACCGGAACGCCGGCGGGCGCGAGCACGCGGAGCCGGTTCTCCAGGCCGGACATCGCGGTGACCCCGGAGATCGGCACGGCCACCGCGCCGTCGGTCCAGCGGGAGATCGCGGGGATGCACCCGGTGGCCGCGTCGAACCCCGCGGTGGAGCGCAGCTCGGCGAGGTCCGCGTCGTCCGAGGGCACCGCGTAGGTGACGGAGAAGGTGCCGTTGTCGGCGGGGAACACGTGGCAGGCGAACCGGTCGAAGGAACCGCCCGCGGTGGTGCCGCAGTTCAGCTCGCCGGGGTCGCCGGTGCGGTGCAGCACCCAGAACCGGGTGTAGTAGGTGAGCCCGCACGGGGCGTTGCGCTCGGGCACCGGGCGGCCCTTCGCCGCCAGCCACCCCGGCACCGGCGATCGCCTGCCTGCGGCGTCGACGACGAGATCGGCGTCCACCACGCCGCCGTCCACGTGGACCCCGGTGATCCGCCCGCCGGACTCGGCCAGTCCGGTCGCCTCCGCTCCGGGGTGCAGGCGGACTCCCCGCTCCCGCTCCACGGCGCGGCGCAACACCCACTCGACGACCGGCCTGCGGGCGGCGAGCCCCACCAGATCGGGGGCGGGCCAGACGGTCTGTAGCAGGGTCCGCGGCGGGCGCAGCGGGATCTCCCGCACGCCCGCGCGCAGCAGCCCGTCCAGCACGTCGGGGGCCTCGGCGGCCAGCAACTGGCGGCTGCGGGCCAGGAAGGTGTGCGAATGGGTGCTCTGCGGGACCGTGTCGCGGTGCCATCCGCCCGCGGCTCGCACCCCGGTGGGCACCGCGGAGCGGTCCCGTTCCAGCAGGTCGACCTGCTGGCCGCGACGCGCCAGGAACAGCGCGGTGGCCAGGCCGGCGAGCCCGCCGCCGAGGACGAGCAGCCGGGAGGTCATCCGGTCACCGCCGGGGCCGCGTAGCACTCCGGGCGGCGGTCGGCGAGGTGGCACATCGACCGGCGCGCGGCGCTGATGGCGGCGTCGACGTCGACGTCGGTGGTCGCCACCCCCGGTCCGGTGCCGGTCTCGGTCAGCGGATCGCCGCCGGGGCCGACCACCTTGGCGCGCCCGACGAACCGCAGCGAGCCGAACCGTCCACATTGGTTCGCCGACGCCCAGACCACCTGGTTCTCCAGTGCGCGGGCGTAGTCGTGCAGATCGAACCGACGCGTCCAGCGGTCGTTGGCCAGCTCGCCCGCGGGCGCGGTCCGGCTGCACGGCCATGCCGACATGCAGGCGACGATCTGCGCGCCGTCCATCGCCAGCGCCCTGGCCGCCTCGGGGAACGCCTTGTCGTAGCAGATGAGCATGCCCATCCTGCCGACCGGCGTGTCGAAGGCGGTGAAGCACTCACCCGCGGCGTAGGAGGAGTTCTCGCCCAGCGGCTGGTGCACCTTGCGATGCACCGCGTGGACGCCGTCGGCGGACAGGCAGATCGCGCTGTTGTAGCGCTGCTGCGTCCCCTGTGCCCCGCCGCCCGCGGCGCGCTCGCAGAACCCGAGGCACACCGTCAGGTCACCGGCGACCTTCACCAGACTGGCGATCTCCGGGCCGTCGACGTCCAGCGCGGGCGGCCCGGCGTCGGATCCCGCGTCGGCGCCGTCCAGGTCGGACAGGTAGCCGCCGAGGCAGGCCTCCGGCAGCACCAGCAGATCGATCTCCTGCCTGCGCGCCAGCAGGATCTGCCGGATCACCATGTCCTGGCAGTTGCGCAGGTCGCGCCCGTAAGCGGCGGACACCGCGGAGATTCGGGTGATCATGCTGCCCCCATTCCGGTCACCGGACCGCTCAGCGCGGTGGTGACCTCACCGTCCGGCCATCGCAGGGTCACCCCGGACCCGGCGGTGAGCCGGCCACACAACGCCGATGACGCCGGGCCTGCCGCGGGCGCGGTCGCGCCGGGGGCCTCGGCGGTGAGCATCCCGAAACCCGGGAAGCAGGTGAGCCAGTCGCCGACGGTCACGCCGTCCGGGCGGGGGACCGCGGCGACGTCCAGTTCCGCCGCGCAGCCGGACGCCTCGGCGAGCATGCCGAGCGTCCCCGCGATCCCCGCCATCGAGACGTCCTTGGCCGCGGCCGGGCGGGCGGCGGCGACGAATCCGTGCATGGCGCGCAGCTCGTCCGGACTCCGCTGCGAGGTGGAGTCCCACTGGGCGCCGGAGTAGCCGGGCCGCCAGCGCCCACCGAGGTCGGCGGTGAGCCGTACCTGGTGCCCTGGCCGGCCGCCACCCGCGGGCACCGGACGCGAAGTGCGCCCGAGCGCGGTGACCGACAGCGCGGCAGGGACGCCGAGCTGGGTGTGCCCACCGAGGACGGGCACGCCCCACGCGGCCGCGGCGCGGCGCAGCCCGGCGAGCACCCGGGCCGCGAAGGAGGCGTCCCTGGCGGCGACCGCGTCGAGCAGCCCCACCGGGCGGGCGCCCATCGCGGCCAGGTCGTTCACGTTCACCAGCACCGAGCACCAGCCGGCCCACTCCGGGTCGCGCTCGACCATCGCGGGCACGATCGCGTCGCAGGCCGCGACCAGGTCGCTGCCGGGCACCGGCGCGCCGTCGTCGCCGACGAATCCGGCCTGCCCGGACAGCTCACCCTCGAGCAGCGGACCCAGCGGCGCCTTGGTGGCGTGGGCCAGCGCCGCGATCCGCCCGATCGGCCGGCGCATCCGCACATGCGGCGCGCCCGCGACGGTGCAGTCGGACACCCGGTGCCAGCCCAGCCGGTCGAAGAACCGTTCGTTCGCGGCCTGGACGGTCGCCTCGAACCGCAGCACGCCCGCGGCCTCCGCGGTGGCGCAGGCGGCACGTACCAGCGCCGCCCCCACTCCGCTCCTGGTCCGCCGGGCCGTCGGCGCGACCGCCAGCCGTCCACCGGCCCACCACCCGAGATCGGGGTCGGTGACCGGGCCGAGCCGGACGCCGCCGAGCAGCGCACCGGTGTGGTCCCTGGCGAGGAGCACCACGGTGCGCGGGTCGGCGTCCACCTCGTCGGTGTCG
>DASXOL010000014.1:0-2573 GCA_036494295.1 Pseudonocardiaceae bacterium
GGTGACCCGGACGCCGTCGCCGGAGAACCCGCGCACCACGACCTTGTGCTCCAGGCAGTGCCCGGTGAAGGCGGCGGCGCCCTCGCCCAGCGCCAGCCAGACGAAGTTGGCCTGCGAATCGGGCACCGGGTACCCCATCGCCAGCAGCTCGCCGCGCACCCGGCGCCGCTCCGCGACGACCCCCTGGCAGCGGGCCAGCAGCTCGTCGGCGACGTCTAGGCTGGCCAGCGCGGCGACCTGGGCCAGCGAGTTGACGCTGAACGGCACGTACACCTTGCGCAGCGCGGCGGCCACCGGCTCGGCGGCGACGCAGTACCCGACCCGCAGACCGGCCAGCCCGTAGGCCTTGGAGAAGGTCCTCAGCACCGCAACGTTGTCGCGGTCCCGACCGAGCGCCACCCCGTCGGGGATGTCGGGATCGGTCACGAACTCGCGGTACGCCTCGTCGAGCACGACCAGCACCCCGTCGGGCACCGCGTCGAGGAACGCGACCAGCTCGTCGCGATACACGGCCGTGCCAGTGGGGTTGTTGGGATTGCAGATGAAGACCAGCCGGGTCGCCGGGGTGATCGCGTCGAGCATCGCGGGCAGATCGTGGGTGTGGTCGGCGCGCAGCGGCACCGTGCGCCGTCCGGCTCCAGCCACCTGTGTGACCAGCGGGTATGCCTCGAAGGATCGCCAGGCGAAGAGCACCTCGGCGGCCGGCCCGCAGGTGGCCTGCACCAGTTGCTGGCACAGCGACACCGACCCGCATCCGGCGGCGAGCCGCGCCCGCGGCACACCGAGCCGGGCCGCCAGCCGGTCGAGCAGTGCGATGATCCCGTTGTCGGGATACCGGTGGACCCCCGCGGCCGCCTCGGCGATCGCGGCGACGACGCTGGGCAGTGGGCCCGCCGACACCTCGTTGCTGGCGAGTTTCACCGCACCGGGGATGTCCCGTCCGGGCACGTAGCCGGCGAGCGCTTCGAGATCAGCCCTGGTGCGCGCGGTCATGGCGACTCCTCCCTCACAGCCTGATTACCCGGCACCGGCAGCGCCCACCATAGGCCGTCCGGGTGACCCAGCAGGCTTCCCGACTGCCCACAGTGCACTGTCGGGTGGTTGGGTATGGCCATGACAGAGCGGCGCACCGAGCAGATTCCGCTTCCCGACGGTGGCGAGTTGTGGCTCACACTCGCCGAACCGGAGTCGGTGGTGCGAGGCGGCATCGTCGTGGTCCACGAAGCCCGTGGCCTCACCGAGGCGGTCCGGCGGTTGGCCGACGGGCTGGCCGGTGAGGGCTGGCTGGCGGTGATGCCGCATCTCTACCACCGCGACGGCGTGCACGAGCTACCCGAGGACGGCGGCGACGAGCAGATCCGCAGCCACGTCGAGCGGCTCTCCGCCGAGTCGGTGCTCACCGACGTCGACGCCGCGCTGGATTGGCTGGCGCAGTCGGGCGTGGCCACCGACCGGACCGGCGTGGTGGGCTACGGGCTGGGTGGCGCGGTGGCACTGATCGTCGCAGCCGAGCGCGAGCTGGGCGCGGCGGTGACCGTCGCCGGGACCGGCATCGTGGCGCCGGTGTCCCCCGGCCTTCCCGCGCTGGTCGAAGCCGCCCCCGAGCTGCGATGTCCGTGGCTGGGCATCTACCACGCGGACGACCTGGTTCCAGTGGACGAGGTGCACAAGTTGCAGCACGCGGTTCAGTCCGCCCAGGTGGCCACCGATCTGGTGCACTTCGGCGAGGAGACCTGCTGCTTCGCCGCCCGCAACAGCGCGGCAACCGAGCCCTGGGCCCGCACCCTGAACTGGTTCGACTCGCACCTGCGCTGAACATGATCGGCGCCCCACCTACGCCTGTCATGCGCTAGGAACAGGGCATGAGCGAGCCCCGGATCCTGTGGCAGCCGGACCCCGCCGCCGTCGCCCGATCCCGGATGGCGGGGTTCCGTGCCTGGGTGCAGACCACCCGCGGTGTGCAGGTGCCCGACTACGACGCCCTGTGGCGCTGGTCGGTGCACGACCTGGAGGGGTTCTGGGGGGCGTTCGCCGAGTTCGCCGGGGTTCGGTGGCACATCCGGCCGGAACGGGTGCTCGCCGCCCCCACGATGCCGGGCGCGCGGTGGTTTCCCGGCGCGACGCTGAACTACGCCGAGCACGCGCTGGCCGGCGGACCCGGCAAAGGCGACGACGACCTGGCGGTGATCTCCTGCCGGGAGGACGGGAGCCGGGAGGAGATGAGCTTCGGGCAGCTGCGGCAGCGGGTGGCCGCCGCCCGGGCAACGCTGGCGGGTCTGGGTGTCGGGCACGGGGACCGGGTGGTGGCGCTGGCACCGAACTCGCCGGACACCCTGGTGGCCTTCCTGGCGACTGCCAGCCTGGGCGCGATCTGGTCGTCGTGTTCCCCGGACTTCGGGCCGCGCGCGATCGCCGACCGGTTCACCCAGATCGAGCCCACCGTGCTCATCGCGGTGGACGGCTACCGCTACGGCGGCAGGTTCTACGACATCCGGTCCACGGTGCACGCCCTGGGCCGGCAGATCCCGTCGGTGCGGGCCGTCGTCACACCGGACGACCTGCAGGCCGGACGC
>DASXOL010000015.1:0-9330 GCA_036494295.1 Pseudonocardiaceae bacterium
CGGCCAGGTCCACGATGTCGGAGAGCAGGCCGGAGCCGGTGCGCACGGCGAGCTTGCCCGCGATCTCCTTGCCGTCCGGCGAGGAGGCGAGCAGCACCGCGGCCGGCTTGGCCGACTCCACCAGCGCGGCCAGCACGCCGACCGCGGGGGCGGTCAGGTAGTTCGCCACCTCGTCGGACTCGGCGACGTAGACCTTGGCCGCACCGTAGGCCGCCAGCCGGTCCTTCAGCTTGGCCGCGGTGCCGGACGAGCCGACCACCACCGCGGACGGCTCGCCGAGCTTCGCAGCGGCGGTGAGCAGTTCGTCAGTGACCTTCTTGACCTCGCCGTCGGTGTGCTCGACGAGGACCAGTACCTCTGCCATGAGTGGGTTCTCCTCTTCGATCGCGACGGGCGGGTCAGATCAGCTTCTGCCCGACCAGGTACTCGGCGAGCTTGGCACCGCCGTCGCCCTCGTCGGTGACGACCTGGCCGGCCTCGCGCGGAGGCCGCGGCTTGGAGTCGGTGACCTTGGACAGCGCGCCGTCCAGGCCGACCTCGCTGGGGTCGATCCCCGCATCGCCGAGCGACAGCGTGGTGACCGGCTTCTTCTTCGCGGCCATGATCCCCTTGAAGGAGGGGTAGCGCGGCTCGTTGATCTTCTCGTTCACCGAGACCACCGCGGGCAGCTCGGCCTGCAGCACGGCGATCGCGTCATCGGTCTCGCGCTCGACGGTCACCATGCGGCCCTCGACCGTGAGCTTGCGGGCGTGCGTGAGCTCGGGCAGCCCGAGCACGTCGGCGACCATGGCGGGCACCGCGGCGACCGTTCCGTCGGTGGCCTCGTTACCGGCCAGGATCAGGTCGACCTCGCCGAGGGTGCCGATCACCTTCGCGAGTGCCTTGGCCGTCTGGACCGCGCAGGAGCCGTGCAGGGCCTCGTCCGTCAGGTGGACGGCCTTGTCCGCGCCCATGGACAGCGCCTTGCGGACCGCCTCGGTGGCCCGCTGGGGCCCCATGGTGACGATGGTGACCTCGCCCTCGCCCGCTTCCTTGATCTTGAGCGCCTCCTCGACGGCGCGCTCGTTGATCTCGTCGAGGACGGCGTCCGCCGAGTCACGATCAAGGGTGTGGTCGGTCTGGGCGAGCTTGCGCTCGGACCAGGTGTCCGGCACCTGCTTGATCAGGACGACGATGTTCATGGTCTTCTTCGACCTCCTGCGGATTCCCGGACCGCGCACCGGCCCGTGTGTTGTCCTGCACCCTGCCACTGCGTTCGCAGCCAGAGCACTCCGGTCTCAGCCACCCGCCTATGTTACCGGCGAGTAGGACCTCGCACAGCCTGGGAGGTTCACGGAGAGCGTGACACCCCTCACGGGCGGGCGGATTTGCCTCGCGCTGCGACAATGATGACCATGCCGCCGCCGTCCTGCATGGTGCTGCACTGTGCCGCTCCGAGCGATCCCGGCCACGAGGTGACCACCACCGCGGACGGCGACGGACCGGGCCGGGCTCCGCTGTGCGCCGAGCACTGGCCGCTGGTCGGCCGGGGCGAGCCCTGGCTGTGGGTGCCCGGCCAGCGCCTGAAGGGGGTCGGCTCCGACCAGTCGGAGGGCTGCATCCTCATGGGCGAGGAGCTCGCGGGGTACGGCCTCGTCGTCGACGCCGACGTACTGTTGACCAGCAGCCACGTGTACAGCCCGCACCTCGCCGAGGGCGACCAGCTCACCACGCTGTCCATCGACGGCCGGGTGTTCGGCGCGAACCAGCACGTCTCCATCGAACTGGTGCTCACGCCGGAGACCGCCCAGCGGCTCAAGGAAGCACTGCGCTTCTTCCGTACCTAGGCGCCTTTCGCCGCCCGCCGCGGTCAGCCCAGCGCGGCGCCGAGCCCGGTGCGCAGCAGCGTGAAGGCGCGGTCCGCGGCCGCGACGGCGTCGCGGTGCAGGCGGTCGGTGACCTGCCGCTCGCCACTGTCGACCACCCGCCGGATGTTGTCGTCGGCGAGCGTCCGCTGCACCGCGGTGATCTGCGCGGCGGCGAGCCGGGCGACGAGCGGGTCGAGCGGGGCCCGCGCGGTCTCGGCGAGCGCGGCGGCCAGTGCCTCCTCGCTGCGGGCGAGGTAGAGGCGCAGCCGCAGCGCGAGGCTGGGTGTCGAGGTGAGCATCTCGTACAGCGCGAGCGGTTCCGGCTCGGCGTTGAGCCCGGTGACCGGATCACGGCGGCGCAGGCCGTCCAGGAAGTGCTCGTGCAGCGCGTCGAGCACGGCCCGGCCGGGTGGCCGGGCGCGGACCACCTCGGCGCTCTCCTGCTCGTGGTCGGCGATGCGATGCAGGACCAGGTCCTCCTTCGCGGGGAAGTAGGCGAACAGAGTCCGCTTCGACACCTCGGCCGCGGCCGCGATCTCGACGACGGACACCGCGTCGAACCCCCGCTCCAGGAACAACGCGATCGCGGCCGCCGAGATCGCGGCACGGGTGCGCGCCTTCTTGCGCTCCCGCAGCCCCGCTGGGACCTCCTCGCTGGTCACCGCCGAACCGTACCTGTACATCGACCCAGGCGATAAGTATCCTCGGTTTACTTTACTCCGAGAGGTGGGCCATGCCGACTGAGCCGGTTGCCGACGTGCTGGTCGTGGGAGCGGGGCCCACCGGCCTGACGCTCGGGACGGAACTGAGGCTGGCCGGGACGTCGGTCGCGGTGGTGGACGCCTCGCCGGGTCCCGGCGACCAGGCCAAGGGTGGCGGGATCCAGCCGAGGACCGCGGAGCTGTTCGACCTGCGCGGGATGATGGACCCGCTGCTGCGCCTGGCCCTGCCCGGCCCGCAGTTCGGCGGGCACTTCGGCGGCCTGCCCGTCGCGCTGGACTGCGCGCCGTGGACCACCCGCCACCCCCTGGTGGCGGCGATACCGCAAGGACGCCTCGAGGCATTCCTGTCGCAACGGCTGAGCGCGCAGGGCGGCACGGTCCGCCGTGGGCACCGGCTCACCGACGTCGAGCTGCACGACGACGGCGTGGTGGCCGCGGTCCACGACCCGGTCACCGGCGCCGACCTGCGCCTTTCCGCCCGCTACCTGGTGGCCTGCGACGGTGCGCACAGCACCGTCCGCACCGTGCTGGGCGTCCCGTTCCCCGGCGAGGCGGGCACCCGCCCTGCCGTGCTGGCCGAGGTGCGCCTGTCCGCGGCCTCCGATCTGGTGCCCACCGGCAACGGCTCGTTCGGCTCGGTGGTGGCTGACGGCGGCGGCTACTGGAGCATGCTCAACCCGCTGGACGACGGCCGGTACCGGTTCGTGTTCGGCCCGCTGGAGCCGGCCGCCGCGGACCGCGCCGCCGACCCGGTGACCCCCGGCGAGGTGCGCCGGGCGCTGCAGGCGGTCTGGGGCGCGGACACCGAGCTCGCCGAGGTGCTCTGCTCGTCGCGGTTCAGCGACGCGATCCGCCAGGTCGAGCGATACCGCCACGGCCGGGTGCTGTTCGCTGGCGACGCCGCGCACATCCATCCGCCGCTGGGCGGGCAGGGTCTCAACCTCGGCGTCCAGGACGCGTTCAACCTGGGCTGGAAGCTCGCCGCGCAGGTACAGGGCCGGGCCCCGGCGGGCCTGCTGGACAGCTACCACGCCGAGCGGCGCCCCGTGGCGGCCCGCGTGCTGCACCACGTGCGCGCCCAGCGGGTGCTCGCCGAGCGCACGCCCAGCGCCGACGTCGCCGCGCTGCGCGAGGTGGTGACCGACCTGGCCCGGCTGCCCGAGGCGAATCGTCACCTGGCGGGGCTGGTCTCCGGGCTCGACCAGCGCCATCCGGCGCCCGCGGGTGCGGACCATCCGCTGCTCGGCACCCGGGTGCCGGACGCCGACCTGGTCGTCGATGGCCGGGCGACCCGGCTGAGCGCACTCATGCACGCCGGGCGCGGACTGCTGCTCGACCTGACCGCGGACGGGCGGATCGCGCGGGGCTTGCGCCACCGCGGGGTCGACACCTGCCGGGCCCCCGCCGGGGAGATCCTGGGCGCGGACGCGATGCTCCTGCGCCCCGACGGGTATCTCTGCTGGCTGTCGCCCGGGGTTGGCGCGCTCGCCGACGCGCTGCGGCAATGGTTCGGCGCCGACGGGTTCGGGAGCGCAGACGCCCGGGCTGGGTGAGGGGTCGGGGTCCCTCACCCAGCCTTGGTCGACGAGCGACCCGTGCGAGGTCAGCTCCGCACGTAGCCGGCGTCGACGTACTTGGCGTCCTGTACGCCGCCGGTGGTGGCGCCGAGACGGACGTAGGCGTACCCGCGCTGCAGGTCCTGGACGTTGGAGTCGGTCCGCGCGTCGCCGATGAACGGCTGCGTGAAGCCGGACGCGGTGGAGGATGGCTTCACGAAACGCACCACGTAGTCACCGGCGGCCAGGTCGTTCAGCGTGTACCCGCCATTGCGGTCGGTGACGGTGCGGTAGACCACGCCGCGGGAGCTGACGGCGGTGACCGGGACGCCGGAGATGCGCGGCTCCGAAGCCTCGCGCACGCCGTCCTTGTTCTGGTCGTACCAGGCCAAACCGGAGATCGAGCCGCCCCGGATGCCGTAGTTCGCGGCACTCGCCCGGCCGGAGACCACCTGGATCCGCTGGTCCTCACGCGTGGTCGGCTGGTAGCCGGTGTTGTCCGCGCTCACGTCGTACACGCCGGCGGGCACCGCGATCAGGTAGTTGCCCGCGCGGTCGGTGGTCGCCTGGTAACGCTGGCCGGTGCGCGCGTTGGTCGCGGTGACCACCACGCCGGACGCGCCGGGCTCAGCGCGGTCCCGTACCCGGTCGGCGTCCCGGTCGAACCACACCAGGCCGCCGACGCCACCCGCCGCCGCGCGTGCGCCCGGCGCGGCCGAACCGGTGTCCGCGGATGCCGCCGCGGTACCGGCCAGCACCGCGCCGACCGCAAGAATTCCAGCGAGATACCACGACGTACCCCGCATCAGTTTCCCCCCCACAGAGAATCCCCTTTCACTTAATTGATGCTGGGGAATCTTCGCGCCACGATCTTTCGCGCCACGGGAACCGCGATTCGATTCGCGAGTTCCGTTGAACAGCTGCCCCCAGCTCCCCTCGAACACATCGTGACATTTGTGGCGGTCGGTTACTACCCCGCATCCGGGCACCTCGCCAGGAAAACACCATCGGTGGCAAGGACGAACTCCTCGCCGTGCAACCTTCACCCACCCGGTAGATTTTTCTGCGACGCACAGTGACAATTCTTCGGGAGTTTTACCCACCGGGTGGCGCAACAGTTCACCGGTTGGCGATTGCCCGCCATGACACAGCGGCACCTTCCGCGGCGCCCCCGACCGGGGCATCCACACCCGCAGCCACCCGCCTGTGCAACCCAGCCACCCCCGGTTCGCGGCTCTTCAAGAGCCACAAACCCCCATCCAGCGCGCCGCAAACAGCCGCAAACCCCGGCGAAGCCCGCCGCGTCGGGCAGTTCGCGCCGACCACGGCGTCACCGCCACGACGCCGGGCGTCTGCCGAATCGTCACGGCTCACCGACGTCCCTCGCACCGGCGGCGTGTGCGCGACCAGCACAGAAACGACGCCGGGTGCCCCCGACCGCGCCACGGGTCCGAGCCTGGGCGGACCGGCCATCCGCAACCGGTAACGGGTCGCCGAGCCGGTCGCCGCCACCAGGACCAGGCACGGGCCTTACGCCTGGACCCGCCTGCGGTGCGGACACCGGCGACAGGCGCGCCGCGGCCACCACGCTTAGCCACCTCCTCGGCAACTCCCGTGGACACAGGCCCGGAATGACGACTCCCCCATTCCGCATACACAGATTTCGAATCGTCATCAATCGGATTCATGACACGATCCTGTTTGAGGGCGCACACCAGCCGAACTGTTCGGTGAGACTGACCTGACACCGAATTGGTGACACCTACTCGTGTGGCGCGCGGCGATGTTGCCGAAACGGCAACCGATCAGCAGGGACACACGATACGCCGGAAAGGCCACAATCATGGCGCCCTCAGAGCTGTTGCTCGCCACGAACCTGAACAATCGCCCGACGCAGAACGCGGCGATCGGATGGAACGGAAGCAACAACACGTTCCTGCAGTACGCCTACCCGGGCGGACTGGTCTGCGTAGGCCGGGACAACTACAACGCGCAGGTCTTCAAGAACGTCTCGGCCGCGGGCGGAACGGTGCTGATCTACCTCGACACCGTGATCGACAACCCGTACGGGCGCTACCACCAGAAGCTCCACCTGGCCTCGGAGTTCGGCCCAGCCACGCAACGCTGGCCGGGCAACTTCAAAGCCAACCAGTACGGCTATCTGGTCGACTTCCGCGTCGGCTCCATTCTGCAGCAGAAACTGGAACCCGTTCTCGAACTGATGGTGCGCGAGAATCCGCACATGGGTGGTTTCTTCGCCGACGATCTCGGTTCCCGTTCCTGGTTCGCCGGCGTGCCCTGGGATCAAGGCTCGACCGCGGACAAGCAGTCCTATCGGGACGGCGCGATCGCGAGCTGTCGCACATTCCGGCGGGTATGCGATCGACACGGCCTGGTGTTCATCGTCAACGGCACCTGGGGCGCCGGTTCCCTCTCCGCGGCGGGCGGCGGTTTCCCCGACCTCGCCCAACACGGTTGCGCACTGGCCGACGGCGGTTTCGTGGAGAACCACCCGGCGAGCGAGATCAACTACTGGCGCGCGTACTCGACGTCCGCGCAATGGGCGACCCAGTCGCAGTACACCAAAGGTATCGAGTTCAACTGGTCACACAACGACCCCAACCGGCCCGGCTGGCAGGCCTATCGGGATTCCGGTGCATTCGCGTTCTCCAGCAGTTCGGACCGCACGAACGCGCCGACGCCGTACAACAAACACGCCACCGGCCTGCCGTCCAAGGTGACGTAAATCGCACCGACCGCGCCGGCAGTGGGCAAGTTCACCCGTCTCCGGGGTGTTCTCGCCGAGGGTCCGGTCGGCGCGCCCTGATACTCAGTACGCGCGGCGCGCAACGGGGCGTGCCGCGGTCTGGAGCAGGGAGGCAGCCGAGGTGACGAGCGTGGATGCCGGTTCGGGCCACCCCGCGCCACCGTCCGACGACGCACTGCCGCTGACCGGGGAGCGGACCGTGCCGGGGATCGCGCGGGAGAACTACTGGTTCCGCAGGCACGAAGCCGCCTACCGGCACCTGGCGCCCTGGTGCAACGGGGCGGTGGTGCTGGAGGCGGGCTGCGGGGAGGGCTACGGGGCGGCGCTGCTGGCCCACTCCGCGCGGCAGGTGCTGGCACTGGACTACGACGCGGACACCGCCCGGCACGTCGCCCGCCGCTACCCGCAGCTGGCCGCCGTGCGGGCCAATCTCGCCGCGGTGCCGGTGCGGACATCCACTGTGGACGTAGTGGCGAACCTGCAGGTGATCGAACACCTGTGGGACCCGCCGGGGTTCCTGGCCGAGTGCGCCCGGGTGCTGCGTCCCGGTGGGCTGCTGCTGGTGACCACGCCGAACAGGCTCACCTTCTCCCCCGGTCGGGAAACTCCGCTCAACCCGTTCCACACCGAGGAATTCGCACCGTCCGAACTGGACGCACTGCTGCGTGCGGCGGGCTTCGCCGTGCGGCACATGACCGGACTGCACCACGGCTGCCTGCTGCGCGGCCTCGACGAGAAGCACGGCGGTTCGCTGGTCGACACGCAGCTCGCGCAGCACGGGGACTCGTGGCCGCCCGAGCTGCTCGGCGACGTGGCCGGGGTGCGCGCCGGGGACTTCACCGTGGCATCGGGCGACCTCGACCGGAGCCTGGACCTGATCGCGGTGGCAACCACCAGGTGACCGCCCGATGACCCCGTCCCCGGTCGGCACGTTCTGCCTGGTGTTGCACTCACACCTGCCGTGGCTCGCGCATCACGGCGCGTGGCCGGTCGGCGAGGAATGGCTCTACCAGGCATGGGCGCAGTCCTACCTGCCGCTGTTCGACCTGCTGGACCGCCTCGGCGCGCAGGGCAGGCGCGACCTGCTCACCCTGGGCGTCTCCCCGGTCCTCGCCGCTCAGCTGGACGACCCGTACTGCCTGCGCGGCATGCACGACTGGCTGGGCGGCTGGATCCTGCGTGCCGAGCTAGCCGCCGGCCGAGCCGGCAAGACCGACACCGCCGGGAGGCCGGGTCTGCGCGACACGGCCGAGCGCGAGTTCAGGGCCGCGAACGCCGCGCTGGAGAGCTTCGAGCAGCGGTGGCGCCACGGTGCGTCGCCGGTGCTGCGCAGGCTCGTCGAGAGCGGCGTCGTCGAGCTGCTCGGCGGGCCGCTGACGCACCCGTTCCAGCCGCTGCTGCATCCCCGCGTGCGGGCCTTCGCGCTGGCCGAGGGCCTGGCGGACACCGCGTTGCGGATCGGCCATCGCCCCGCCGGGATCTGGGCTCCGGAGTGCGGCTACGCGCCGGGGATGGAGCACGGCTACGCCGCGGCCGGGGTGCAGCGCTTTCTCGTCGACGGGCCCGCGCTGGGCAGCGAAACCGCGGGCACCGCGTTGGCCCATCGGGTCGGCGATTCGGAGGTGGTGTGCTTCGCCCGTGACGTGGAGGTGAGCTTCCGGGTGTGGTCACCGCGATCCGGCTACCCGGGCGACCCCAGCTACCGCGACTTCCACACCTATGACCACCCCAGCGGGTTGCGGCCGGCCCGGGTCACCGGCAAGGAGATCGCTCCGCAGGACAAGGCGCCCTACGAACCCGAGCTGGCCGCGCGGGCCGTGGACCTGCACGTCGACGACTTCGTGACCGTGGTCCGGGACCGCCTGGCGGACCTGCGAGATCAGCACGGCCGCCCGGCGCTGGTGGTCGCCGCCTTCGACACCGAGCTGTTCGGGCACTGGTGGCACGAGGGACCGGCATGGCTGGCGGGTGTGCTGCGGGCGCTGCCCGAAGCGGGCGTGCGGGTGAGCACCCTGGGCGCGGCGCAAGCCGAGCACCTGGGCGAGCCGGTCGAGCCGCCCGCCTGCTCCTGGGGTGCGGGCAAGGACTGGCGGGTGTGGGACGGACCGCAGGTGGCCGACCTGGCCGCGGAGAACGGCGCGCTGCAGGACGAGCTGCTCGCCGCACTGCCCCCGCCGGGGCCGGCCCGGGATCCGGTCGCGGACCAGGCGGTGCGGGAGTCGATGCTCGCCCTGTCCAGCGACTGGGCGTTCATGGTGAGCCGGGACTCGGCCGCCGACTACGGACGCCGCCGCGCCGCCGAACATCTCGACCGGGCCCGCACCCTGCTGCGGGCCGGTCCGTGCTGCGGCCGGGTGGCGGATCTCGCGGCGGGCCGGCGGGCCGAGTCGCCCTTCGGCGCGCTCGACGCGCGCGGACTGGCCCGCACCCGGTGACGG
>DASXOL010000016.1:0-17953 GCA_036494295.1 Pseudonocardiaceae bacterium
TACGCCAGGATCGCCGAGGCCCGCCACGTCGAGCAGCAGGCCATGTTGTCCTACGTGGCCACCGACGGATGCCGGATGGAGTTCCTGCGCCGCGCCCTGGACGACCCGGCCGCCGCGCCCTGCGGACGTTGCGACAACTGCACCGGCAGGCACTGGTCGCCGGAGGTCCCCGAGCCCACCCAGCGCGCGGCGCGCGATCGGCTGCGCCGCCCCGGGGTGGAGGTCGCGCCGCGCAGGCAGTGGCCGACCGGGCTCGCCGCACTCGGCGTGGAGCTCAGCGGCCGGATCCCGGCGGCGGAGCAGCACGAGCCGGGCCGGGCGGTGGGCAGGCTCACCGACGTCGGCTGGGGCGGGCGGCTGCGCGAGCTCTTCGCGCCGGGCGCCGCGGACGGTCCCGTTCCGGCTGATCTGTTCGACGCCTGCGTCGCGGTGCTCGCGGGCTGGGAGTGGTCCGCCCGGCCGGTGGGCGTGGTCGCGGTCGAGTCCCGTTCGCGGCCCGAGCTGGTGGCCAGCCTGGCCGAGCGGATCGCCGGCGTGGGCAGGCTGCCGCTGCTCGGCTCGGTGACCGGCGGCGGCGACGCACCGTCCGCGGCGAACTCGGCGCACCGCGCGGCCGCCCTGCTGCACGCACTGCGCGCGCCCTCACTCCCCGCGCTGGACGGCCCGGTGCTGCTGGTCGACGACCGGGTGGACACCGGCTGGACGCTCACCGTGGCGGCGCGGGCGCTGCGCCGGGCGGGCGCACCCGCGGTGCTGCCGCTGGCGCTGGCCGCCACCAGCTGAGCTACATCGGCACCAGGTCGTCGGCGTGCACGACCTCGCGGCGCAGCTCGGCAGGCAGGTCGCGGGTGGAGCGACCGATCAGCGCGGGCAGCTCGGCGGCGTCGAAACCGACCATGCCGCGCGCCACCACGGCATCGGCGCCGTCCACCAGCTCGACCACATCGCCTGCCTCGAAGTCGCCCTCCACGCCGGTGATGCCCGCGGCGAGCAAGGACCGGCGCCTGCGCACCACGGCGGCCACCGCGCCGTCGTCGAGTACCAGCCGCCCTCTCGACCCGGCGGCATGGCGCAGCCAGAACCGGCGGGCGGACAGCCGCGCCCCGTGTGGCGCGAACGCGGTCCCCACGTCCGCGTCTCCCAGCGCCTGCCCGACCTCGGCGGTCGCCGCCAGCAGCACGGGCACCCCGGACTGCGAGGCCACCGTGGCGGCGTCGAGCTTGGAGGCCATGCCACCGGTGCCCAGCGCGCCGCCGTTGCCCGCCCGCACGCCGTGCACATCGGCGGGTCCGGACACCTCGGGCACCAGCCGCGCCGCGCCGCGCCGCGGGTCGCCGTCGTAGAGGCCGCCCACGTCGGAGAGCAGCACCAGCGCCTCGGCACCGACCAGGTGCGCCACCAGCGCGGCCAGCCGGTCGTTGTCGCCGAAGCGGATCTCGTCGGTGGCCACGGTGTCGTTCTCGTTGACCACCGGCACCACCCCGAGCCCGCGCAGCCGGGCGAAGGTGCGTTGCGCGTTGCGGTAGTGCGCGCGGCGCACCACGTCGTCGGAGGTCAGCAGGACCTGGCCGACGGTGCGGCCGTGGCGGCCCCATGACTCGGCGTAGGCGTGTGCCAGCGCCAGCTGCCCGACGCTCGCCGCGGCCTGTTGGGTGGCGAGATCGCGTGGCCGTCGCCGCAGCCCCAGCGGCATCAGCCCGGCCGCGATCGCGCCCGACGACACCAGCACCAGGTGCGTGCCTGCCGCGACGCGGGCGGCGAGTGCGTCGACCAGGATGTCCAGCCGCTCCCGGTCGAGCCCGCCCGCGGCGGTGGTGAGCGACGAGGAACCGACCTTGACCACCAGGTGCCGCGCCTGGGCAACGAGACGGCGGGTGTGGCTCACTCCTGGTCCGTCCCCTCGGCGGGGTCGGCGGGAGCGCGCCGCGCCCGGCGGGCCGCCTTGCGCTGCGCCGCGCCCACCCGGTCGTCGGCCTCGAGCCGCCGGTCGGTGCCGCGCCCGCTCAGCCGGACCGCACCGGCACCTGCGGGCGTGGCGGGCTCCCAGTCGAAGGTGACGTCGCCGATCGTCACCGGCGAGCCCGGCACGGCACCCGCCTCGGCCAGCGCCTCCTCGACGCCGAGCTTGGCGAGCCGGTCGGCCAGATACCCGACGGCCTCGGCGTTGTCGAAGTTGGTCTGGCGCACCCAGCGCAGCGGGCGCTCGCCGCGCACCACGAACCCGCCGTCCTGCTCCGGGTCGGGGATCACGTCGAAACCGGATTCGCCCACCGCGGCGGGCCGCAGCACCACCCGGGTCGGCTCCGGCGGCGGCAGCGAAGCCCGGTATTCGGTCACCGCCGCGGCCAGCGCGAAGGTCAGCTCCCGCAGCCCCTCGGTGCTCGCCGTCGACACCGCGAACACCGGCAGCCCGCGCGCCTCCAACTCGGGCCGGACGATGTCGGCCAGGTCGCGCGCATCCGGCACGTCGATCTTGTTGAGCACCACCAGCCGGGGACGCGACGCCAGGTCGGTGCCGAGCGCGGGGGTGTATGCCGCGAGCTCGCGCTCCAGCGCGTCCACGTCCGACAGCGGGTCGCGGCCCGGTTCGAGGGTGGCGCAGTCCACCACGTGCACCAGCACCGCGCAGCGCTCGATGTGCCGGAGGAACTCCAGACCCAGGCCCTTGCCCTCGCTGGCACCGGGGATCAGGCCGGGGACGTCGGCGACGGTGAACACCGTCTCGCCCGCGGTGACCACTCCCAGGTTGGGCACCAGGGTGGTGAACGGGTAGTCGGCGATCTTGGGGCGCGCCGCGGACAGCACCGACACCAGGGAGGACTTGCCCGCCGAGGGGAAGCCCACCAGGCCCACGTCCGCGACCGACTTGAGCTCCAGCACCAGCTCGCCGCTCTCCCCCGGCTCGCCGAGCAATGCGAAGCCCGGCGCCTTGCGCGCCTTGGAGGCCAGTGCGGCGTTGCCCAGCCCGCCGCGCCCACCCGCCGCGGCCACGAACCGGGTCCCGGTGCCGGTCAGGTCGGCCAGCACCTCGCCCTCGGGGGTCAGCACCACGGTGCCGTCGGGCACCCGCAGTTCGAGGTCCTCGCCCATGGCGCCGTTGCGGTTGCCGCCCTGCCCCTGCTTGCCGCCGACGGCCCGCGCGTGGGACCGGTAGTGGAAGTCCAGCAGCGTGTGCACCCCGGGGTCGACGACGAGCACGACGTCACCGCCGCGGCCCCCGTTGCCGCCGTCCGGACCCCCCAGCGGCTTGAACTTCTCCCGGTGCACCGAGGCGCAGCCGTGACCCCCGTCGCCCGCGGCGACGTGGATCATCACCCGGTCCACGAAGCGGGACACCGCTGGTCCTCCTCGGTCTTGTCGAACTTCGGTCTTGTCGAACTTCGGTCACGTCGAACTTCGGTCACGTCGAACTTCGGTCACCGTGAAGTTCAGTACTCCGGTCGCCACCGCCGGCGCGCTGACTCGATCAGGGCCTCGACGCCAACGAGGGGCGGGCCGGTCGTCGCCGGTCCCGCCCCTCGTCGGGTGCGCTGTGTCGTGGGCCGGGTCAGGCCTCGACTGGAACGATGTTGACGGTCTTGCGCCCACGCTTGGTGCCGAACTCCACCGCGCCCGCCTCCAGGGCGAACAGGGTGTCGTCACCACCGCGACCGACGTTCGTGCCCGGGTGGAACCTGGTGCCGCGCTGGCGGATGAGGATCTCGCCCGCGCTGACGACCTGCCCGCCGAACCGCTTCACCCCGAGCCGCTGGGCGTTGGAGTCGCGACCGTTCCGGGAGCTGGACGCGCCCTTCTTGTGTGCCATGGTGTTCGTCTACCTTCCGACCAAGACCGGGTAAGTCACTTCGAGATGCCGGTGACCTCGACGCGGGTCAGCTTCTGACGGTGACCCTGGCGCTTGTGGTAGCCGGTCTTGTTCTTGAACTTGTGGATCCTGATCTTGGGGCCCTTGGACTGCTCGACGACCTTGCCGGTGACCTTGGCCGCGCCGAGCACGCTCGCGTCGGTGGTCACGTCGGTGCCGTCCACGAGCAGCACCGGCAGGAAGCTGACCTGGGTGCCCGGTTCGCCTTCGAGTTTCTCCACCTCGACGACGTCCCCGACGGCCACCTTGTACTGCTTGCCGCCGGTCTTCACGATCGCGTACATCGGGTGGGACTCCTGCCCTTCGACTGGATACTCGGGTGTCACGAAAGTTCGGTGTCTCGGAAGTTCGGTGTCTCGGAAGTTCGGTTGGTTCGGTGCTTCTCCGGTCGGCGCTCATGCCGGGCAGAGCGCACGCACCTGGGCCCGCCGTCCCGCAGGCCGCTCATGAGGGTACGGGCCGCGTTCAGAGCGGGTCAAACCAGGGGTGCTCACCCGGCTTGCGGTACGGCCGAGGACACCTGGGTGCCCGATTCAGCACCGTCCGCCTGTTCCGTCGCGGGCGGTCCGGCCGGCCGGGACGCCGCCCTGCGCCGCCGGGTGGTGCGCGGCGCAGGCTGGGCGGGCACCCCGTGCTCGACGGTGTCCGGGTCGGTGTCGGCAGCCAGTTCGGCGGTCGCCGTGCCGTCCGCGTCCGTGGGTTCTTCGGGCTGGGCCGCCGCGACCGGCACCCCGTTGGACCGCGGCTTGCGGCTCCGGCGGCGCGACGGCGCCGGTTCGGAGTCCACCGCCGGCTCCGGCCCGGCTGGCTCGCTCGGCGTGGCGTCCACGGATTCCGCAGCGCCCACCCCGTCCTGTTCCGGCGCCGGCGGTGTCGACGGTGCCGCGTGCTCGGCGGCGGGCAGCGGTGCGGCCGGGGGCGACTCGGCCGTCTCCGCCGCTGGCTGCGACGCCTCGGCGGAGGTGTCCGGGACGGCCTCGGATGCCTCGCGGGCGGCCTGACCGGTGTTCTCCCCGGCTGCCTGCTCAGCGCCGGAACCGCCCGATCCCCGGCCACGGGAGCGCGACCGGCGCGACCCGCCGCCGGACTCCTTCGCCGCCGGGGCCGAGGGCGCGGGCGCGCTCTGCTGTGTCGAGCGCACGTTCACCGGCTCCGCGGACACCAGTACGCCACGGCCCTTGCAGTGCTCGCAGATGGTGGAGTGCGACTCGAGCAGTCCGGTGCCGACCTTCTTCCTGGTCATCTGGACCAGGCCCAGCGAGGTCACCTCGGCGACCTGATGCCGGGTGCGGTCCCGGCCCAGGCACTCGGTGAGCCTGCGCAGCACCAGGTCCCGGTTCGACTCGAGCACCATGTCGATGAAGTCGATCACGATGATGCCGCCGATGTCGCGCAGCCGGAGCTGGCGGATGATCTCCTCGGCCGCTTCCAGGTTGTTGCGGGTGACGGTCTCCTCGAGGTTCCCGCCGGACCCGGTGAACTTGCCGGTGTTGACGTCGATCACGGTCATCGCCTCGGTGCGGTCGATGACCAGGTAGCCACCGGAGGGCAGCCACACCTTCCGGTCCAGCGCCTTGGTGATCTGCTCGTCGATCCGGAAGTCGGCGAACACGTCGGACCGCGCGGTATGGCGGCGCACCCGCGACATCAGGTCCGGCGCGACGTGCTTCACGTAGCCCTCGACCGTGTCCCAGGCGGCGTCGCCCTGCACGACCAGTTCGCGGAAGTCCTCGGTGAACAGGTCACGCACGACCTTCACCAGCAGGTCCGGCTCCTCGTAGAGCAGCTCGGGCGCCTTCACCTTGGTTCCGCTGGATCCGCCGGTCGCGGCGGTCCCCGAGCGGTTCTGGATGACCTCCCACTGCGCCTGCAGCCGCCGCACGTCGCGGGCCAGCTCCTCCTCGCTGACCCCTTCGGAGGCGGTGCGGATGATCACGCCCGCGTCCTCCGGGACGATCCGCTTGAGCACGTCCTTGAGGCGCTTGCGCTCGCTGTCGGGCAGCTTGCGGCTGATGCCGGTGGCCCGCCCGCCCGGCACGTAGACCAGGAACCGTCCGGGCAGGCTGATCTGGGTGGTCAGCCGGGCGCCCTTGTGGCCGACCGGGTCCTTGGTGACCTGCACCAGCACGCTGTCGCCGCTGGAGAGCGCCTGCTCGATCCGGCGCGCCTTGCCTTCGAGGCCTGCCGCGTCCCAGTCCACCTCGCCCGCGTAGAGCACCGCGTTGCGGCCCCGGCCGATGTCCACGAACGCGGCCTCCATCGAGGGCAGCACGTTTTGCACCTTGCCGAGGTAGACGTTGCCGACCAGCGACCCGGAGCCCGAGGCGGTGACGAAGTGCTCGACCAGGATGTCGTCCTCGAGCACCCCGATCTGGGTCCGCTCGGAGTCCTCGTGCACCACCATGGTGCGGGCCACGGACTCGCGCCTGGTCAGGAACTCCGACTCGGACAGGATCGGCGCCCGGCGGCGACCAGCCTCCCGGCCGTCCCTTCGACGCTGGCGCTTGGCCTCGAGGCGGGTGGAGCCGCGGACGGCCTGCACCTCGTCCTCGGCGGGCGTCCGGTCCTTGGTCTCCCGGACGTGCACCACGGTGTCCGGCGGATCGTCCTCGCGGGGGGCGGCCTCGTCGTCGCCTGCGTCACGGCGCCGCCTGCGCCGCCGCCTGCGCCTACCCGGTTCGCCGGATTCGTCGGAGTCACCGCTGCCGGACTGTTCCTCCGACCCGGCGGACTCCGCGTCGTCCTGCTCGCCGTCGTCCTGGTCGGCCGACCCGTTCTCGTTGTTGTCGCCGCCCTTGCCCCGGCCCCGGCCACGCCTGCCCCGGCGTCGCCGTCGCCGGTTGCCGCCGTCGGTGTCGGAGTCGCCGTCGTCGTCGCTCGCCACCGTCTCGGCGTCAGCGCTCTCCGCATCCACCGACTGCGAGTTCGGCGGCAGGAAGACCGGCTTCGGGGGGTTGAACACCGGGACCAGTGGTCGCGAGGGCCGGCCCGAGTCGGACGTCTCGCCGTCCGATGTGGGCTCTTCGGTCGTCGCGGCTTCCGACGGCGCCGAGTCGGCGCTGGTCGGGGTGGCGGCCGCGGCGGCGTCGCGCAGGAGCTCGGCACCCGGCTCGGCATCGGGTCGCAACACCTGCACCGCGCGCAGGGCGGTCTCCCGGTCGATGCTGGACTGCGCGCTGCGCACCGCGACGCCCAGGTCCGTGAGCGTCGCGATGACCTGCTTACTGCTCACCGCCAGCAGCTTGGCCAGCGCGTGCACCCGAAGCTTGTCCGGTAACTCGTCCGTCACTGCGGCATTGGGTGCGCTTGTTGGCCCGCCGGTGCCACCGGCGGGCGCATCTGTCTTCGCCATTCAGCTCCTCCAGCCCCCGGGCGCGTCCCGTGTGTCGGGACGCGGCCGCGCAGGGACCTCGTGCGTCATCCGCCGTCACTCCGACGACGGCAATCCTGTCTTCCACCGGCTGGTGCCCCGGTCGGGGCGGTCAACTGGCGTGTCCCGCGACATCGTGCTGATCCGGCTCCTTGCCGCCGGACTCCGCCGGAGCCATCCTGGCCGCCACCCGGTCCGCAGCAAGCGGATCGACGAGACCCCCGTCATCGTCGAGCCGACCTTGCGCGATCCGGGTCGCCCTGGCGGGTGCCGAGGGCCGGAATCCCGCGACAACGCCGAGTGCACTCAACACGTCGTCGGGCCGCACCGCAGGGCTCGCCTGTCGTACGACCGCTATGAGTATCCCACACCCGGCGAACTGATCGGGCACCGGCGGCGGCGCCGGGGGTCGCCCGGCGACTGTTCCGTGGCCCTGCTCGCCGCCTCCCCGGCCGGTGGTCCCGGCGCCGGAAGGCGTTGGTTGCGGCGAGTCCGAACCGACCCGCAACGACACGATCGCGGCGCGCGCGTCGATCGACCGGCGGCCGTCCTTGGTGACCCGCTCGATCATCAGCTCGGGCGCCGCCAGCAGTGCCGGGATGGCACTGCGCAGCTGCTCCGCGCTCACTCCGGGGATCTCGATGCGCCACTCGGCCGCCTCGATCCGGTCGGCCAGCGACCCGGGTCCGGCCAGCACCCCGTCGAGTACCGCGAGCCCGTCCGGCAGGGCGCGGTCTAGCTCGGTGCACACCACGGCCGGATCGGCTCGGGAGATCAGCTGGATCTCGACGTACTCGGCTTCGCTGGCCGCGCCGGTGGGCGCCGCGCCCACCCAGGAGACCTTCGGGTGCGGGTTGAAACCCTGCGAGTAGGCCATCGGCAGCCCGGCCCTGCGCAGTGCCCGCTCGAACGCTCTGGCCACGTCACGGTGCGAGGTGAAGCGCAGCTTCCCCCGCTTGGCGTAACGCAGGCGCACCTTGCACGCGGCAGGAGCGGAGGGGTTGGGGCGATCCACGGGCGTTCTCGTGTCCTCGGGCTGTCGGGGACGTCGGGATGACGTCGAGGGGCGATCTCTGCCTTGTTTGTAGACGTTTTCGCCGTCGGATGCCACGCATGGGTGGCCGGGCGCGTCCGAGCGGACCGTACCGCCGCCGCCCGCTTGTCACCCCCTGCGCACGTCAGTACCGTCACTGCGTCCCGTCCGTGCGCACGCCGCGTCGCACCTGGAGGCAGCGGGTGTCCCTCCGTACCCGGCCGCGGGTCGCGGTGGTCCTCGGAGCCGCACTGGCTCTGGCCGGAGTGCCCGCGGGTTCGGTCCCCGGCGCTGGGCCGCCTCCCGAGCCGCCCGGCTGCGTGTCGTCCGGACCCCTGCTGCGCTATGTCGTGCTGTTCGAGCCGGGAGCTCCGGAACCGGCGGCGGCCACGGCGGTCACCGCGGCGTGCGCCGCGACGACGGTCTACTATCCGCAGATCGGCGTCGTGGTGGCCACCTCGGCCGACCCCGGCTTCGCCGCGCGGATGGGCGCAGGTCGCGCCTACAGCGCGCAGGCCGAGGCGCTCGCGCCCTCGCCCGGACAGCCCGCGGCCACCGGACATCGCGGTTCCGCGCGGGGTGGGTTGGTTGCTCTTCAAGAGCCACAAACCCCGGCTCTGCGGGCACACCGGGTGCCCACCGCGGACCGGTCCGCCGAACAGTGGGACATGGCGCTCATCCACGCGCCGCAGGCCAGGGCGATCGACCCGGGCAGCCCGGAGGTGACGGTCGGCGTGCTCGACTCCGGGGTGGACGCCACCCAACCGGACCTGACCCGCGCCGTCGACAGCGCCAGCTCCGCGGGCTGTCTCACCGGCAAGCCCGATCAGGACCCGCGGGCGTGGTCGCCGACCACCTCCGGCCACGGGACACACGTGGCAGGCACGATCGCCGCTGCCGACGACGGTCGCGGCATCACCGGGGTCGCACCGGGCGTGCGACTGGCGTCGATCAAGGTCGTCGACGACGAGGGCTTCATCTACCCGGAGTACGCGATCTGCGGGTTCATGTGGGCCGCCCAGCACCACATCCGGATCGCCAACAGCAGCTACTCCGTCGATCCGTGGCTGCTGACCTGCTCCGACGTGGCAGGGCAGTCGGTGGTACACGAGGCGCTGCGCCGGGCGGTGCAGTACGCGACGAGCCAGGGCGTGCTCACCGTCGCGGCCGCCGGCAACGACCGGCTGGACCTGGCCGACCCCCGTCAGGACCCGCACAGCCCGGACAACGCGGCACGCCCGAAGCCGCGACCGGTCGACGACCACTGCCACGTGCTGCCCGCCCAGCTGCCCGGCGTGGTCGCGGTGTCCTCCGTCGGCCCGGACGGCATCAAGTCGTCGTTCAGCTCATACGGGCTGGGTGTGGTGGGCGTGGCGGCGCCGGGTGGCGACCGCAGCCAGCGACCCGCCGCCTCGTCCAGCGGTTGCGTGCTGTCGACCATCCCGGGCGGCTACGGCTACGCCTGCGGCACGTCCATGGCGGCGCCGCACGTCTCCGGGGTGGCCGCGCTGCTCGCCTCGTCCCGGCCCGACGCGGGCCCGCGCGAACTGGCCGAGCTGCTGACCGAGCAGGCTGATCCGCTCCCGTGCCCGGCCCGCTACGACCCGGACGGCGACGGCGACGCGACCGCCACCTGCACCGGCGGCAGCGTCAACTCGTTCACCGGGCACGGGATGGTGGACGCGCTCAAAGCGGTCACCTCCAAGCCTGACGGCGCGGTGGCCCCGCCCGCGGCCGATGCCCCGGCGGCCGATGTCGCGCTGCGCCCGGCTGCCTAGCCGCGGTCGGCTGGATCAGGAGCCGTCGAACGCCGGATTGCGCACCGGCGCGCCCGCGCCGACCGGGGTGATCGGCAGCAGCGACCGGCCGCTCGGGCCGATCTCGATGTCGGTGCCCATCGACGGGCACACCCCGCAGTCGAAGCACGGCGTCCACCGGCAGTCGTCCTGCTCCCGACCGTCGAGCGCGTCGCACCAGTCGTCCCAGAGCCAGTCCTTGTCCAGCCCGGAATCGAGGTGGTCCCAGGGCAGCGTCTCGTCCCGGTCGCGCTCCCGGGTGGTGAACCACTCCAGCGACACGCCCTGCGGGGTCAGCTCCGCTGCGCAGGCGCCGACCCACCGGTCGTAGCCGAAATGCTCGCTCCAGCCGTCGAACCGGCCGCCGTCACGCCAGACCCGCTCGATGACGCCGCCGACCCGGCGATCACCGCGGGAGAGCAGGCCTTCGATCAGCGACGGCTTGCCGTCGTGGTAGCGCATTCCGACGTGGCGGCCGATGCGGCGATCCGAGTTGATCTCGGCGCGCAGCTTCCTGAGCCGGTCGTCGACCACGTCGGGATGTTCCTGCCCGGCCCACTGGAACGGCGTGTGCGGCTTGGGCACGAAGGCGCCGATCGAGATCGTGCACCGGATGTCCTTGTGACCGCTGGCTTCCCGGCCCGCGCGGATCACCCGATGCGCCATCTGGGCGATCTGCAGGACGTCGTCGTCGGTCTCGGTGGGCAGCCCGCACATGAAGTACAGCTTGACCTGCCGCCAGCCGGCCCCGAACGCGGTGGAGACGGTGCTGATGAGGTCCTCTTCGGACACCATCTTGTTGATCACGCGGCGGATCCGCTCGGAACCGCCTTCCGGCGCGAAGGTCAGCCCGGATCGGCGGCCGTTGCGGGAGATCTCGTTGGCGAGGTCGACGTTGAACGCGTCGACCCGGGTGGAGGGCAGGCTCAGGCTGGTACCGCTGCCCTCGTAGCGGTCCGCGAGGCCCTTGGTGACCTCGCCGATCTCGGAATGGTCCGCACTGGACAGTGACAGCAGGCCGACCTCGGTGAAGCCGCTCTTTTCCAGTCCATGTTGGACCATCTCGCCGATGCCCTCGATGGACCGTTCCCGCACCGGGCGGGTGATCATCCCGGCCTGGCAGAACCGGCAGCCCCGGGTGCAGCCGCGGAAGATCTCCACGCTCATCCGCTCGTGCACCGTCTCCGCGACCGGCACGAGTGGCTGTTTCGGGTAGGGCCAGTCGTCGAGATTCATGGTGGTGCGCTTGGCGATTCGCTGCGGCGCGCGTCCAGTGTGGACAACCTGGTCGATCTGGCCGTCGGGACGGTAGCTCACCTCGTAGCGGCCCGGCACGTAGACGCCTTCGATCTGGGCCAGCCGGCTCAGCAGTTCCTCACGCCCGCCCGGCCCGCCCTCGGCCTTCCAAGCGCGGACCACGGCGGTGATCTCGAGTACCGCCTCCTCGCCGTCGCCCAGCACCGCGGCGTCGAGGAAGTCGGCGATCGGCTCCGGATTGAACGCGGCGTGCCCGCCCGCCACGACGACGGGGTGCTCGGCGGTGCGGTCCCGTGCGTGCAACGGGATGCCCGCCAGGTCCAGGGCGGTGAGCATGTTGGTGTAGCCCAACTCGGTGGCGAACGAGATGCCGAGCACGTCGAACGCGCCCACCGGCCGATGCGACTCCAGGGTGAACTGCGGGACGCCGTGCTCGCGCATCAGGCCTTCCAGATCGGGCCAGACCGAGTAGGTGCGTTCCGCCAGCACGTCAGGCTGCTCGTTGAGCACCTCGTAGAGGATCATGATCCCCTGGTTGGGCAGCCCCACCTCGTAGGCGTCCGGGTACATCAACGCCCAGCGCACCGCGGCGTCGTCCCACTCCTTCACCGTGGCGTTGAGCTCGCCGCCGACATACTGCACCGGCTTCGACACGCGCGGCAGCAGTGGTTCGAGCTGCTCGAACACCGACCTAACAGCCATACGACGAGGGTAGTTGGCTGCTCTTCAAGAGCCGCAAACCCCGCCCACAGCTGCCGCCAACTGCTACATACCCTCGGGAGACGAACTCCTACGCCGCCCGCCGACGCAGCGTGCGTCGCACCGTGGCGGCGACACCTGCCGGATCGCGCATCACGTCCCACCAGGTGAAGCGCAGTACCGTCCAGCCCAGTTCGAGCAGCCGGTTCTGTCGCAGACGGTCACGAAAGACAGCCTCGGGCACGCCGTGCGGGTCCGTGCCGTCGAACTCGAGCGCCACCTTCTCCCGCAGGTAGGCGCCATCGAGCCGGGCGACGACCGTGCCGTCCGGTGCGTGCACGGTGTACTGCGCAATGGGCAGCGGCACACCGCCGTCACGCAGCGCGAGGCGGCCCGCGGTCTCCAGCATGGACTCGGCCACCCCGTCGGCCTCGTCCAGCCGGGCCCACGCCGTCACGCAGCCCGCGCCGCCCTGCCACCGCTCGACGACGCCTTCGATGTCCGCCTTCGCGCAGACCCGCCGGCGCAGCGCGTCGTCGAGCGCCCACACCGCGGGCAGTCGCTCCAGGCTCGTGGTCAGGTCGGCGAGCGTGCGAGGCAGCGAGGTGAGCGGTACCCCGTCGTGCACCTCGACCTCGCCGCAAGCGAGCGACCGGGTGTGGAAGTGCAGGTCACGGCGATTGTGGCGGCGCTGCTTCGGGATCACGGTGACATGTTGCACGCGGTGCTCGTCGGGCACCGCCAGGTTGTGCACCCGGGCCGCTGTGGCGTGGCTCGGGACCGCGCTGGGCACACCCGCGCTGAGCATCGCGGCTCGGGCCAGCAGGAGCGGGGTCGCCTCGACGCGTCTGGGCAGGTAGACGCCGCGCTGGATCCGCCGCAGCCGGCCCGAGCGCAGCGCCGTGAGCAGATCATCCGGATCGACCGCCTGGAGCGCCCGATCGCGCATCAGCAAACCGTCCGATTCGAGCAGTTGTTGCCACCATTCATGCATGCCGGACAGCGTGGCGGCGCGCGCAGCAGGATTCTCCCCGGACAGCGCGAGGCTGTGGACAACTCGCCCGGCTGTGGACAGCCCTGCGTGCGGCGCGACGGGTTTGCGTCGGTTAGCGGCGCGTCAGGGGTGGGTTTGTGGCTCTTGAAGAGCCCCCTACCGGAGCAGGAGCGATTTCAGGCGGTGGGAGGCCACGACGACGCCGATGGCGGCCATCACCACGAAATAGGCCAGGTGGCCGAGCATCGCCCAGCCGACGACGCCGGTGGTGAGGCCGCGCATCAGTGCTACGGCGTGGTACAGCGGGAAGGCCTGCACGATCCATTGCAGCACCGGCGGGTACACCGACAGCGGGAAGAACGTCGCGGAGAACAGGAACATCGGCAGCACCGCGAGCTGGACCAGGTCGAAGTCCTGCCAGGAGCGCATGAACGACGTGGCGGCCATGCCGATCGAGGCGAACGCGAAGGCGACGAACAGCGCGGTCGGCAACGCGAGCAGCGCCCACGGCGACGCGATGAGCCCGAGAACGAGCAGCACCGTGAGGAAACCGGTCGCGTAGAGCCCGCCCCGGATCAGCGCCCAGCCGATCTCGCCGAGCGCGATGTCCACCGGGCCGAGCGGCGTGGCCAGCATCGCGTCGTAGAGCTTGGCGTACTTGAGCTTGAAGAAGATGTTGAACGTCGAGTCGAACACCGCCCCGTTCATCGCCGACGCGGCGAGCAGCCCGGGCGCGATGAACGCGGCGTAGCTCAGCGACTGCCCGCCCGGCCCGCTCACGTCGCCGACCAGGCTGCCCAGCCCCTGCCCCATCGCCACCAGGAAGAACAGCGGCTCGAAGAAGCCGGACACGATCGCCAGCCAGGCACTGCGCGAGGCCAGCGAGGAGCGCAGGATGAGCATCCTGGCCCGCCCGGCGTACATCGCCGGTGGCAGCAGCCGGACCAGCAGCCCGCCGCGGGGCGCGGCGAGCGGTGGCGGCACCTCCCGCACCGCGGTCACGTGGTCAACCTCGTCCGGAACCGCCATGCCGACAGCAGCGCGCCGACGAGCAGCAGCGCGCTCAGATAGGCGACGTGCCCGAACGCGGGCCCGAGCTGCAACGTGCCCAGCGCGGCGCCCCGGGTCAGCTGGGTGCCGTGCCACAGCGGGCTGACGTAGGCCAGCGGCCGGATCACGGCGGGGAGCTGGGAGATCGGGAAGAAGGTGCCGGAGAACAGCGTCATCGGCACCACGACGAACCGGAAGACCGCGGCGAACGCGTTGCTCTCGCCTTCCACGGTGGACGCGAAGGCCACCATGGGCGCGCTGAACGACATTCCGCACAGCACGGCGAACAGCAGCGAGCCCAGCACCCCCGGCCCCTGGACCGCGCCGAACAGCGCGATCACCACCAGGTACGCGATGCCGGAGATGGCCAGCCGCAGCGCGATCCAGGTGAGCTGCCCGGCGGCGAGCTGGGCGGGCGTGATCGGCGTCGCGGTGACCGCCCAGTAGGTGCGCTGCCACTTGAAGGCGGACAGGATCGGGTAGCTCGACTCGAACGCGGCGGTCTGCACCGCGCCGACCGCAAGCAGCGCGGGCGCGAGGTAGACCAGGTACGGCACCCCGCCGGTGGCTTGTGCGGCGCGACCGCTCGAACTCAGCAGCGAGCCGAAACCGACCCCGAAGGCCAGCAGGAACAGCAGCGGCTGCAGCAGGCTGGAGATCGCGGTGGCCCGCCAGTTGCGCCGGTACCAGGCCCAGAGGCCCTCGACGACGAGCAGCGCGGCACGCCAGCCGGGCAGCACCCGCCCGCGGGACAGCGGTGCCTGGACCGTGGTGGTGGCCATCAGTCCACCAGGGTCCGGCCGGTGAGGCGGAGGAACACGTCCTCCAGGGTGGAGCGGCGCACCAGGCTGGAGACCGGCTGCGCGCCGCGCTGGTGCGCGGCGGCCATGGCGGACTCGCCGTCGGCGGTGTAGAGCAGCAGCCGGTCCGGCAGCTCCTCGATGCGCTCGGCCAGCCCGTCCAGCACCGCGGCCCAGCGGTGCTGCTCACCGGGAGCGAACCGCAGCTCCAGCACGTCGCGCGTGGAGTACCGGGAGATCAGCTCGGACGGCGAGCCCTCGGCGGCGATCAGACCGCCGTCCATCACGACGAGCCGGTCGCAGAGCTGCTCGGCCTCGTCCATGTAGTGCGTGGTGATGATCAGCGTGACGCCCTGTTGCTTGAGCCGGAACAGCCGGTCCCACAGCAGGTGGCGGGCCTGCGGGTCCAAACCGGTGGTGGGCTCGTCGAGCAGCATCAGCTGCGGGTCGTTGACCAGCGAGCGGGCGATGGTCAGCCTGCGCTTCATGCCGCCCGACAGCGCCTCGACCGTGTCGCCCGCGCGGTCGGTGAGCTGCGCGAAGTCCAGCAGCTCCGCGGCCTTGGCCCGCACCGCGGAGCGGGACATGCCGAAATAGCGTCCGTAGACGTGCAGGTTGTCCCGGACCGAGAGGTCGGTGTCCAGGTTGTCCTGTTGCGGCACGACACCCAGCTGGGCGCGGATCCGCGGGCCGTCCTCGTCCGGGTCCATCCCGAGCACCCGCAGTTCGCCGCCGCTGCGCGGGGACACGCTGGCGATCATGCGCATGGTCGACGACTTGCCCGCGCCATTGGGGCCGAGAAACCCGAACGCCTCGGCGGGCGCCACGGCGACGTCGATCCCGCGCACCGCCTCGAAGGCGCCGAACCGCTTGCGCAACCCGCTGGCGTGCACCAGCACGGCACCGTCGTCAGACACGGCGCCGACGCTACCCGCGGCCCCCGACGGATTCCGCCGGTTTACCGCGGCCGGCTCCGCGGGCCCCGAATCTCAGAGTTCCGGGAACCACAGCGCGATCTCGCGCTTGGCGGAGTCCACCGAGTCCGACCCGTGCACCAGGTTGGACTGCGTCTCCAGCGCGAAGTCACCGCGGATCGAACCGGGCGCGGCCTTCTCCACCGGGTCGGTGCCGCCCGCCAGCTGCCGGAACGCCGCGATCGCGCGCTCACCCTCGACGACCGCGGCGACCACCTGGCCGGTCGTGATGAATTCCAGCAAGGAGCCGAAGAACGGCTTCTCCGCGTGCTCGGCGTAGTGCTGCTCGGCCAGCTCGCGCGGCACGGTGCGCAGCTCCAACGCGGCCAGCGTCAGGCCCTTGCGCTCGATCCTGGCGATTACCTCGCCGACCAGGCCGCGGCCGACCCCGTCGGGCTTGATCAGGACCAGGGTGCGCTCGCTCACTGCTGCTCGTTTCTCCTCGATGAGTGCGAAATAGACCGACGGGTAGCCTAACGACGCGGCGCGACGGCACCGCAGCGCGGTCGGCGCTCAGTCCGTCAGCTGTTTGACCACCTGCTGGCGCACGTAGAGCAGATAGGCCCAGACCAGCACGAACAGCAGCCCGACCACACCCAGCGCGGGATGGGCGAACCAGCCGACGACCATCGCGACCTGCAATGCCAGCGCCAGCCCCAGCCCCCACGGCATGCGCTGCACGAAAGCGGCGAGCAGTAACGCCACCGCCAGCGCACCGGTGTACCAGCCGCCCGGCCCGCCGAGCCCGCCACCCAGCCGGGCGATGACCATCAGCGCCAGCCCGACGACGATGCACTCCATCACCAGGGTGCCCGCGTAGACGCCGCGCAGGCCGCGCAACGGGTCGTTCGGCCTGGTCGGCGGTGTGCTCACAGCAGCTCCACGGTGGGTTCGACGGTCGGTTCGACAGTCATCGCGGCGGTCACTGCGGCGGCCTGCCGAACAGCGTCCGGGCCTCGCCCGCGGTGGCCACCGAACCGGTGATCACCACGCCCGCCCCGGAGATCTGGTCGGCGTCCGAGGCGATCTCCTCGGCCAGCGCGACCCCCGTCTCGATCGCGTCGGCCAGCCGCGGCTCGACCCGCAGCCGCTCCTCGCCGAAGATCTCCTTGGCCACCGCGGCGAGTTCGTCGGCGTCGACCGCCCGCGGCGAGCTGCTCCGGGTGATCACCACCTCGTCCACCACCGGTTCGAGCTCGGCGAGGATGCCGCGGGCGTCCTTGCCACGCAGCACCCCGATCACCGCGACCAGCCTGCGGAACGCGAACTCGTCGCGCAGCGTGGCCGCCAGCGCCCGCGCGCCATGCGGGTTGTGCGCGCCGTCGAGGAAGACCGAGGGGGCGCTGCGCACCCGCTCCATCCGGCCCGGGGAGCTCACCGTCGCGAACGCCTCGCGCACCGCCTCGATGTCCAGCGCCCGATCCGGGCCCGCCCCGAAGAACGCCTCGACGGTGGCCAGCGCCAGCGCCGCGTTGTGGGCCTGGTGCTCGCCGTGCAGCGGCAGGACGATCTCGTCGTAGACCCCGCCGAGCCCCTGCAGCCGCAACTGCTGGCCGCCGATGGCGACGTCGCGCTGCAGCACGCCGAACTCCATGCCCTCCCGCGCCACCGTGGCGTCCACCTCGATGCAGCGTTCGGCGACCACCCTGGCCGCCTCGGGCACCTGCTCGGCGAGCACCGCCACCGATCCGGGCTTGATGATGCCCGCCTTCTCCTTGGCGATCCCGGCGAGGTCGGCGCCCAGGTACTCCACGTGTTCCACCGCGATCGGGGCCACCGCGGCCACCGCGGCGTCGGCGACGTTGGTGGCGTCCCAGCCGCCGCCGAGGCCGACCTCCAGCACCGCCGCCTCGACCGGGGCATCGGCGAAGGTCGCGAAGGCCATCCCGGTGAGCACCTCGAACTTGCTCATCGCGATGTCGGACCCGGCGTCCACCAGGCGGACGTACGGCTCGATGTCCCGGTAGGCC
The DNA here is from genome assembly GCA_036494295.1 of Pseudonocardiaceae bacterium. Taxonomy (GTDB): domain Bacteria; phylum Actinomycetota; class Actinomycetes; order Mycobacteriales; family Pseudonocardiaceae. Next base: position 17,809 of record DASXOL010000016.1, read on the forward strand.
TCGACGTAGCGCTCCGGGCTGATCGGGGATCCGTCCAGGCTGATCCGCTCAGTGGCCAGCTGCAGGTGCGGGCTCGTGTAGCGGCCCACCCGCAGGCCGATCCTGGTGAGCAGCGCGTCGACCATCCGGGCCACCGACGTCTTCC
>DASXOL010000017.1:0-8146 GCA_036494295.1 Pseudonocardiaceae bacterium
TGGTGATCGGCGGCGTCGGCCCGACCAGCCCTTGCCGCGAGCCGCGCGGCGAGCAGGTGGTGCCTGCCCAACAGCCCGACCGCCTCGGGCGCCGACGGGGCACCGAGATCCGCGAGGGCGCGCTCGTTCGCCGCCTCAGCCTGGGGTCTGGCACCGACGGCCAGCCAGGTCCGGGCCCACCCGAGACGGGCCGAGGCTGCGACCACCGGATCGCCCAGCCGATCCGCCGCATCCAGCCCGCGCCGCGCCGCGATCAGCGCCAAATCGTGGTAACCGATCATCCCGGTGATGGCGGCCGCCACCCGGCACGCCGTCATCAACGCCGCGAGCGCCGCGCCGCGGACAGCATCGTCGCCGGCACCCGCCCGCACGTGCAGCTCGCTGAGCAGCGCGCCCAGCTCCCCTCCCGCACGGGGATACCGGTCCTGGTCGAGGTGCTCAGCAGCCCGTCGCACGTGCTCGGCGAGCTCGCCCACCGGGCGCGCGGCCCCGCCGGGCGGATCGTCCACAGTGGTGTCGCAGAGCGCCTCGCGGATGCCGGGCACCACTGCGAGCGTGTCCGCGCTCGCGCGGTCGGCCGGCAGATACGGCTGCCCGGTCAGGTCGACGACCGAGCAGCCGAGCGCTGCCGCCAGGTCCTCCACCTGGCCCATCCGGTCGACGTGGCGCTTGCCGGTCTCCACCCTGGCCAGGTGCCTCTCGTCCATCCCGGCGAGTCCGGCCACCACCTCCAGAGACAAGCCGAGGTGACAGCGGATCACCCGGGCGCGGCGCCCGATCCCGACCGGCTCCACACTGGACGGCGCGACCTTCGCCATCGGGCATCACCTCACGACCACGGTACGTGCTACCCGCGCAGCACCGATCGGTGATCTCGTCGGCCCGAGCAGCTGCGGCGGCAGACCCGCGGCGGGCGCTGAGTGCCGGGCCTACCCGGCGAGTTCGGCGTCTAGCCGCTCCCGCAGCCGCGCGATTCGCTGCTGGACCGGCTCCCGGCGCCGGGCTTCGAGCCGACCGACGAGCCGCATCAGCGCCGGGCAGTCCTGAACCCGCTTCCCTTCGAACTGTTCGGCGGTGACCACGTTCGGAAACCGGGTCAGCGCCGGGTGGTCCGGGCTGAGCGGCTCGCCCTCGCGGGCAGGTAACACCACGTCGACGGCAGGATTCTTCTTCCGTTCTTCGAGGATGACCGTGGTATCCGCGGCGCGGTCGCGGGCCGGCAACGCGTCGAGTTCCCGGGCCAGCGGATCGGTGAGCGTGTCGGCCCAGACGATCACCTGCTCGGCCAGCGCCATCAGCGTGGTGACCGTGTCGAACCAGGTCGCATCCGGCAGATAGAGCTGATTCGGCGCAACGAACTGCCCCGGGAACGGGGTCAGCTCCAACTCCCCGGCGGTGGTGCTGGCCACCTGGACCAGTGACACACCCGTCACGAGCTCGCTGAGCACTTCCTGGCTCGCCCGGAAGCTGATCATCCGCACGTGATCGCCGGCCGTCTCGTGGTCCTCGAACACGTCCCTGGCCAGCGCCGAGGTGCCGGAGCGCTCGGTGAGCTCGAAGTTGCGCAACAGCAGGACGAACGGCTCACCCTCGCAAACCCAGCTGCGCACCATCCCGGCCGAGACCTGGTGTCGCTTCCCGGCGCCGCGCACGAGTGCGCGCATCTGGTTGCGCGGCGCACCGGCCAGCAGCCAGGGAATGCCGAACGACCTGCGCTGCCTGCGTCTGTCGAAGTGCCGCTGCCTGCGCAGGTACTCGGTGTGCAGTGCGGGAGGCGGGATCACCACCGCGTCCAGCAGCGCGGGCGCGTGCCGGGCGCGGACCACCCATTCGTCGGCCTCGCCGCGCACCCCGTGCCCTGCCGACCCGGCCTGCCGCAGCAGTTTCTCGAATTCCCGCCGGGCGTCCTTGTCCCTGCCGCGTTGCAGCCACAGGAGCCCCTTGTTCCACAGCGCTTGCCGTGCCCGGCCACCCAGCTCCGGATCACGGTTCGCGTGCCAGCGGACGTTGACCTCGGTCCACAGCGCCGCCAGCTCCGCTGTCTTGTCGGAGTCCGAGGAAACCGCCGATCCCCGCAGCTGGCCGATGCACACCAGGGCACGGGCGACGGCGCGCTCCACCCGGATGTCGACCGGGTCGCGAACCGAGTCGGCGACGGCGCGCAGTAGCTGCCTCGCGCTCTGGTTCTTCTCGTTGTCGAACTGTCCCAGCTGCGCACAGTTGTCCGTCAGGCACATGATCACCCGCGCCGCGTTGTCGGCGTCCGGGTGATCGACATAGTGGTCGGCGATCCAGCGCAGCAGCAGGAACGCGTCGGACACCCGCTGCCGCTCGACGAGCACGCTAGCCACCTCGAACACCAGGTAACAGTGCGCGCCGAGGGCGCCACCGTCGGGACCCGTCACGGCCGCGGTCTGCGCGGGCACGGTTTCGAACAACCAGCTGCGGAAACGGCGGTCGCCTGCGGCCCGGCCGGTGTCGCTGCGCATTTCCCGCCACCGGTCGAGTACCCCGTCGACCATGGCGGCGATCTCGATGCGGTCGTCCGGCATGCCCACCCCCAGTGGCGTCCAGGCGCCTGGTCAGTCCACGGTCGGCGCGGCCAGGGTGGCGGTCGCCAGCGTCCGGAAGTCCGGCTCCTGCGCGCTGCCGGTGATCAGCAGCCGCACGGCGCCGAGGTCGGCCACCCAGACCCGCTCGTCGCGCCTGCCGGGATAGACCACCCAGTTGCGGCCCTGCAGCTGCACCACGCCGGTGGCTGCCTTCGGCTCCCCGACCTCGAACGGCACCAACGCCGCCTCGGATGCCGACGACTGGGAAAGCCGCAGGTAGTCGCCCGCCGGGGTGAGCCAGTCGAGCTGCACCACCCCCGGCGCGCCAGCCGCCCGGCCGGCCCGCTCGAGGTCGACCGAGGTGGTCCGCCAGCCCGGCGGCAGCCGCGGCACGCGGACCGGGAACGCGACCGACCTGGCCAGCCGGGGCACCTGTGCGCCGGCGTCGACGGTCCGGACCACGGCGCCCTGGGTGTTCGGCCCGCCGGGGCTGAACGAACACTTCCCGGTGAGCCCGCCGATCACCAGCGCCAGCAGCGCGAGCGGGATCAGGGACATGAGAAGTCCCCGCACGGTCTGCTCGCTGCGCGGACGGCTCTGCGGGGATTCAGCCATGCGCGTCATCATCCCAGCCAGGCCTCGGTGGCTTCTGGGAGGATCGCAGTGTTGTGCAGTCCATTCCGGGAGGGCCCATGAGCACTGTCACGACCTCACAGCCAGCAGGCAAGCGGGAGGAGCCGGATCGCAACCTTGCGCTGGAACTCGTGCGTGTCACCGAAGCGGCCGCCATGGCGGCGGGCCGCTGGGTGGGGCGGGGTGACAAGAACGGCGGGGACCAGGCCGCGGTGGACGCCATGCGCAAGCTCGTCGGCTCGGTCTCGATGCGCGGCGTCGTGGTCATCGGTGAGGGGGAGAAGGACGAAGCGCCGATGCTGTTCAACGGCGAGGAGGTCGGCAACGGCGAAGGCCCGGAATGCGACGTCGCGGTCGACCCGATTGACGGCACCACGCTCATGAGCAAGGGCATGCCCAATGCGCTCGCGGTGCTGGCGGTGTCCGAACGCGGCACCATGTTCGACCCGTCCGCGGTGTTCTACATGGAGAAGATCGCCACCGGCCCGGAGGCCGCCGACGCGATCGACATCGACGCGCCGGTGGCGGAGAACATCCGGCGGGTCGCCAAGGCCAAGGAGTCCGACATCTCCGACATCACGGTCTGCATCCTGGACCGGCCACGGCATGACGACCTGGTCCGTCAGGTCCGCGAGGCGGGCGCCCGGATCACGTTCATCTCCGACGGCGACGTGGCGGGCGCGATCGCCGCCGCGCGGCCGGACACCGGTGTCGACCTGCTGATGGGAATCGGGGGAACCCCGGAGGGCATCATCACCGCCGCCGCGCTGCGCTGCCTGGGCGGCGCCATTCAGGGCAAGCTCTGGCCCCGCGACGACGACGAGCGCCGCGCGGTACAGGACGCAGGCCACGACCTGAACCGGGTGCTGAACACCGAGGATCTGGTCTCCGGTGACAACGTGTTCTTCTGCGCGACCGGAATTACAGACGGCGAACTCCTGCGCGGGGTCACCTACCGCGCCGGTGGCGCGAGTACGCAGTCCATCGTGATGCGCTCCAAATCCGGCACCGTGCGGATGATCGACAGCTTCCACCGGCTCAACAAGCTCCGCGAATACGCCTCGGTGGACTTCGACCAGCTCCCGAACTCCCCGTTGTGAGCCGCATGCAATAGCGTGTCCGTGCCGGCGGGCAGGCACGCGAGGTATCGGCCCGCCCGAGGCAATGGCCGCGAAGTGGAGGGCGGGCCGTGGTGGCGCTGCGAGCAGTCGCCATCGCCGGATTGGCGATGGTGGCGGTGGCAGGGGCGTCGGTGGCGGGCATCGAGAAAGCGCTGGGCACCCAGAGCCCCGGTGGCCGGAGCCCGGGCGCCCAGCAGGCCGCCGGGCCGTACGCTCCCGCACCGCCCGGCCCGGCCGTGGTGGCGCCTCCCGCTCCCGGTCTGGCCGTGCCGGGACCGCCGGTCCCCGGGCCGCCGTCCGCGGGACTGCCGTCGGCCGCGCCCGGTTCGCCGCTCTCGCTCCCGTCGGACCCTGCGGCGCCGCCGCCGTGCGCGTCCACGGTCCGGATCTGCGTGCAGCTGTCCACCTCGTCGGCCTGGCTGCGCACCGACACCGACGGCGTGCGCGGCCCGGTTCGGATGCGCCACGGCAGACCGGACTCCCCGACACCGGTCGGCACCTTCCGCGTCCAGTCCAAGGACGCCGCCCACGTCAACAGCACCGACGGCTCGCCCATGCCGTTCGCCCTGTTCTTCGACCAGGGCTATGCGATCTACCAGGCCGACCTGACCGAGCCGTCGGCCGGTTCGGTTCGGCTCGCACCGGGCACCGCGGAGGCGTTCTTCCACACAGTCTCGGTTGGTGACCTGATCGAGGTGGTGTCCTGAGCGGTCGCTGGACGAGACTGCGGGGCATGACCGACCCATCCCCCAGCGAGCAGCGGTACCGGACCGAGCGCGACACCATGGGCGAGGTGCAGGTGCCCGTCGACGCCCTGTACCGGGCGCAGACCCAACGCGCCGTGGACAACTTCCCCATCTCCGGGCGCGGCCTGGAACGGGCGCAGATCCGTGCGCTCGGCCTGGTCAAAGCCGCCTGCGCACGGGTCAACGGCAAGCTCGACGTGCTCGACGCGGCGCTCTGCGAGGCCATCGCCGCCGCCGCGGACGAGGTCGCCGCGGGCGAGCACGACGATCAGTTCCCGGTCGACGTGTTCCAGACCGGGTCCGGCACCAGCTCGAACATGAACGCCAACGAGGTCATCGCCACCCTGGCCAGCCGGGCGGCGGGCGCGGACGTGCACGCCAACGACCACGTCAACGCCTCGCAGTCGTCCAACGACGTCTTTCCCACCACCATCCACCTGGCCGCCACCGAGGCCGTCGCGCAGGACGTGATGCCCGCGCTGGTGCACCTGGCCTCCGCGCTCACCCGCAGGTCCGAGGAATGGGCCGAGGTCGTCAAGGCGGGGCGCACGCACCTGATGGACGCGGTGCCCATCACCCTCGGCCAGGAGGCGGGCGGGTGGGCCGCCCAGGCCCGCGGCGGCGTGGCCCGGCTGGAGAGCTGCCTGCCCCGGCTCGCCGAGCTGCCGATCGGCGGCACCGCGGTGGGGACCGGGCTGAACACGCCGGACGGCTTCGGCGCCGCGGTGGTCGAGGAGCTGCGCCGATCCACCGGGCTCGACGTGCTCACCGAGGCGAGCAACCACATCGAGGCGCAGGGCGCGCGCGACGGACTGGTCGAGGCCTCCGGTGCGCTGCGCACCGTCGCCGTGTCCCTGTTCAAGATCGCCAACGACATCCGCTGGATGGGCTCCGGGCCGCGGACCGGGCTCGGCGAGCTGGCACTGCCCGACCTGCAGCCGGGCTCGTCGATCATGCCGGGCAAGGTGAACCCGGTGATCTGCGAGGCCACCATGATGGTGGCCGCCCAGGTGATCGGGAACGACGCCTGCGTGGCGTTCGCCGGGACGCAGGGCAACTTCGAGCTGAACGTGATGATGCCGGTGATGGCGCGCAACCTGCTCGAATCGGCCCGGCTGCTCGCCGCGACCGCCCGGCTGCTCGCCGACAAGGTGGTGGCCGGGGCGGAGCCCAACGTCGAGCGGCTGCGCGAGTACGCGGAGTCCTCGCCCGCCATCGTCACCCCGCTCAACCGGTACCTGGGCTACGAGGAGGCGGCGTCGATCGCCAAGCAGGCACTGCGGGAACGGCGCACCATCCGCGAGGTGGTGCTGGAACGCGACCACGTCGAGAACGGCAAGCTCACCCTCGCCCAACTCGACGAGGCCCTCGACGTCCTCCGCATGTCCCGCGGCCACTAGCGCCCCGTGTTTCCGCGTTCTGGATGCAGACTGCTGTTTTACCGGCACCTTTTGCCGCAGTCTGCATCCAGAACGCGGTATGGGCGGGTTGGGCGGGGCGGATGGTGACGCTGGGCGACGTGGTCGCGGCGTCCGGGCGGCTGACCGGTACGCGGTCGCGGAAGGCCAAGACGCAGGCGCTCGCCGCGCTGCTGGGCGCCGCCGGGCCGGACGAGCTCGGCCTCGTCGTCGGCTTCCTCACCGGGCAGTTGCGGCAGGGCCGGTTCGGCATCGGCTGGTCCACCCTCGGATCGCTGGACGCGCAGCCCGCCACGACGCCCGAACTCGGCGTCCGGGACGTCGACGAGCGGCTCGACCAGATCGCGCACACCACCGGCTCGGGGTCCGCGGCGCGGCGCCGTGCGTTGCTCGGCGGCCTGCTGCGCAGGGCAACCGGTGACGAGCAGCGCTTCCTCGTCGCGCTGCTCACCGGGGACCTGCGCCAGGGCGCGCTGGAGGGCGTCATGCTCGACGCGGTGGCTGCGGCGTCGGAGGTGCCCGCCGACGTGGTCCGCCGCGCCTACATGATCTGCGGGCGGCTGCCCGACACCGCGGTCGCCGCGATGGCGGGCGGCGTGGACGCGTTGCACGCGTTCCGGCTGGAGCTGGGCCGGCCGGTGCGCCCCATGCTGGCCTCGCCCGCCGACTCGCTCGACGACGCGCTGGCCGAGCTGGGCGCGGTGTCGGTGGAGTACAAGCTCGACGGCGCCCGCATCCAGGTGCACCGCGACGGCGACGTGGTGCGGGTGTGGACCCGGACGTTGCGCGAGATCACCGCCAGCGTGCCGGAGCTCGTCGAGCTGGTGCGCGGACTGCCGTGCCGCACCGTGGTGCTCGACGGCGAGACGCTCGCGCTGACCGACGACGGCAGGCCACGCTCCTTTCAGGACACCATGAGCCGGTTCGGCGCCGAGTCGCCCCGCGAGCTGCTGCTGCGGCCGTTCTTCTTCGACTGCCTGCAGCTGGACGGCGAGGACCTGCTCGACGCCGCACTGCGGGATCGGCTGGCCGCGCTGCGGACGGTCGCCGGCGAGCACCTGATCGCCTCGGAGCGCGACCCGCTGCGCGCGCCCGCGCTGCTCGACGCCGCACTGGCCGCCGGGCACGAGGGCGTGGTGGTGAAGTCACTGGACTCGCCATACGCCGCGGGCCGACGCGGCCGCGCGTGGCAGAAGGTCAAGCCGGTGCACACCCTGGACCTGGTGGTGCTCGCGGCCGAATGGGGCCACGGGCGGCGGCGTGGCTGGCTGTCCAACCTGCACCTGGGCGCGCGGGATCCCGACGGCGGGCCGCCGATCATGGTCGGCAAGACCTTCAAGGGCCTCACCGACCAGCTGCTGACCTGGCAGACCGGTGCGCTGCAGGAGATCGCGCAGCACACCGACCAGCACGTCGTGCACGTGCGCCCCGAACTGGTCGTGGAGATCGAGCTGGACGGCGTGCAGCGATCGCCCCGCTATCCCGGCGGGTTGGCCCTGCGTTTCGCCCGGGTGGTGCGCTACCGCCCCGACAAGGAGCCCCGCGACGCCGACACGATCGACGCGGTCCGCGCCCTGGTTGGGGGCTCTTCAAGTACCACACACCCCCGCTGAGGACGCCGTTGACGACAGCAGACCCCCGCTGGGTTCCCAGCGGGGGTCTGCTGTCGTTTGAGG
>DASXOL010000018.1:0-7562 GCA_036494295.1 Pseudonocardiaceae bacterium
ACGGTGTACGGGTCGGGAGGGCAGACCCGCGGGCTCATCGACATCCGGGACACCGTCGAGTGCATCCGGCTGGCGTGTGAGAACCCGGCCGCCGCGGGCGAGTTCCGGGTGTTCAACCAGATGACCGAGTCGATGTCGGTCGCCGACATCGCCAAGACGGTGTCGGCCGGCTACGCGGGCGACGTGGACATCGAGTACCTGGACAACCCGCGCGTCGAGCTGGACGAGCACTACTACAACGTGGTGCACACCGGTCTGGTCGACCTCGGCCTGGAGCCGCACCTGCTCTCCGACACGCTGATCGAGTCGCTGTTCGGCATCGTCGAGGCACATCTGGACCGGGTCGACCTCGCCGCGATGCGTCCCACGGTGAACTGGCGCTCCACCGCCAACCCGCTGCGCTGACTTCGGCTAGGCCAGCAGCTGCGCGTACAGCGCGACGGTGCGCTCCGCGACGGTGGCCCAGGAGAACTCGGAAACGGCCCGCTTGCGCCCGGCGTCGCCCATCTCGCCGACCCGGGCCGGGTCGGCCAGCAGCTCGTTGATGCGCTCCGCGAGCAGGTGCTGGAAACCCTCGGGGTCCTGCTCGGAGTAGGGCACCACGAGCCCGGTGACGCCGTCGTCGACGACCTCCGGGATGCCGCCGACGTCGGAGGCCACGACCGCGGTGCCGCACGCCATCGCTTCGAGGTTGACGATCCCCAGTGGCTCGTACACCGAGGGGCAGGCGAACACCGTGGCCGCCGAGAGCACCTGGCGCACCGTCTCGGTGGAGAGCATCTGCGGCACCCAGAGCACGCCGGGGCGCACCGCGGACAGCTCGGCGACCGCGGCGCGGGTCTCGGCGTCGATCTCCGGCGTGTCCGGCGTGCCGGCGCACATCAGGAGCTGCGCGCCGGGGTCGAGGTGGTGCGCGGCGGCCAGCAGGTGCCCCACGCCCTTCTGCCGGGTGATGCGCCCGACGAAGGCGACGATCGGCCGCGCCGGGTCGGCGCCGAGTGCGCGCACCGCATCGGTGTCGGTCACCGGGCGGTAGGTGCGGGCGTCGATGCCGTTGCGCACCACGTGCACCCGGTCCGGGTGCACCGTCGGGTAGCAGTCCAGCACGTCGGCCCGCATGCCGTCGCTCACCGCGATCACCGCGTCGGCGTGCTCGTAGGCGGTGCGCTCCACCCAGGAGGAGACCCGGTAGCCGCCGCCGAGTTGCTCGGCCTTCCACGGCCTGCGCGGCTCCAGCGAGTGCGCGGTCACCACATGGGGCACGCCGTAGAGGGTGCGCGCCAGATGGCCCGCCATGTTCGCGTACCAGGTGTGCGAGTGCACCAGGTCCACCTCGCCCACCGCGTCGGCCATCGCCAGGTCCGCCGACAACGTCTGCAGCGCGACATTGGCGGTGGCGAGCTCGACGGCCACGCCGTGTGCGCGCGCGTCGGCCCGCGCGGCGCCGAAGCAGTGCACGTCCACGGTGCACCGGGCGCGCAGTTCGGGCACCAGATGGCCGACGTGCACGCCTGCCCCACCGTAAATCTCCGGTGGGTACTCCCGGGTGAGCATGCCGACCCGGATGTCGCGGACACTGCACACGGTCGGTCACGCTAGCGCTCGGTGCCGCGTGCCGATGCGCCCGGTGGCGGTAGCGGGCACAAGCACCCAGGTGAACGCTGTGGTGAACACTCCGGGGCTCGGGGCGTCCGCCGTGACGGGGTCGTCGGCCCGCGGCTAGGGTGACCTTTCGTGAAGGGTCAGCCGCATGTGCTGGGCATCGTCCTCGCCGGCGGTGAGGGGAAGCGGTTGTGGCCGCTCACCGCGGACCGCGCGAAGCCCGCCGTTCCCTTCGGCGGCAACTACCGGCTGATCGACTTCGTGCTGTCGAACCTGGTCAACGCCGGCTACATCCGGATCTGCGTGCTCACCCAGTACAAGTCGCATTCGCTGGACCGGCACATCAGCACCGCGTGGCGGCTCTCCTCGATGCTCGGCCAGTACATCACCCCGGTGCCGGCGCAGCAGCGGCTCGGGCCGCGCTGGTACACCGGCAGCGCGGACGCGATCTTCCAGTCGCTGAACCTGGTCTACGACGAGCGTCCGGAGTACATCGTCGTCTTCGGCGCGGACCACGTGTACCGGATGGACCCCTCGCAGATGGTCGAGCAGCACATCGCCACCGGGGCCGGGGTCACCGTCGCAGGCATCCGGGTGCCGCGCGACCAGGCGAGCGCGTTCGGCTGCATCGACGCCGACGCGAGCGGGCGGATCATGGGTTTCCTGGAGAAGCCGCTGTCCCCGCCGGGAACGCCGGACGACCCGGAGATGACGTTCGCCTCGATGGGCAACTACGTGTTCACCACCGATGTGCTGCTCTCCGCGCTGCGCACCGACAGCGCCAACCACGACTCCGACCACGACATGGGCGGCGACATCATCCCGATGCTGGTGGACTCCGGCGAGGCCGCGGTCTACGACTTCGCCGACAACGTGGTGCCGGGCGCCACCGACCGGGATCGCGGCTACTGGCGCGATGTCGGGACGCTGGACGCCTACTACGAGGCGCACACCGACCTGGTCTCGGTGCACCCGGTGTTCAACCTCTACAACCAGGCCTGGCCGATCCGCACCGCGACGCCGCCGCTGCCGCCCGCCAAGTTCGTGGAGGGCGGCAGCGCGCAGGAGTCGATCGTGGGTGCGGGCTCGATCGTCTCCGCCGCGCAGGTGAGCCACTCGGTGCTCTCCGGCGACGTCATGATCGAGGCGGGCGCGTACGTCGAGGGCAGCGTGCTGCTGCCCGGGGTGCGCGTCGGCAAGGGCGCCGTGGTGCGGCGCGCCATCCTGGACAAGAACGTGCTGATCCCGGAGGGCGCGCAGGTCGGCCTCGACGCCGACCTGGACCGGGAGCGCTACACGGTCAGCGGCGGCGGCGTGGTCGTGCTCGGCAAGGGTGCCCGCGCCGAGTAGCGCACTGCACCGGGTAACCGCTGCATTACCGTGACGTGATGCGAACCGTGCCGTGGTGGTCAGTGTTGTCCTCGGCGGCGGCCCCGGTGCTGCTCATCGGCGGCTGGCGGCTCGCCGCGGCGCACCAGGCCGGCGGCTTCGACCCGGTCACCGAGACGATCAGTGCGCTGGCCGCCCGCGGTGCCACCGACCGCTGGATCATGACCACCGGCCTCGCGGGGGTGGGGATCTGTCATGTCGTCACCGCACTCGGGTTACGCACCGCCGCCACACCGGGCCGCGTGCTGCTCGCGACCGGCGGGGCCGCCACGATCGCGGTGGCCGCGCTGCCGCAGTCGGTTGGTGGCGAGTCCACCGCGCACGTCGCCGCGGCCGCGGTCGCCTTCCCGGCGCTGTCGCTGTGGCCCGCACTGGCCTGGCGTCGCGGTACCCGGCCGGGCCGTGGCGCCTCGCTGGTGGCGGCGTCCGGGCTGCTCGGGCTGCTCGGCTTCTTCGGCGCCGAGTTCTTCTGGCACGGTCCGCGGGTCGGGCTCTCCGAGCGGGCGCTCGCCGGCGCACAGGCGCTCTGGCCGCTGGCCGCCGTCCTGCTAGCCCGGCGGTCGTGCGCCACCGACCGTTGGAAGTACGCCCCCTAGACTTCGCCCGTGTCGAAGGACGAGGCGCCGCCTGCCCGCCCTGCCTACGCGGCGCTGGCTGAGGTGTTGCGTGGCCGCATCCTGGACGGAGAGCTCCCCGCGGGCTCCCGGCTACCCAACGAGGCCGAGCTCAGTACGGAGTTCGGTGTCGGTCGCAGCACCGTCAGGGAGGCGCTGAGCGCCCTGGCCAGCCAGAACCTGATCCTGACCACCCGTGGCGTGACCGGCGGGAGCTTTGTGGTGATCCCGACGGTGGACTCCATGAGCGCCCACCTCGAGACGGGCGTCGGGTTGATGGCGGCTGCGCAGGACGTCTCGGTCAGCCAGTTGATGGAGGCCAGGCAGCTCCTGGAGGTCCCGGTCGCCGGAATGGCGGCCCACCGGATCGACGAGTCCGAGCTCGCGAAACTTCGGGACACCATCTTCGATCCGGCAGGAACGCCGGGGCCGAGCACCTATGCCAAGAACCAGGAGTTTCACCTCGTTCTGCTGCGCGCCGCGAAGAACCCGTTGCTGGAGGTCATCACCGCACCGGTGTTCCGGGTCATGGCGAGCCGGTTCGGCCGGGACCGGGCACCCTCCGATTTCTGGAGGACGGTGGACGCCGACCACCGCGAGATCCTGAAGATCGTCGAGTCCGGTGACTCGCTCGCCGCCATGGCGGCGATGCGCAGGCACCTGGACCACATCGGGCACGTGTACACCCAGATCGACCGTCGCTGACCCGGGTCCGGAGCACAAGCCGGTCCGGCGCTCAGCCGACGACGCAGGAACCCTTCGCGAGCGCCTTGGCGATGCCGATTCGCAGGACGTCGTTGGTGCCCTCCCCGATGGCCATGAGCGGGGCATCGCGGTAGTAGCGCTCGACGGGGAACTCGGTCGAGTAGCCGTATCCGCCGTGGATTCGCATCGACTCCAATGAGGCGTTCAGCGCTGTCTCCGAGGCGAAGTACTTCGCCATCCCGGCCTCGGCGTCCACCCGCTGCCCCGAATCGGCCTTCGACGCCGCCCAGTAGGTGAGCAGGCGGGCGACCTGAACCTGGGTGGCGAGGTCGGCGAGCTTGAGCTGGATCGCCTGGAAGTTCCCGATGGGCTCGCCGAAGGCGTGGCGCTCCTGCGAATAGCGCAACGCGGCGTCGTATGCCGCCTGGGCGACCCCCACCGCGCGGGCGGCGACGTTAAGCCGGCCGATCTCCAGTCCGGACAGTGCCTGTTGCATGCCCCGGCCCTCGGCGCCGCCCAGCAGCGCAGACGACGGCACCACGACGTCCTCGAGCACGACCTCGCACGACTCGGTGCCCTTGTAGCCCAACTTGCCCAGATCTCGGCTCACCGAGAAGCCAGCACTCGCGGTATCGACCAGCAGCAGGCTCATGCCCCGATGGGCGGGCCTGGCAGCGGGATCGGTCTTGGCCAGCACGGGCAGCACGTCGGCGTGGCGGGCGTTGGTGATCCAGGTCTTCGTCCCGTTGAGGACGTAGTGGTCGCCCTCCTTGCGCGCCTTCGTGGCGATGCCCTGCAGGTCGGTGCCCGCCCCCGGCTCGGTCAGGCCGATCCCGGTGCGATGTTCACCCGCGGCCAGCCGGGGCAGGAACCGCTGCTTCTGTTCCTCGGTCCCGTGCCGGGCGACGATCCAGCAGGCCAGGTTGTGGCTTCCGAGGATGCCTGCGATCCCCATCCATCCCCGGGAGATCTCCTCGTAGACCAGGGCGAAGGAGACGAAGTCCAGACCGAGACCGCCGTACTGCGGCGGCGTGGTGATGCCGAAGAGGCCCATCTTCCGCATCCGGTCCACGATCTCGGTCGGGTAGCGCCCGGTCCGTTCCCATTCCGCGGCGACCGGGACGATCTCCCGCTTCACCATGGCGCGCAGAGCGGCGCGGAAGTCCTGCTGTTCCTCGGTGAATGTGAAGTCCATCACTGTCCCTTACTGGATGACGGCGATCGGTCACCGTCGGTTTCGGCGATCTCGGCTGCCAGGTCCAGCACCGCGGTGAGCGACTGCTCGGCGGCGAGTCCTCGGATCCGCTCGGCCAGTTCGGTCGCCCGCCGGTGCGCACCGCAGTTGTCGACGAACTTCGCCAGTACGTCGTCCTCGCTCAGCGGGTTGGCGCGGGTGCCGCGGCTCCCGGCCACCTCACCCACCACGGCGCTGCCGTCCGTGAGGCGGATGACCGCACGGCCCGGCGCATCCGCCGCGGGCCCGCCGGTGAAGGTGGGCACGACCCGGACGCGACCGGCCAGTGCCGCGACGTCCGGTCTGGCGATCGAGTCGTCGGCATAGGTCCCGACGGTCACCTCGGCGTCGGTGAGCAGCGCGGCGACGCTCCACGGCAGGTCGAACTTCGCGGCGTAGCTGCTGTATGGCGGAGCCGTCCCGGCGTGCGGCCCGCAGACGATCGCGACGCTGTCCGGGTGCACCGCGACCTCGACCTCGGCGATGCTGTCCGGTGCCACCCGGGGCGCGGCCGCCACCGCGTCCAGCGCCGCGTGCATCAGCTGACAGGACGGATAGGGCTTGATCGAGATGCGCTCAGTCTCCCAGCGTTGTCCGAGCGCGCGCGTCACGGCATCCGGTTCGGCGGCGGACGCGGACAACGCCCGGTAGATCCCGCGATCACCCTCGATCACCGACGCGGGCCCGGACGCTCCCGCGGCGGCGAGACGGGCCGCGAGGACGCCGTTCGTCCCGGCCATGCCCGGGTGTAGTGACTTCGTGTCGGCACCGGTGTCGAGGAACTCCATCAGCCCGCCGGATGCTGATCCCGCGATCCCCAGCGCGTCGATCAGCCGAGGCGCGGACAGCGAGGTGAGGCGCCCGGCGACGAGAGCGGAGCTCAACGTCCCGCACACGGCGGTGGCATGCAGTCCCCTGGTGTGAAAGCCGTGTGGGCTCGCCGCGCCGAGGCGGCAGACCGTCTCCAGTCCTGCGACGGCGGCGGTGAGAATCTCCGCGCCGCTCGCGGCCACCTCCTGGCCGACGCTGAACGCGGCGGGCAGGCTCACTGCCGTGGCGTGGACGAGGCCGCGGGTATGGGTGTCGTCGAAGTCGAGTGCGTGCAGCAGCACCCCGGTCGCCAATGTCGCCGCAGGCGACGAGACAGCCTGCCTGCCGGTGACCGCGCGGGCCTGTGCAGGACCACCCAGCGCGTGGGCCACGGTCCAGGCCCCGAGCCCGTGGCCCAGCCGACGGGCGGCGAGCGCGTTGCCGACGCCGTCCAGCAGGTGCCTTGTGGCGATGGTCTGCACCCGATCCGGGATGTCGGCGAGGCGCAGGTGTTCAGTCCAGGTGGCGAGGTCGGTCGCGATCACCGTACTGAAACCTCGGGGCCGAACGCGCCCGCGGCCGAGTAGCCGCGCAGCCGGTCGTCGTCGTAGCCCAGCAGGTCCCGCAGCACCTCGTCGAAGTGCTCGTTGCGGCGTGGTGCCCTGCGGTACTCGGCGGCGCGGTTCTCGGCGGCAGCGTCCCCGAAGCGGACCGGCGAGCGGACCGCCCGCACCGTCCCGAACACCGGGTGCTCGGACTCCACGATCAGTCCACGCGCCTGCGTGTGCGGCTCCGCCATCGCCTGCGCCACGTCGTTGATCGGCCCTGACGGCACGCCTGCGGCCGCGAGCGCGGGCAACCACTCCTCCACGTCGCGCGCGGCGAAGACGCCGCCGAGCTCGGCGAGCAGCTCCGCGCGGTTCTCCTCCCGTTCCGTGAAGGTGGCGAATCGCGGGTTCGCGCCCAGGTCGGGGCGGTCGATCACGCCGACCAGCCGTCGCCAGAACTTCTCCTTGGCGCAGCCCACGACCAGCCATCCGTTCCGAGCTCGGAAGGCCTGGAACGGCACCAGCGACGGGTGCGCCGAGTCTGCCATCCGCCTCGGCTGGTAGCCCTCGTTGAGGTGCCAGGTCGCCAGGTAGGTCAGCAGCGAGAGCGCGGTGTCGTACAGCGAGACGTCGCAGTCGCCGCCGACCCCGTCGCGACGC
>DASXOL010000019.1:0-3599 GCA_036494295.1 Pseudonocardiaceae bacterium
CACCTCGTAGCGCTCCTTGAGCCCGCGCAGGATGCCGATGGTGTCCTCGACCGACGGCTCGCCGACCAACACCTGCTGGAACCGGCGCTCCAGCGCGGCGTCCTTCTCGATGTGCTGGCGGTACTCGTCCAATGTGGTGGCGCCGACCATCCGCAGCTCGCCGCGGGCCAGCATCGGCTTGATCATGTTGCCCGCGTCCATCGCACCCTCGGCGCCGCCCGCGCCCACCACGGTGTGCAGCTCGTCGATGAACGTGATGACCTGACCCGCCGAGTCGGTGATCTCCTTGAGCACCGCCTTGAGCCGCTCCTCGAACTCGCCGCGGTACTTCGCGCCCGCCACCATCGACCCGAGGTCAAGTGCCACCACCCGCTTGCCGCGCAACGACTCCGGCACGTCGCCCGCCACGATGCGCTGGGCGAGCCCCTCGACGATGGCGGTCTTGCCGACGCCGGGCTCACCGATGAGTACCGGGTTGTTCTTGGTCCGGCGGGACAGCACCTGCACCACCCGCCGGATCTCCGCGTCGCGGCCGATCACCGGGTCCAGCTCGCCCGAACGCGCCCGCGCGGTGAGGTCCAGGCCGTACTTCTCCAACGCCTGGTAGGTGCCCTCCGGGTCCGGGCTGGACACCCGCGCCGAGCCGCGCACCGACTGGAACGCCTCGCGCAGCGTGTCCGGGGTGGCGCCGTGCCGTGCCAGCAGCTGCCCGACCGATCCGCTGTCCGCGGCCAGCCCGACCAGCAGGTGCTCGGTGGAGACGTAGGAGTCGCCCATCTCGGTCGCGAGCTGCTGGGCGTGGCCGATCGCCTTGGCCGCCTGCCGGTCGAGCTGCGGCGCGGCGACCGTGGAACCGGTGGCCGAGGGCAGCCGCTTGGTCAGCACGCCCAGCTCCGAGCGCACCGCGGCGGGATCGGCACCGACCGCCGAGAGCAGCGGCCCGGCGATTCCGTCGCCCTGGGCGAGCAGTGCCCCCAGCAGGTGGGCCGTGGTGACATCGGGGTTGCCTGCGACCGAGGCGGCCTGTACGGCCGAGGAGATCGCGGCCTGTGTCTTGGTGGTCGGGTTGAAATCCATGCTCGAGCGTCCCTCCGCACGCGGATCTTCACGCGGGTCGTGGACTTCCATCCTGCCCGCCTGCACACCGCAACGTAAAGAAAGTTGAGCGTGTTCCGCTCAATCTCACCGGGGTGACCGAAACGGGTAGCGTGCCTATTTCGATGTTCGCCCTAGGAGAACAACGCCGAGGAGGGCTCGCCAGTGACCACAGCACACTTCGAGCACTGGCCACCCGGCCTTCCGCGTTCGCTGGACTACCCGGACGTCCCGGTGGGCGCGCTGCTGGCCGGCTCGGCCCGCCGCTTCGGTGACCGCGTCTTCGTCCACCGCGACGGTACCGAGCTGAGCTTCGCCGAACTGTGGCGCCGGTCCTGCCGGTTCGCGCACGCGCTGCACGACGCCGGGATCGGACCCGGCGACGTGGTGGCATTGCACATGCCCAACCGCGCCGCCTACCCGGTGGCCTACTACGGCACCCTGCTGGCCGGTGCCACGTTCACGCCGGTCAACCCGCTGCTGCCGGTGCCCGACGTCGCCTTCCAGCTGGCCGACTCGGGTGCCGCCGCGGTGATCACCTACGGGCCGTCGGCCCGGGTGATCGCCGCCGCCCGTCCGCAGACCTCGGTTCGCCTGGTCGTCCACGTCGGACTGGAGGGCGCGCCCTCGACGTCGGCGGTCGGGGACGCCGACTTCGAGGAGTTCCTGGCGGGCCACCCGGACCACGCGCCCGACGTCGAGATCGACCCGCGCACCGACCTGGCGCACATCTCCTACACCGGCGGCACCACCGGGCGGTCCAAGGGCGTGGAACTGCCCCACCGCAACGTGGTGGTGAACACGCTGCAGTACGCCTGCTGGGGCAGCGGCGCGCTCCCCGCGACCGACGCCGAGGGCGGCGTGGTACTCGACCAGATCGGCCCCGAGTCGGAGTGGCCGGTCCGGATCGGCTCCGGTGTCGCGATCAACCTGACGCCCTGGTTCCACGCCATGGGCACCATCTCCGGGCTGAACGTGCCGGTGCTCACCGGGTCCACCACGGTGCTGCACGACCGCTTCGAGCCCGCCCGCTACCTGGCCGACGCGGAACGGTTCGGGGTCACCACCATGGGCGGTGCCCCGGCGCTGTACGCCGCGCTGCTCAGCCATCCCGACCTGGCCACCACGGACCTGTCCACGGTGCGCGGCATCAGCTCGGGAGCCGCACCGCTCCCGCAGGCGCACATCAACGCACTGGCCGAGCGCTTCCCGGACGCGGTGATCGTGGAGGGATACGGGCTCACCGAGGTGACCATGGGCGCGACCGCGGGCCCGACCGCCCGCTCCGCGCTGCGCCGGGCGGGCAGCGTCGGGATGCCCGTCTTCGACACCGAGGTGCGGCTGGTGGACCCGCGCACGAACGTCGAGGTGCCGGTCGGCGAGCGGGGCGAGGTGTGCATCCGCGGCCCGCAGGTGATGACCGGCTACCGCAACCGGCCCGAGGAGACCGCCGCGGTACTCGTCGACGGCTGGTTGCGCACCGGCGACATCGGCATCCTCGATCCGGACGGCTACCTGTCCATCGTGGACCGCAGCAAGGACATGCTGATCTACAAGGGGTACAACGTGTACCCACGCGAGATCGAGGAGCTGCTCATGGCCCGCCCCGACGTGGCGGCGGCGGCGGTCGTCGGGCGGCCGGACGACTCGGTCGGCGAGTTGCCGGTCGCCTTCGTGGTGCCGATCGCGGGCATCCCCCTGGACGAGAAGGGGCTGATGGCCGAGGTGAACGAGTCATTGGCGCCGTACAAGCGGCTGCGTGAGGTGTTCCTCATCGAGGAGATCCCGGTGTCCGCGGCGGGCAAGGTGCTCAAGCGGGAGCTGCGCACCCAGCTCTAAAGCATCCCGTTCAGCCTGCGCAGGCAGCCGGCCAGGTCGTGCAGCTCCTGCTCCGACCAGTGTCCGAGACGTTCCTGCAGCCTGCGGTGCCGCTCCTCGCGCAACTGCTGGATCTGGTCGGCACCCCGGTCGGTGAGCCGCACCACCCTGGCCCTGCCGTCCTCCGGGTCGGCGACCCGCTCGGCCATGCCCAGCGCGACCAGTTGCGCCACCTGCCTGCTGACCGTGGACTTGTCCAGCCCCAGGCGCTCGACCAGCTCCGAGCCGCGCAGCGGACCGGCGTCGTAGATCACGCCCATCAGGCCGTAGACGGCGGGCTCCAGGTCGGGGTGCACCTGTGCCGCGATCTTCGCGTGAAAGCTGCGGACCCGCCGGGCGAACGTCACGAGTTCGCGCTCGATGTCGGCGACCCCCGACACCGGCGGTCGCACCTCCTGCGCCATCGCCGCACTGTAGCCGCGCGCCGCGCGCGCCGCCGTCAGACTCGGCGCGCTCAGCGCCGGCGCGCCGCCGGTTCGGCCGCGCGGTGCCAGGGTGACGGGGCGCTCTTCGCGGCGAAGTAGTCGCCGCCCTTGCGGCGCATGTCGTCGGTGCCCCATGCCCGCTCGCTGCTGACCGCGACCATCCGCGGGATGTGCTTGCGGCAGTGGATGTAGGCCTCCGCG
>DASXOL010000020.1:0-13883 GCA_036494295.1 Pseudonocardiaceae bacterium
GGTGCCCGTGGACCACCGGCACCGGAGGCGCCCGGACGCGCTCGCCGCCCGGCTGGCCGAGCTCGACGATCTCGGCGACGAAGCCACCCCGATCGCGGTGGTGGCCACCGCGGGCACCACCGATTTCGGCACCGTCGACCCGCTGCCGCGGATCGCCGAACTCACCCGGCGCCGCGGGGTGTGGCTGCACGTCGACGCCGCGTACGGGTACGGCGCGCTGTTCTCCGACCGGATGGCGCCGCTGGTGGAGGGCCTGGAGCGGGCCGACTCGATCACCCTGGACCTGCACAAGATCGGCTGGCAGCCCGCGGCCGCGAGCGCCGTCCTGCTCCGCGACCGTGCCGGTTTCGCGCCGCTGGAACGACAGGTGGCCTATCTCAACCCGGTCGACGACGCGGCGGCGGGCTACGACGGGCTGCTCGGCCGCAGCCTGCAGACCACTCGCAGGGCGGACGCGGTGAAGATCGCCGCCACCTTCCTGGCGCACGGCCGCGCCGGGCTCGCCGCGATGATCGAGACCTGTCACGACCTGGCCCGCTGCGCGCAGCGCCGGATCGTCGCCGAGCCCGCACTGGACCTGGTGTCGCCGGCCGAGCTGAGCACCGTGGTGTTCCGCTACCGCGGATCGCGACCCGGCGCGGACAGCGCCCTCAACGCCGGCCTGCGCCGACGGCTGCTGCGCAGCGGTGGCCCGCTCGTCGGGCGCACCGAGGTCCGGCTGGACGGACCAGCCAGGGCCGCCTCGGTGTGCCTGAAGCTCACCCTGCTCAACCCGACGGCCCGGCCCGAGGACATCGACGAGCTGATCGACGCGGTGCTCGCCGCCGGCCACGACGAGGAGACCTCATGAGCTCGGTGACCGCCGATCAAGTCCATGACACCGCAACCGCCCGGCAGGCCTCGGAGCACGCCCATCTGGAAGCCCTGCTGCGCTGCTGGCTACGGGAGACCGGCACCGAGGTGCGCGAAGGGCCGCTGCGCGTCACCCTGCCCGCCACCGGACTCAGCCTGGTGACCGAGGTGCGGCACGCCTCGCCCACCGACTGGCACCGGTTCGGCCCGGTGCGGCTGCAGCGTGCGGACGGCGCCGACGCGGGACCCGCCGATCCCGTGCTGGCCGTCGCGCTGGTCGCCGCCGAAGCCTCCGCCCGCGGCGAGACCTGCGCGCCGGGTCGAGGCATCAATGCAGGCGTTCGTGCGGGTGGCGTCCCTGCGGGCGAGGCGGCCGATCTCGTGGAGCGGACCGCGGAGTCGGTGCGCCGGGTGGCGGAGTTCCTCGTCGGCACCGACGCACCCGCCGCGCCGGACGCCTTCCTCGACGCGGAACAGGCGCTGCTGTTCGGCCACCTGCACCACCCCGCGCCGAAGAGCAGGGACGGGATCAGCCCCGCCGACGCGGCCGCGTGGTCGCCGGAGCTGCGCGGGTCGTTCCGGCTGCAGTGGTTCGCCGCCGATCCCTCGGTGGTGTCCCAGGACGCCGTCGCGACCTGCCCGGCGCTGCGCGGCCGGGACACCGCGGACCTGCTCGCCGACCTCGCAGGCACCGCGGCGCCGCACGGCCGGGTGCTGGTGCCCGCGCACCCGTGGCAGGCCAGGGACCTGCTCCGCAGACCGCGGGTGGCCGCCCTGGTCGATGCCGGTCTGCTGGCACCGCTCGGCGAGCTCGGCGAGCCGTGGTGGCCCACCTCGTCGCTGCGCACCGTCTACCGCCCCGGCGCCGAGGTGATGCTCAAGCTGTCGCTGGGGCTGCGGATCACCAACTCGCGTCGCGAGTCCACCCGCACCGAGCTGCGCCGGGGCCTGGAGGTGCACCGGCTGCTCGACGCCGGGTACGCGGCGGCGACCACGGCCGCCCACCCCCGGTTCTCGATCGTCCGGGATCCGGCCTGGATCGCGGTCGACGAGCCGGACCGACCGGCAGGCCCGCAGCTGACCGGCCTGGACGTCGCCGTCCGGGAGGTGCCCGACGGCCTCCCGGCTCTGCGCACCCTGGTGGGCCTGGTCGCGCCCCGCGCGCACGGCGGGCGCTCCCGGCTCGGCGACCTGGTGGCCGCCGGCGGCCAGGACCCGGCGGCATGGGTGGCCGACTACGCCGACACCGTGCTGGTGCCGATGCTGCATCTCTACGCCGCGACCGGCATCGGCCTGGAAGCGCACCAGCAGAACACCCTGGTGCGCATCGGCGCCGACGGGCGGGTGGACGGCGGCGCGTTCCGCGACAACCAGGGCTACTACCTGGCCGCCTCGCATCTGCCCGCGCTGCTGCGCACCGCCTGGCTCACCGAGTCCACGCTCGCCGTGGTGGACGACGCGATCGTCGACGAGCGGCTGTCCTACTACCTGCTGCGCAACCAGGCGCTGGCCGTCGTCGGCTGCCTCGCGGTGGACGGCCTGGCCGCCGAGACCGACCTGCTCGACGCGGTCGCCGACCGGCTGCGGGCCGCGCTGCCCGCCCTCGCGGCGGCCGGGCCCGCGGGCGACCGGCTGGCCCGGCGGTGGGTGACCGAGCCGACGCTGCCGTGCAAGGGCAACCTGCTCACCCGGTTGCACGGCATCGACGAGGTGGTGGCGCCGCTGGACGCCCAGTCGGTGTACCTGGCCGCACCCAACCCGCTGGTGCGAGGCAGCCGATGACCTGGGTGGCACCGCCCGGCCCGCCGCCGCTGCCGGTGTCGACGCCGCCGTGGCGGATCCGGGCGGTGGAGAACCACGGCCGGGATCTCGATCGCCTGGTGCGGTGGATGCACGCCGCACACGTCGAGGCGTACTGGCATCACGCCTGGCCCGCCCAGCAGTGGGCGGCGGCCCTCGACCGTCAGCGCACCGGTGATCACTCGCTGCCCTGCGTGGCGGAGACCTACGACGAGCCGGTCGCCTACCTGGAGCTCTACCGGGTCTGCCGGGACCGGATCCACGGGCTCTACCCGGACGACCAGCACGACCTGGGCGTGCACATCGCGATCGGCGACACCGGCCACACCGGGCGCGGGCTGGGCCGCTCGCTGCTGCGCGCGGTGGCCGACGGGCTGCTCGCCGCGGATCCCGCCTGCCGCCGGGTGGTCGCCGAGCCCGACGTGCGCAACGAGCCCTCGCTGCGCGCGTTCACCGCGGCCGGGTTCCGGCGATGCGGCGAGATCGAGCTGCCGGAGAAGACCGCGGCCCTGTTGGTGCGCCCGCGAACCGAGGAGGACCTGCCCTGATGGGCGACTGTGACGTCAGCGACCACGATGTCATCGGGGTGGGCGCGGGTCCGTTCGGTCTCGGCCTGGCGGCGCTGGCTTCCGGCGTGCCCGACCTGGACCTGGTGGTCCTCGACGGCGCACCGGAGCTGCGCTGGCATCCCGGGCTGATGTTCGACGACGCCGCGCTGCAGGTGAGCTTCCTGGCCGACCTGGTGTCGCTGGTCGATCCCACGCACCCGCTGTCGTTCCTGAACTACCTGGCCGACGCCGACCGGCTCTATCCGTTCTACGTGCGCGAACAGTTCCATCCGCGGCGCCGCGAATACGAGGACTACCTGCGGTGGGCGGCGTCGCGGCTGCCCGCGGTGCGGTTCTCGCACCGGGTCGACGCACTGCGCTGGGACGGGCAGCGGTTCGCGGTGGACGTGACGCGAGGAGACCGCACCCGGCTGCGGTGTTCCGCCCGCGACCTGGTGCTCGCGGTGGGCACCGCTCCCCGGCTGCCCGCGGCGCTCGCCGGGCTGCCCGGCGCCGCTCTGCTGCACAGCGCCGACTACCTGCACCGGATCGGCGACGTCGAGTCCGCCCGGCACGTCACGGTGGTCGGCTCCGGCCAGTCCGGCGCCGAGGTGGTGGCGGACCTGCTGCGGCGCAATCTCGCGGGCGGCCCCGCGGTGCGCTGGCTCACCCGCACCCCGTCGTTCGCACCGCTGGACTACACGAAGCTCGTCCTGGAGCAGACCACCCCGGCCTACGTGCGCTACTTCCACGGACTCGCCGAGGACGTGCGGGACGGGCTGGTCGCCGAGCAGTGGCAGCACTACAAGGGCATCGACGCGCAGACCATCGATGAGCTGCACGACCTGCTGTACCGCCGCGAGCTGGAACACGGCCTCGCGCCGGTCGAGCTGCGCGCCGGACTGTCGGTCGAGGACGCCCGGACCCGGCCCGACGGCGCGGTGGAGCTGACCTGCCTGCACCGCGACACCGGCCGCACGCTGGTGACCAGCACCGATCTCGTGGTGGCCGCCACCGGGTACGCCCAGCGGGAGCCCGCCTTTCTCGCCGGCCTGGCGCCGCTGCTGCGCCGCGACTCGCGAGGCCGCTTCCTGGTCGGCCTGGACCACGCGCTCGAACTCGACCCCGCGGTGACCGGACGGATCTTCGTGGCCAACGCCGATCTGCACAGCCACGGGGTCGCCGCTCCCGATCTCGGTATCGGCGCGGTGCGCAGCGCCACGGTGCTCAACGCGATCACCGGACGGGAGCTGTTCCGGTTGCCCAAGCGCACCGCCTTCACCACGTTCGGAGCGGGCGCGTGAGCCCGGCCGACCCGATCTGGCGGCGCTGCTGCGCCGAGCTGATCGCCAAGATCATCGGGGAGCTGTCCTTCGAGCAGCTGCTGGAACCCGAACCGGGCGCCGGGGCGGACGAGTACCTGGTCGAGTTGCCGGGAGCGAGCTACCGGTTCCGCGCGCGCCGGACCGGGTTCGACGGCTGGCGGGTGGCGCCCGGCTCGGCCCGCCGCACCGCGACCGGCATCCTCGGTGACGACGTGCAGACACCGGCCGCGGACGTGGGGCAGCTGGTCGCGGACCTCGGCGGGCTGCTGGACGGGGACGCGGCGGGTGCGACCACCGCGGGTCTGCTGGCCGAGATCACCGCGACGCTGGCCGCCGACGTCACCATGGCGCGCTCGGCCCGCCCGGCCGCCGAGCTGGCCGGCCTGGGGCACGCGCAGCTGGAGGGCCACCTCACCGGCCACCCGTGGATCGTGGCCAACAAGGGGCGGCTGGGTTTCTCGGCCGCCGACCTCGCGCGCTACGCCCCGGAGGCGCGCACGCCGCTGCGGCTGCCCTGGCTGGCGGTGCATCGCGGCCTGGCCGAGTTCCGCGCCACCCCGGCGCTGTCCGAGCACGGCGTGCTGGCCCACGAGCTGGGGGCGCCGGGCCTCGCCGCGTTCCAGGCTGGGCTGCGCGCACAGGGCCTCGACCCGGGCGCCTACGTCTGCCTGCCGGTGCATCCCTGGCAGCTCGACCGCGTGGTGCGCACGATGTGGGCGCCCGAGCTGGCCGCGGGGCGCGTCGTCGAGCTCGGCGAAGGCCACGACCGCTATCTGCCCACGCAGGCCATCCGGACCATGACCAACATCGACTCCCCCGCCCGCCACCAGGTGAAACTCCCGTTGCGGATCTTCAACACCTGCGTGTACCGGGGTATCCCGCCGCACTGCACGCAGGGCGCGCCGGTGATCACCCAGTGGCTGCGCGGGCTCTGGGACGCCGACGGCACTCTCTCGGGGCTGGGCACCGTGCTGCTCGGCGAGGTCGCCTCGGTGACCGTCCGGCACCCGGTGCTCTCCGCGGTCCCGCAGACGCCGTACCACTGGCTGGAGACGCTGGGCTGCATCTGGCGCGAGCCGCTGGACCCGCTGCTGCGCGACGGGGAGCAGGCGGTACCGCTGGCCGCGGTGCTGCACGTGGACCCGTCGGGGCGCCCGCTGGTGAGCGAGTACATCGCGCGCAGCGGCGGCGACGCGCGACGCTGGCTGGCCGCGCTGCTCGCCGCGCTGCTGCGACCGCTGCTGCACCTGCTCTACACCTACGGCATCACGGTGAACCCGCACGGGGAGAACGTGCTGCTCGTCCTCGACGCCGACGGGCTGCCCACCCGCGCCGCGATCAAGGACCTGATCGACGACGTGAACGTCTCGGTGGAGCCGGTACCCGAGCGCGGTCCCGAGCCCGACTCGCACGACCAGGTACTGCCCCGCAAGCCCTGGCACGTGCTGCGGCAGTACCTGGTGGACGCGTTGCTGGTCGGGGTGCTGCGCCCGCTCGCCGTGCTACTCGTCGAGCACCACGACATCCCGGAGGCACACCTGTGGGGGCGGGTCCGCGGCGAGGTGGAGGCACACCGGCGCCGCCACCCCGAGCTCGCCGACCGGATCGCCGCGGGTGACCTGCTCGGGCCGACGTTCGGGCGCTACCCGCTGAACACCATGCGCCTGCACTGGGGCTACGGCGACCTGACCGTCCGCCCTGCCACCCTCAACTACGGCACCCTGCCCAACCCCCTGCACACCGCCGCTCCGATCGGCCCGTCCTGACAGGTATGCGGCTCTTCAAGAGCCCCCCGACCCCGGTGTGGTGCTCTTGAAGAGCCACATACCCGCATTCAGGGTTAGGTGTTGCGGATGATGCGGCGCAGGCGGGGCAGCCGCTCGGCGAGGTCGCGTTCGGCGCCGTGGCCCCTCGGCTCGTAGTAGTCGCGGCCGACCAGGTCGTCCGGCGGGTACTGCTGGGGCAGCACGCCTTCCGGCACGTCGTGCGGGTACCGGTAGCCCTGCGCATGACCCAGCCGGGACGAGCCCGCGTAGTGCCCGTCGCGCAGATGCGCGGGCACCGAGCCGGTCGCGCCGGCCCGCACGTCGGCCAGCGCGGCGTCGATCGCGGTGATCACCGCGTTGGACTTCGGCGCGGTGGCCAGGTGCACGGTGGCCTGCGCCAGCGCGAGCCGTCCTTCCGGCATGCCGATGAACTGCACCGCGTGCGCGGCGGCCACCGCGGTCTGCAGCGCGGTCGGATCGGCCATTCCGATGTCCTCGCTGGCGTGCACCACCAGGCGCCGCGCGATGAACCGGGGGTCCTCGCCCGCTTCCACCATCCGCGCCAGGTAGTGCAACGCGGCGTCCACGTCGGAGCCGCGGATCGCCTTGATGAAGGCGCTGATCACGTCGTAGTGCTGGTCGCCGTCGCGGTCGTAGCGCACCGCCGCCCGGTCCACAGCGGACTCGACCGCGGCCAGCTCCAGCACCGAACCGCCTCCGGAGGTCACCGCCTCGGCCGCGGTCTCCAGTGCGGTGAGTGCCCGGCGGGCGTCGCCGCCCGCGAGGCGCACCAGGTGATCCTCCGCCTCGGGCTTCAGCGTCACCGCGGCGTCCAGCCCGCGCGGATCGTCCACGGCCCGCCGGACCAGGGCGCGGACGTCGTCGTCGCCCAACGGATGCAGCTGCAGCACCAGCGACCGGGACAGCAGCGGTGAGACCACCGAGAAGAAGGGGTTCTCCGTGGTCGCGGCGACCAGCAGCACCACCCGGTCCTCCACCGCGCCGAGCAGTGCGTCCTGCTGGGTGCGGGAGAAACGGTGCACCTCGTCGATGAACAGCACGGTGGCCTCGCCGCCCTCACGGCCCAGCCTGCGCCGCGCGCCGTCGATCACCGCGCGCACCTCCTTGACCCCGGAGGACAGCGCCGACAACGCCTCGAACCGCCGCCCGGTGGTCTGCGACACCAGCCGCGCGAGGGTGGTCTTCCCGGTGCCGGGCGGGCCGTAGAGGATCACCGAGGCGCCGCCGCCGCCCTCGACGAGCCTGCGCAGCGGACTGCCCGGCCCGAGCAGGTGGTCCTGCCCGACGACCTCTTCCAGCGAGGCCGGCCGCATCCGCACCGCGAGCGGCGCGGACTGGGTCAGCCGCCGTGCGGCCTGCTGCTCGGCATGGGCGGCGAACAGCCCCTCGCCGTCGAAGAGGGCCTGGTCATCCGAATAACCGCCATCCGATGAACCCGTGGTACCCGCGGAACCCGACACATCGCGAACCTACCTCCGCAGGCGGCCGAGCAGGTCGCGTGCCACCAGTGCGGCGGCGTGGGGCAGCAGGTCCCGCCCGCGCCTGCCGAGCCAGGGCAGCCCCTCGACCACCAGCCAGACCAGGTGGTGCACGGCGGTCTGCCTGCGCCCCCCGGAGCAGGTGAGGTCGACCGGGTTGGCCACCGCGACACCCGCGCCGGTGAGCAACTCGGCGAAACCGGCGGCAAGCATCCGGTGTCCGCGCTCCGAGGGGTGCAGCCGGTCCACGCTCCACGCCGCGACGTCGTAGGCGCCGTCCATGAGGTGCAGGTCCAGGCACAGCGCCCCGGTGTCCGCCACCACCTCGGTGATCGCCTCGTTGAGCAGACCGACCCGGTGGCGCAGCGCGCGCCGCAACGGGCCGGGCAGCCAGAACACCCGCTCGTGCTCGTGGAACCGGGCGGTCGCCACCATCGCACCCGACTCCTGCAGTGCGCGGACGATGTCGTGCAGGTCGTCCCGGACCGCGGCCGGGTCGAAGTCCGAGCGCAGCGTGTCGTTCATCCCGGCGAGGAGCACGGCGACGTCCGGCCGTGCCCGCAGCGCTTCGGGCAACTGGCGATGACGCAGGCAGGCCATCCGCGCTCCGGTGAAGGACAGGTTGAGGTAGCCGACCTGCTCGGCGGCCCCCAGTGCGGCGGCGAGCAGCGGGCCGAACCCGCGCCAGCCGCCGGCGGGCAACGGGTCGCCCAGACCCACCGCGGTGGAATCGCCCATGATCACCAGACTCGCGGCGGCGCCGCGGCCAGGCACGACGGTTCGTAAGGGGGCGATGTGTACCTCGGCGCTCACGCGATGATGCTCACCTGTGCCGACTCACCATCGGTGAGAAGCGCGTGACCGGCCGGAGACGCCTTCGCGAACTGTTCGTACCGCCCGCGTCCCGCGACCCCGGCGAGCTCAGCGGAAGACCGGGTACCTCGGCAGCGCCTCGCCGGTGACCCGGAACCTGTTGCGCAGTGCTCCGGCGACCTGCGCGGCGTGCGCGGCGGTGGCGGGGCAGTCCAGCGCGTCGGCCTCCCGGGACAGCCGCTCCCAGCGGTCCACGAGCACTCCACCCGGATCCAGCACCTCGGCCAGGTCGGCGTAGGAGGGCGCGACCGCCACCGGGGTGCGCGGCCGGGGCAGCGGCAGCAGCCAGGACGTGCACAGCCAGGTCCACACCAGTTGCCCGTCCAGTAGGCGGCGGGCCAGTAGCGCCCGGTCGGACAGCGCAGGCCAGCTCTCCACCACCTCGGCATGCCAGGCGGACACCATCGCTTCGCCCATGCCCGGCGGGAGCGCCAGCGCCACCACCGAGGACGGCAGCGGGGCACGCAGCTGGGCGGCGTCGAGCAGCGCGCTGCGGAAGCCACCGCCCTCGAAGTCGATGAACCGCACGCCCTGACCCATCACGGCGTTGTCGGGTCCGAGACCCGCGGGACTGAAGGCGCGGCACGGCGTGCCGTCGAGCAGCGCCGCCGCCCGGTGCGCGTCGGCCAGCACCTGCGGCGGGGTGGTCACGCCGAGTTCCTGTTCGAGCAGCGCGGGGAGGGCGGCGATCGCCGCGCGGCCGTCCTCGGCCAGCGGGTCGCCCATCTCCGGGACGCCGAGCCTGCGCAGCAGCGCGGCGAAGTCCGGCTCCCGGTCGCGGGTCGCCGCGTGCAACTTGCCCAGCGCATGCGACCAGGCCAGCAGGGCCTGCTCGGCGCGGGGCGCGTCGCCGGTGTCGGTGGACTGCAGCAGGTCCGCGACCGTGCCGGAGCGGCCGAGATCCTCGAGCACCAGCAGCCGTCGGGCTGGGTCGCAGGCGATCAGTTCCGGTCCCGGCCGGTCCTCCTTGCGGAACGCGGTGAACAGCTGGCAGCTCGCCGCCTCCTGCGCGAACGGGTCGATCGCGCCCGTCGGCTCCGCCCTGTTGTGTTTGATCACCAACGTGCGAGGCAACGTGAACGGCGTCCGCGCGACCCGGACCCGCAGCACCGTGGAATGGCTGCTGCCACCCAGGTCCTCGGGCTCCGCGAGCACCACCTGTGCCCCCAGCCGCGCCGTGAGCAGCTGCCCAGCGACACGGACCGTGTCTTCCACGGGTATCACCGCTTGTTGAGCGGAGGAAACGGGATCGACTGGGTCCGCGAGATCCGTGGTCATCGGCGCCCACCCTAGTCAGTAACCACGGCCCGTGGCGGGTCGAACAAACCGAGCGGCCGGTGGCGGGAGCGCGGTGACGCAGCGCGGCGAAGAGATCCGCCCCGGTGGCAGCACCGGGTCCGCGGACGCGGTCGATCACCGGCCCCGGTGCGGCCAGACCGCGCCGCGACGGCCCCGCGTTGTGGCCGCGACCACAGTGAATGCCGCCCGACGGCGCGTCGTCACCAAATGAAAACTTCGCCGCGCGCGGCGCATGGCGGCGCGGTCGACGTGATCGTCAGCGCGGGCCTGCGAGCAGCACGAAGATCAGCGAGCGGGCGGCGAGCCGATCGCGAAATTCACCTTCTTGGCCCAATCGGCCGGGACCCGCCAGGACACCCGCCGGCGGCGGCTCAGCGCGCGACGTCGCCCTGGTCCTGCCGCCCGGCATGCTGTGCGGCCGCAAGGGGCTTGGCGTCCACCCCTGCCTCGGCCCGCTGCGCGCGGGTGATCGGCGCCGGTGCACCGGTGAGCGGGTCGAAGCCGCCGCCGGACTTGGGGAACGCGATCACCTCGCGCAGCGAGTCCGCGCGGGCCAGCAGCATGGCGATCCGGTCCCAGCCGAAGGCGATGCCGCCGTGCGGCGGCGGGCCGTAGCGGAACCCGTCGAGCAGGAAGCCGAACTTCTCCTGCGCCTCCTCCTCGCCGATGCCGAGCACGCGGAACACCCGCTGCTGGACGTCTGGCTGGTGGATACGGATCGACCCGCCGCCGATCTCGTTGCCGTTGCAGACCAGGTCGTAGGCGTAGGCCAGCGCGGACTCCGGGTCGGACTCGAAACGGTCGATCCAGTCCGGCGTCGGCGCGGTGAACGGGTGGTGCAGCGCGGTCCAGCCGCTGTGGCCGACCGCGACGTCGCCCGACCGGTCCGCCCGTTCGAACATGGGGGCGTCCACCACCCACACGAACGACCAGCCCGACTCGTCGATCAGCCCGCACCGCCTGCCGATCTCGACCCGGGCCGCGCCCAGCAGCTGCCGGGCGTCGGCGGGGTCCCCCGCGGAGAAGAACACCGCGTCGCCGGGGTTCGCGCCGACCATCTTGGCCAGGCCTTCCCGCTCGTGCTCGGCGAGGTTGCGGGCCACCGGGCCGGACAGCTCGCCGTCGTCGCCCACCAGCACGTAGGCCAGGCCCTTGTGGCCGCGCTGCTTGGCCCACTCCTGCCAGGCGTCCAGCTGCCTGCGTGCCTGGCTCGCGCCACCGGGCATCACCACGGCGCCGACGTAGGGCGCCTGGAACACCCGGAAGGGCGTCGCGGCGAAGTACCCGGTGAGCTCCGTGAGCTCCAGCCCGAACCGCAGGTCGGGCTTGTCGGTCCCGTACCGCGCCATCGCGTCGGCGTAGGTGAGCCGCGGGATCGGCACCTCGATCCGGTAGCCGGCCAGCTCGGCCCAGAGCGCGGCGATCACCCGCTCGCTCAGCGCGATCACGTCGTCCTGCTCGACGAAGCTCATCTCGATGTCGAGCTGGGTGAACTCGGGCTGGCGGTCGGCGCGGAAGTCCTCGTCCCGGTAGCACCGGGCGATCTGGTAGTAGCGCTCCATGCCCGCCACCATGAGCAGCTGCTTGAACAGCTGCGGCGACTGGGGCAGCGCGTACCAGCTGCCCGGCTGCAGCCGGGCCGGCACCAGGAAGTCCCGGGCGCCCTCCGGGGTGGACCGGGTCAGCGTCGGGGTCTCCACCTCGACGAAGCCCTCGTCGTGCAGCACGGTGCGGGCGATCCGGTTGGCCTCGCTGCGCAACCGCATCGCGGCGGCCGGGCCGGGGCGGCGCAGATCCAGGTAGCGGTGCCGCAGCCGCACCTCCTCGCCGACCTCCAGGTGCTCGTCGAGCTGGAACGGCAGCGGAGCCGACTCGCTCAGCACGGTCAGCTCGTGCGCGGTGACCTCGATGCTGCCGGTGGCGAGCTCCGGGTTCTCGTTGCCCTCCGGGCGGAGGTCGACGGTGCCGGTGACCTGGACGCAGTACTCGGCGCGCAGGCGGTGCGCCCGGCCGGCCATCTCGCCCTCGCGGAACACCACCTGCGCCACACCGGAGGCGTCCCGCAGATCGATGAAGATCACCCCGCCGTGGTCGCGGCGGCGGGCGACCCATCCGGCGAGGGTGACGGTCTGCCCTGCGTGCTCGGCGCGCAGCGTGCCGGCAGGGTGGGTGCGCATCACAGCGTTCGGCTCCTCAAGCAGGCGGTTCTGTTCGTCCCGGTCACGGCAGGACCACCTCAGAGGCTATCGGCGGCTCCACTGCGCTGCCCCGCCTGTCCCCCGATACCCCGCCTGTCCCCGATTACCGCCTGTCCACAATTACATGGTCACAACAACAGCGGCTGCCGCGGTGCGCTGTTTGCGCCGGCATCCGGCCTTGCCCGGGTGGACTTCGGCCGCGCCGCGGCGCCCCGGGTCTCGCCTGCGCCGGCCGCACCCACGCCGTAGCGGCGGGCGAGTGCGGCGACCTGGGCACTGATGCCGCGCTGGTAGGCCTTGGGGGCGTAGGCACCGCCGCGGTAGAGCTCCTGGTAGCGGGGCACCAGATGCGGATGATCACGCTGCAGCCAGGCCAGGTACCACTCCCGCGCGCCGGGGCGCAGGTGCAGCACGATCGGGGACACGCTGCGGGCGCCCGCGTCGGCGATCTCGGCCACCGCCGCCTCCAGGTGGTCCGGCGAGTCGGTGAGGTAGGGCAGGATCGGCGCCATCAGGACGCCGCAGCCGATGCCCGCGTCGGTGAGCGTGCGGCACACGCCGAGACGGGCGCGCGGTGCCGGGGTGCCCGGCTCGACCTGCCGCCACAGCGCCTCGTCGACGAAGCCCACCGAGACGCTGACCGAGACGTCGGTGACCTTCCGGGCGGCCCGCAGCAGGTCGAGATCACGCAGCACCAGGGTGCCCTTGGTGAGGACGGAGAACGGGTTCCTGGCCTCGCGCAGTGCGTCGATGATCCCCGGCATCAGCCGGTAGCGGCCCTCGGCACGCTGGTAGGGATCGACGTTGGTGCCCATCGCGACGTGGCTCCCGGCCCAGCGTGGTGCGCGCAGTTCCTTGCGCACCAGGTCCGGGGCGTTCACCTTCACCACTATCTTCGTGTCGAAATCCGACCCCGAGTCGAGGTCGAGGTACTCGTGCGTGCGCCGCGCGAAGCAGTACCGGCAGGCATGGCTGCAGCCGCGATACGGGTTCACCGTCCACTCGAACGGCATCCGGGAGGCATTGGGCACCTTGTTGATGATCGAGCGTGCCCGCACCTCGTAGAACGTCATCCCGCGGAACTCCGGGGTGTCGAAGGTGCGGGTGACCACGTCGGCTTCGTCGAACAGCGCGTCCTGAGCGTCCGCTCCGGGCTTGGCGGAAGCCGGGGAGAGTGTCAGGTTGTCCCATCGCACGGACCCCACCGTATAGAACATCTGTTCGATCCGCTAGGAACATGGCGGCGCGAGCCGCATCTCGCAGGGAAGGAACGCCCAGCCGATGAGTCGACTGGACCGCAGCACCGGCCGGCATCACCACCGGAAGGCCGACGTGCCCACCGGCCCGGTCGCCGTGGCCGCCGGGCACGGCCACGGACACGGCCACGGGTCGGCCGGGCCCGCCTCGGCCAGGGTGAAGCGGCTGCTGGCCGCGGTACTGGTGCCGGTCGCGCTGGCCACCCTCGTCGGCCTGGTGCTGACCTGGCCGGGCACTCCCCCGCGCAGCGGAGCCGATCTGGGTTTCGGGCAGCATCCGGTAAACGGCGACGTGCTCGCCGCCGCGACGGCGCCGTGCACGGCCGGGGCAGCGGGCAACGGGCAGCCCGCCAACTGCATTGCGCTCACCGTGCGGCTCACCAACGGCGAGTCGGCGGGCACGACCATCCAGCAGGTGATGCCGAACGAGCCGAGCACCCCGCGGTTCGGCGTCGGCGACCACATCG
>DASXOL010000021.1:0-18799 GCA_036494295.1 Pseudonocardiaceae bacterium
GGCGGGTGCTGGGATCGGTGGCGGCGGCCAAGGAGGAGCTGGCCGCGGAGCCGTACAAGCTCGAACTGGTCGACCTCAAGAGCGACGTCGACACCTCCGAGGACCCGCTTGCGGGGTCGAGCATCGACTCCGAGGTGATGGAGGTCGGCGCGGGGGAGCTGACCAGCTACGACAATGTGCACGCACACACCGGCGAGACGGTGTGGAGCGACCTGTGCCGCGGCCCGCACGTGCCCACCACCAAGCACATCCCGGCGTTCGCGCTGATGCGCACCGCGGCGGCGTACTGGCGGGGGAGCGAGAAGAACCCGCAGCTGCAGCGGATCTACGGCACCGCGTGGGAGTCGCAGGAGGCGCTGGATCGGCACCTGGAGCTGCTGGCCGAGGCCGAGCGCCGGGACCACCGCAAGCTCGGCGCCGAACTCGACCTGTTCAGCTTCCCGGACGAGATCGGCTCCGGGCTGGCGGTGTTCCACCCCAAGGGCGGCACGGTGCGCCGGGTGATGGAGGACTACTCCCGGCGCCGCCACGAGGAGGCGGGCTACGAGTTCGTCAACTCGCCGCACATCACCAAGGCCCACCTCTTCGAGGTGTCCGGGCACCTCGGCTTCTACCGCGACGCGATGTTCCCGCCCATGCACCTCGACGAGGAGCTGCAGAGGAGTGACGGCGGGGACGTCACGGTGCGCAAGCCCGGGCAGGACTACTACCTCAAGCCGATGAACTGCCCGTTCCACAACCTGATCTTCCGCTCCCGCGGCCGGTCCTACCGGGAGCTGCCACTGCGGCTGTTCGAGTTCGGCTCGGTGTACCGCTACGAGAAGTCCGGGGTGGTGCACGGACTGACCCGGGTGCGCGGGATGACCCAGGACGACGCGCACATCTACTGCACCCCCGAGCAGCTGCAGGACGAGATCCGCTCGCTGCTCAGCTTCGTGCTCGACCTGCTGCGCGACTACGGGATGGACGAGTTCTACCTGGAGCTGTCCACCCGCGACGACGAGAAGTACGTCGGCACCGACGAGCAGTGGGAGGAGGCCACCGAGGCGCTGCGCCATGCCGCGGAGGCCAGTGGGCTGGAACTGGTGCTCGACCCGGGCGGGGCGGCGTTCTACGCGCCCAAGATCTCGGTGCAGGCCACGGACGCGCTCGGCCGGACCTGGCAGCTCTCCACGATCCAGGTGGACTTCCAGATGCCGGAGCGGATGGAGCTGGAGTACACGGCCCCGGACGGCTCCCGCAAGCAGCCCTACATGATCCACCGCGCGCTGTTCGGCTCGATCGAGCGGTTCTTCGGGGTGCTCACCGAGCACTACGCGGGCGCGTTCCCGGCCTGGCTGGCGCCGGTGCAGGTGGTGGGCATCCCGATCGCCGACGAGCACGTCGGGCATCTGCAGGGCGTGGCCAAGGAGCTCAAGACGAACGGCATCCGCGTGGAGGTGGACGCCTCCGACGAGCGGATGCAGAAGAAGATCCGCACCCACACCACGCAGAAGGTGCCGTTCCTGCTGCTCGCGGGCGGCAAGGACGTCGAGGCCGGTGCGGTGTCCTTCCGCTTCCGGGACGGCTCGCAGATCAACGGGGTACCGGTGGAGGACGCGGTCGCCGCCATCGTCGGCTGGGTGGCGCGAAGGGAGAACGCCTCGCCGACGGCCGACAACCTCACCGTGCGTCCGACGCTGGAGTCCTCGTGAGTGCACCCCGCTCCACGGAGAGTCCCGAATTCGAGCAACAGGACGGGGTGGGCGCGCCGGACGCTCTGCAACGGTTGTGGACGCCGCACCGGATGGCCTACATCAAGGGCGAGGGCAAGCCCGCCTCGGAGGCCACCGCCACCCAGTGCCCGTTCTGCCGGATCGTGGCGATGGACGACGCCGAGGGCCTGGTGGTCGCCCGCGGTGACACCGTCTACGCGGTGCTCAACCTCTACCCGTACAACCCCGGCCACCTCATGGTGGTCCCGTACCGGCACGTCGCCGACTACCCGGAGCTGACCGTCGAGGAGACCGCCGAGCTGGCCGCGTTCACCCAGCGGGCCATGCTCGCGACCCGCCGCGCCGCCGCTCCGCACGGGTTCAACATCGGGATCAACCAGGGCTCCATCGCGGGCGCGGGCATCGCCGCCCACCTGCACCAGCACGTGGTGCCGCGGTGGGGCGGGGACGCGAACTTCATGCCGGTGATCGGCGGCACCAAGGTGCTGCCGCAGTTGCTCGGCCAGACGCGGACCCTGCTGGCCGACGCGTGGACGGAGCTGTCCTGAACACTCGGCTGCAGCTCCGGCCCCGTGACGGTGCCGCGCCGGGGTGGAAGCGACACCTCGTCACCGCCGCCCGGCTGCTGTTCCTCTGCGCGGCGCTGAGCCTGCTGGGGTGGCAGCTCACCCAGGACGCGGGCGGCGCGCTGGACGCGCTCGGGCGGATCGGCCTGCCGGTCGTCTTCGCGTCCTTCCTGGCCGCCGCCGCGGGCATGGGTGCGTCCGGGATGGCCTGGCGCAGCCTGTTGCACGGGGTGGGCACACCGCTGAGCGTCCCCGGCGCCGCGCGGGTGTTCTTCCTCGGGCAGATCGGCAAGTACATCCCTGGCACCGTCTGGGCGTACGTGGCGCAGGCGAAGCTGGGGCGCGAGCACGGCGTCCCCGCCTCGCGGACCACCACCGCGTCCGTGCTGTTCGTGGTGGCGAACGCCGCGACCGGCGCCGCGGTGGCCGGCCTGGTGCTGCCGTTCGCGTCGGACGCGGTGTACCAGCGGTTCGGCTGGGTCTCCTGGCTCGCCCCGCTGCTGCTGTGCTGCCTGCATCCGCGGCTGGTGCTGCCGGTGCTGCGCTGGCTGCACCGGGTACTGGGCCGGGGCACCCCGCCGGAGCAGGTGTCCGGGGTGGCCGTGCTGTGCTCGCTGGGCTGGCTCGCGGTGACCTGGCTGGGCTACGGGTTGAGCATGTTCCTGCTGCTCGGGCCGGTGATCCGGGACGACTCGCACGCCCTGCTCGCGCCGCTGGCGCTGGGCGGGTTCGCGCTCGCCTGGACCGTCGGCTTCCTCGCCGCTGGCGTGCTCGTGGTGACCCCGGCCGGGCTCGGCGTGCGGGAGGTCGCGCTGCTCACGCTGCTGGGGCCGATGGTGGCCGGTGGCGGCGCCGCGACCGCCGTGGTGGTGCTCTCCCGCGTGGTGCACACGGTGTCCGACGGCGTCTGGGCACTGGTGGGGCTGGCGCTGCGCGCCCCGCTGGACGGGCCGGTCGACGCCGACGCCGCGGCCGACGAGCCCCAGCCGGTGTCCCGGTGAGGGCGGGGCGGCCATGCTGAACATCTTCGCCCGCGCCTCGGTGTCCAAGCTGCTCGACCCGATGGGGGCGTGGCTGTTGCGGGTCGGGGTCGGTCCGGATGCCATCACCGTGGCGGGCACCGTGGGCGCGGTCGCCTCGGCGCTGTGGTTCTTCCCGCGGGGTCAGCTCTTCGCGGGCACCTTCGCGGTGCTCGTCTTCGTGTTGTTCGACCTGCTCGACGGCGCGGTCGCCAGGGCGCGCGGGCACGGCACCCCGTTCGGCACCGTGCTGGACGCCACCTGCGACCGGCTCGCCGACGGCGCGCTGTTCGCCGGGCTCACCTGGTGGGCTTTCGGTGCGGGCAACCGCCCGCTCGCGGCGGCGGCCCTGATCTGCCTGGTGACCGCGCAGGTGATCTCCTACATCAAGGCGCGGGCGACCGCGACGGGGCTCACCGCCGACGGCGGGATGGTGGAGCGCGCCGAGCGCTACATCGTCACCCTGGTAGGGACCGGCCTGGCCGGGCTGGGCCTGCCCTACGCGCTCGACGTCGCACTGTGGTTGCTGGCCGTGGCGCAGGTGGTGACCGTGGTTCAGCGGATGCTCGCGGTACATCGCAGCGCGGCGGAGCAGGAGTCGTGAGCGGCGCGCTCACCGAGCGGATCACCGATCTCGGCTACGCCGCAGGCTGGCGGCTGGTCCGCGCCGCGCCCGATGCGCTGGCGCAGCGGTGCTTCCTGGCCGGCGCCGACCTCGCGGCCCGCCGCGACGGGCGCGGCACCCGCCAGCTGCGCCGCAATCTCGCCAGGGTGGTTCCGCGGGCCACCCCGGACGAGCTCGACGTGCTGGTCCGGGACGGGCTGCGCTCCTACGCCCGGTACTGGCGAGAGGTCTTCACGCTGCCCTCGGCCGACCACCGCGCGCTGCACGACCGGATCGGCCGCGAGATGCGGCAGGTCGAGTACCTGGACGCGGGGCTGGCCGCGGGCCGGGGCGTGGTGGCCGTGCTGCCGCACACCGGCAACTGGGACATGGCCGGTCTGTGGTTCGCCCGGCACCACGGCGCGTTCACCACCGTGGTGGAGCGGTTGCGGCCGGAGGCGCTCTACCGCCGCTTCGTGGACTACCGCGCCTCGCTCGGCTTCGACATCGTGCCGCTCACCGGTGCGGGCAGTCCCACGCCGCGGCTGGTCCAGCGGCTACGGGCGGGCGGCGTGGTCTGCCTGCTCGCGGACCGGGACCTCACCGCAGGCGGCGTGGAGGTCGACTTCTTCGGCGCGCCGGCCCGGATGCCCGCCGGCCCGGCCCGGCTGGCCGCGGC
This sequence comes from Pseudonocardiaceae bacterium, assembly GCA_036494295.1. Taxonomy (GTDB): domain Bacteria; phylum Actinomycetota; class Actinomycetes; order Mycobacteriales; family Pseudonocardiaceae. The sequence goes on from DASXOL010000021.1 coordinate 4,584, forward strand.
CACCCGCGCCACCCTGCTGGTGGTCGGCTGCTGGTTCACCCCGGACGGCTGGGGCATCGGCTTCCACCCGCCGATCCCGGCGCCCGGAAAAGCCGCGGTGCCTGCCGCCACCCAGGCCGTGGCGGACTGTTTCGCCACCGACATCGCCGCCCATCCGCAGGACTGGCACATGTTGCAGCCGCTGTGGAATGCCGACATGCCGGACCGGCAACCGGTAACGCCGATGACCGACGCGGGATAGTGGAGTGGTGCGGATCGGAATGGTCTGCCCGTACTCCCTGGCCGCGAGGGGCGGGGTACAGGCACATGTGCTGGGCTTGGCCGGCGGGCTGCGTGCCCTCGGCCACCAGGTGGAGGTGCTCGCACCGGGAGTGAGTGGCGAGCCGCCGGTGGAGTTCGTCACGCCCGCGGGCCGCGCCCTGGGGGTGCCCTACAACGGTTCGGTCGCCCGGCTGGCGTTCGGCCCCTTCACGGCCACCCGGGTGCGGCGCTGGCTGCGTGACAACGACTTCGACGTGCTGCACGTGCACGAACCCACCGCGCCCAGCGTGTCGCTGATCGCGCTGGCGCTCGCCGACATGCCCGTGGTGGCGACCTTCCACATGGCCGCGGCCCGATCCAGGGCGCTCGCCGCGGCACACGGCCTGCTGCAGTCCCCGATGGAGAAGGTCACGGCGCGGATCGCGGTGTCCTCGCTGGCCCGCCGGGTGCAGGTGGAGTACCTCGGCGGTGATGCGGTGGAGATCCCCAACGGGGTGGACGTCCCGTTGTTCCGCGATGCGGCGCCGCTGCCCGGTTACCCGCGCGACGGCGGCACGGTGGCCTTCGTCGGCCGGTTCGACGAGCCGCGCAAGGGCATGGCGGTGCTGCTCACCGCGTTGCGGGCGGTGGTGGCCGACCGGCCCGAGCTGCGCCTGGTGGTGGTCGGCGACGGCAATATCGCCGAGCTCAAGCGTGCCGCGGGCGCGGAGCTGGCGTCGCGGATCCGGGTGCTGTCCGGGCTGGGCGACTACGGCAAGGCCGCCGTGCTGCGCAGCGTGGACGTGCTGTGTGTGCCCGCGCTGGGCGGCGAGAGCTTCGGGATCGTGCTCACCGAGGCGATGTCGGCCGGCACTCCGGTGCTGGCCAGCGACCTCGACGCGTTCCGTCGGGTGCTCGACGGCGGCCGGGTCGGCGTGCTGGTCCCGCCCGGCTCGCCCGCCGCGCTGGCCACCGCGCTGGGAGACCTGCTCGACGATCCGGCCAGGCGGGCCGAGCTGGGCGCCGCCGCGCAACGCCGCGCCGAAGGATGGGACTGGCCGGTGGTGGCCCGGCGCGTCCTGCAGGTCTACGAGACCGCGGCGGCGGCCGACCCGCGCAGGCTGCCCGCCGCGGTCGGTGGCGGCTCGGGCCGGTACCGGCAGGCCAGGCAGGTGCGATGAGGGAAGCGGGCGCGGCGGCGGTCGCCGTCGGTCTGCTCGGCGCCGCGGCGGGTGCGCTGCACACCGCGACCAGGCTGGACCGGCTGCACGTGCGCACCGACGCCGGGTGGGCCGGACTGGACGCGGCGCTGAGCCGCCGGGCGCTGGTGGTGCTCGGCGCCTGCGCCGCCCACGAGCGGATGCCGGGCTGCGCGCAGCTGCGCGCGGCCGCCCACGCCGCGCTGGCCGCCGAGCCGGCCGACCGCGAGGAGGTCGAGAACGAGCTGGGCAGGGCGCTGGCCGCGCTGGACCGGTCCGCGCTGGACGAGGTCTGGGCCGGTCAGCTCAACGACGCCGAGCAGCGGGTGATGATCGCCCGGCGGGTGTACAACGACGCGGTGCGCGACACGCTCGCGCTGCGGGCGCACCGCTCGGTGCGCTGGCTGCGCCTCGCGGGCACCGCCCCGTTGCCGCGCTACTTCGAGATCACCGAGGTAGCGCAGCAGGACTGACCCGCGAGGATCCGCGAGGATCAGGCCGACGGTCCCGGCGCGTACGTGGCGAAGCGCCGGGTGAACGCCGCGGTGCCCGAGGTGAGCCCGCGCAGGTCGACGGCGTAGCGCAGCAGCTCCGCCGCAGGCACCTCGGCCCGCACCAGCATCCGGTCGCCGGTCTCGTCGGTCTCGGTGCCCAGCACCCGGCCCCGCCTGCCGGACAGGTCGCCCAGGACGGTGCCGAGATGCTCCTCGGGCATCCGCACCTCCACCTCGTCGATCGGTTCCAGCAGGACCACGGTGCCCTTCTCGGCGGCGTCCTTGAGCGCCAGCGAGCCCGCGGTCTGGAACGCCGCGTCGGAGGAGTCGACGCTGTGCGCCTTCCCGTCCACCAGCGTCACGCGGATGTCCACCACCGGGTATCCGGCGCCGAGACCGCGCTCCATCTGCGCGCGGACGCCTTTCTCCACGCTCGGGATGAACTGGTGCGGTACCGCGCCGCCGACCACCTTGTCCACGAACTCGAAACCCGCGCCGCGGGGCAGCGGCTCCACCTCGATGTCGCAGACCGCGTACTGGCCGTGCCCGCCGGACTGCTTGACGTGGCGGCCGTGGCCCTTGGTGGCGGCGCCGAAGGTCTCCCGCAACGACACCTGGACCGGCTCGGTGTCCACGTCGGCGCCGCCGGCGCGCAGCCGGGAGAGCACCACGTCGGCATGCGCCTCGCCCATGCACCAGAGCACCATCTGGTGGGTCTCGGCGTTGCGTTCCAGGCGCAACGTCGGGTCCGCGGCCACAAGCCTGCCGAGCCCGCGGGCCAGCGCGTCCTCGTCGCTGCGGCTGCGGCCGACCACGGCCACCGGCAGCAGCGGCTCCGGCATCGTCCACGGCTCGACCAGCAGCGGCTCCTCCGGCGTGGACAGGGTGTCGCCGGTCTCGGCGGAGATCACCTTGGTCACCGCGCACAGGTCACCGGCCACGCAGAACGGCACCTCGTTCAGCGTGCCGCCCAGCGGGGAGTAGACGTGCGCCACCCGTTCGTCGACGTCGTGGTCGGCGTGGCCGCGTTCGGCCAGGCCGCGCCCGGACACGTGCACCGGCCGGTCCGGCTGCAGCGTCCCGGAGAACACCCGCACCAGCGACACCCGACCCTGGTAGGGATCGACCGTGGTGCGCACCACCTCGGCGACCAGCGGCGCCTGCGGCTCCACCGCGACCGTGTCGCAGGCCGACCCGTCGGGACGGCTCACCGCGGGCGGGGCGTGCTCGTCCGGCGCGGGGAAGGCGGAGGTGAGCACCTCGAGCAGTTCGCCGAGGCCCACCCCGGTGCTCGCGCAGGCCGGGATCACCGGGTGGAACGACCCGCTCGCGACCGCGGTCTCCAGATCGTCGATGAGCAGGCCCACATCGAGATCCTCGCCGCCGAGGTAGCGCTCCATGAGCGACTCGTCCTCGCTCTCGGCGATGATCCCCTCGATCAGCTCGTTGCGGGCCACCGCGAACACGTCCGGGTCCACCGCGCCCGGCCCGCCCACCGCGGGCGGGTAGCCCGAGCTGTAGTCGAACAGCTGCTCGGACAGCAGGCCGACCAGCCCGGTCACGGTGCCGCCGTCGTCGCGCACCGGCAGGTACAGCGGCAGCACGCCGTCACCGAATGCCTCCCGGCAGGCCGCGGTCTCGCCTTCCAGGTCCGCCCTGGGGTGGTCCAGCCTGCTCACCACGACCGCGCGCGGCATCGACACCTCGGCGCACTCCTGCCACAGCGCGGCGGTGGCCGGGTCGACACCCTCCGCGGCGCAGACCACGAACAGCGCCGCGTCCGCGGCGCGCAGGCCCGCGCGCAGCTCACCGACGAAGTCGGCGTAGCCGGGGGTGTCCACCAGGTTGATCTTGACGCCGTCGTGCTGGAGGGGCGCGATCGCCAGCGTCACCGACCGTTGCTGGCGGACCGCCGCCGGATCGTGGTCGCACACCGTGGTGCCGTCCGCGATCGTGCCCGCTCGGCTGATCACGCCGGTCGCGGCCAGCAGTGCCTCCGCGAGCGTGGTCTTCCCCGCCCCGGACGGCCCCACCAGGGCCACGTTGCGGATCCGGGACGGGTCCTGCCTCGCGCCGCCGGAGTCCGGGCGCTCACCGTTGCCTTTTGTGCCCATGGCACCACCCTCGACCGTGGGGGACCGTGTGTGCGATCTCACACCGGTGTGCCGACGCTGGCAACCCCGGATCCGGTCTGTTCGCCCCGCGATCTGCGGTTCGCGGCTCCCGGCCGCCCGCAGGGGGCTCCCGGCGGCACCCGTCGACTTAGCCCCGGCCATGGGCGCCGACGTACGATCCAGTGACCGGGTGTCCGTTGCCGGGGTCGACGACCTCGATGCCGCTGCGGCTGTCACCGTCGACCGAATTCCTTCACCGCTGTCCGAGGAGCGAACCATCGTGCCCGCCGAGAACACCAGCACCCCGCATCAGATCGGCACCGCGCAGGTCAAGCGGGGGATGGCCGAGATGCTCAAGGGCGGCGTGATCATGGACGTGGTCACGCCGGAGCAGGCCAGAATCGCCGAGGACGCGGGCGCGGTCGCGGTGATGGCGCTGGAGCGGGTGCCCGCCGACATCCGCGCGCAGGGTGGCGTGGCCAGGATGAGCGACCCGGACATGATCGACGGCATCATCCAGGCCGTGTCGATCCCGGTGATGGCCAAGGCGCGGATCGGGCACTTCGTCGAGGCCAGGGTGCTGCAGGCGATCGGCGTGGACTACGTCGACGAGTCCGAGGTGCTCACTCCCGCCGACGAGGCGCACCACATCGACAAGTTCGCCTTCACCGTGCCGTTCGTCTGCGGCGCCACCAACCTCGGCGAGGCGTTGCGCCGCATCTCCGAGGGCGCGGCGATGATCCGCTCCAAGGGCGAGGCGGGCACCGGCAACGTGGTCGAGGCGACCAGGCACATGCGCGCCATCCGGGCGGGCATCAAGGCGCTGTCGGCGATGGACCCCGCGGAGCTCTACGCCGCGGCCAAGGAACTGCGCGCCCCGGTCGAACTGATCCGCGAGGTCGCCGCGGCCGGCTCGCTGCCGGTGGTGCTGTTCACCGCGGGGGGCATCGCCACCCCCGCCGACGCGGCGATGATGATGCAGCTCGGCGCGGAGGGCGTGTTCGTCGGGTCCGGCATCTTCAAATCCGGCGACCCGGCCAAGCGGGCCGAGGCGATCGTGAAGGCGACGACCTTCCACGACGACCCCGACATGGTCGCCAAGGTCTCCCGGGGCCTGGGCGAGGCGATGGTCGGGATCAACCTCGGCGACCTGCCCGAGGAGCAGCGGCTGGCGCAGCGCGGCTGGTGAACTCCGGATCGGGTGCCGCCGACGCGGGGGCGCTGCTGCTCTCCGCGGCGGCGGGCAGGCAGCTGCGTATCCCCGACGGCCGCCGCGGTGCCGACCGGGGTTCGCTCATCGGCAGCGACGCCGTGCTGGTGCACGCCGACCTGCACAACCACACGCTGCTCTCGGACGGGCAGGGCGATCCGGACGCGGCCTTTCCGTCCATGCGGGCGGCCGGCCTGGACGTCGCGGCGCTCACCGACCACGCGATCCGCGGCGCCACGGTGGCGGGCACCGGTACCGGCGGGACACCGTGGATCGGGCTGGACCGGGCGGGGTGGCAGCGCACCGGGGAGCTGGCCGACACCCACGACAAGCCGGGCGAGTTCACCGCGATCCGCGGCTTCGAGTGGTCGCATCCGCGCCTGGGACACGTCAACATCTGGTTCACCGACGACTTCACCGACGTCGCCGCCAACGGCGACATGCACGGGCTCTACGCCTGGCTGGCGCGGCAGGCGGCCGGCGACGGCGCTGCCGAGGGCGCGGCGGTGCCGTGGCTGGCCGGGTTCAACCATCCGGGCCGGGAGCGCGGGCGGTTCGGGGACTTCTGCTACGAGCCGGCGGTGGCCGATCAGCTGGTGAGCATGGAGATGTTCAATCGCACCGACGACTACCTCTTCGAGGGCGTGCGCGCGGGCGCGGTGTCTCCGCTGGTGGCCGCGCTGGACGCGGGGTGGCGCCCCGGCCTGATCGGCGTCACCGACGAGCACGGCACCGACTGGGGTTTCCCCGAGGGCAGGGGCCGGGCCGGCCTGTGGGTCACCGAGCTGAGCAGGGCGGGTGTCGCGGCGGCGATGCGGGCGCGGCGCTCCTTCGCCACCCGCGTCTCCGGCCTGCGGGTCGACGCGGCCGCGGACGGCGTGCCGATGGGCTCGGTGCTGCGGCACCGGCGCGGCACCGTGGACTTCGCGCTGGATCTGGACCGGGGCCCGTCCTGGGCGGGCCGGCAGGTGCAGGTGCAGGTGCTGCGCCCGGACGCACCGGCGCCCGCGGTGGCCGACGTGGTGCAGGCACGCTGCGGCGAGGTCACCCGGTTCGGGGTGCCGGTCGACATCGACGACGGCGGGTGGGTGCTGCTGCGGATCGCCGATCCCGAGGAGCCCAACGACAACCCCGGCCCGTACGGCCACCCGGCGAACAACTTCGGCCTCGCCTACACCAGCCCCTGGTACCTCGAACCCTGAGGCCCGACGTCCGCTCGTCAACCGCGGTCGGCATCCGGAACGCGGTTTCGCGGGGCACGTCTACGCTGATGAGGTGTCTGAGTACGGGCCTGTCGTCGGGGTGCTGGCGCTGCAGGGAGACGTCCGCGAACATCAGCGTGCGCTGGCCGGATGCGGGCTGCGCAGCGTGCTGGTGCGGCGGCCGGAGGAGCTCGCCGCGGTGGACGCGATGGTCCTGCCTGGCGGCGAGTCGACCACCATGAGCCGGCTGCTGGTCGCCTTCGACCTGCTCGAACCGCTCCGCGCGCGGTTGCGTGACGGCATGCCCGCCTACGGCTCGTGCGCCGGGATGATCCTGCTCAGCAGGCAGATCCTGGACGGGCGGCCCGACCAGCGCCAGCTCGGCGCGCTGGACACCGTGGTGCGGCGCAACGCGTTCGGCAGGCAGGTGCAGTCCTTCGAGGCGGATCTCGACTTCGCGGGCGTCCCCGGCGGCCCGATGCGGGCGGTCTTCATCCGCGCGCCGTGGGTGGAGCAGGCCGGTCCGGAGGTCGAGGTGCTGGCCAGGGTGCCCGACGTGGCATCGGCGGGCAGCGCCGCAGGTAGGATCGTCGCGGTCCGGCAGGGGGCCGTGCTGGCCAGCGCGTTCCACCCGGAGCTGACCGGGGACCGGCGGGTGCATCAGCTCTTCTGCCAGCTGGTCCGGCAGTCGGCGGTGGCGCGGGCGGGCGCCGCGAGCAGGTGACCGCGTAGCGAGAATCGGCGGGATCGAGAAGCGAGGAGCACGGGCAGGTATGAGCGGCCACTCGAAATGGGCCACGACCAAGCACAAGAAGGCCGTGGTCGACGCCAAACGCGGCAAGCTCTTCGCCAAGCTGATCAAGAACATCGAGGTGGCGGCGCGGACCGGCGGTGGTGACCCGGACGGCAACCCGACGCTCTACGACGCGATCCAGAAGGCCCGCAAGAACTCGGTGCCCACCGACAACATCGACCGTGCCGTGAAGCGGGGCTCGGGTGCCGACGCGAACGCGGCCGAGTACCAGACGATCATGTACGAGGGCTACGGCCCGGCGGGCGTCGCGCTGCTCGTCGAGTGCCTCACCGACAACCGCAACCGGGCGGCCTCGGAGGTCCGCACCGCGATGACCCGCAACGGCGGCACCATGGCCGACCCCGGATCGGTGTCGTTCCTGTTCAGCCGCAAGGGCGTGGTGATCGTCCCGCAGGAGGGCACCTCGGAGGACGACGTGCTCGCCGCGGTCCTCGACGCCGGCGCCGAGGAGGTCAACGACCTCGGCGAGGCATTCGAGGTGGTCTCCGAAGCCACCGACCTGGTGGCCGTGCGCACCGCGCTGCAGCAGGCCGGGATCGACTACGACTCCGCGGACGCGAGCTTCCTGCCGTCGGCCAGCACGCCACTGGACGCCGACGCGGCCCGCAAGGTCTTCAAGCTGATCGACGCCCTGGAGGACTGCGACGACGTGCAGAACGTCTACTCCAACTTCGACATCCCCGACGACGTCCTTGCCGAGGTCGGCTGACCACGCCACCGCCCGGCGTGCGCATCGCCGTCCTGGGCGCCGAGCACGCGGGTGAGGCGCTCACGGTCCAGCGCGCGGCCTACGTCACCGAGGCGCAGCGCTACCGGGAGCCGGCGATACCGCCGCTCACCGAGACCCTTGAGCAGTTGCGGGCCGACCTGGCGAGCGGGGTGCTGGCGTTCGGCGCGTGGCGCGGGCATCGGCTGGTGGGGGCGGTGCGCGGGCGGGTGGACGGCACCCGCATGGAGGTGGCGCGTTTCGTCGTGGCACCGGACCAGCAGGGCAGCGGCATCGGCGCGGCCCTGCTCGCCGCGGTGCAGGACGCGGCTCCCGCGCAGGTGAGCGTCTTCTGGCTCACCACGGGGGAGCGCAGCGACGACAACCTGAGCGTCTACCGTCGCGCCGGATACGTGGTGACCGGGCGGACCACCGACAGTGCGGGCGTCGGCCTGGTCCGGCTCGAGCGCCCCCGGCCGGCGCGCTAGCCGGGGTGTGTCGGTGTCCGGCGTCGCCGCGGCGCGGCACTACGCTTCGAACGGGTGTTCGTCGGTGCCGGTCCCCAGCGGGTGTCGGTCCCCAGAGAGGAGGTGCCGTGCGGGTGCTGGGTGTGGACCCCGGGCTCACCCGCTGCGGCCTCGGCGTGGTGGACGGGGGAGCCGGGCGGACGGTCACCTGCGTGGCGGTCGACGTGGTCCGCACGCCGCCCGACGTGGAGCTGGGCGCGCGCCTGGTCGGGCTCGCCGACACCGTCGAACGCTGGCTCACCGAGCACCGTCCGGACGTCGTCGCGGTCGAACGGGTCTTCAGCCAGCACAACGTCCGCACCGCGATGGGCACCGCCCAGGTGGGCGGGGTGGTCGCGTTGATCGCCGCACGTCGCGGGCTGCCGGTGGTCTTCCACACTCCCAGCGAGGTCAAGGCCGCCGTCACCGGGTCGGGCCGGGCCGGGAAGGAGCAGGTCACCACCATGATCACCAGGTTGCTGGCGTTGCCGGCCAAGCCCCGTCCCGCCGACGCGGCCGACGCGCTGGCGCTGGCGATCTGCCACCTATGGCGGGCCCCCATGACCGAACGTCTCACCGAGGCCAAGGCGCGTTCCGCGCAGCTGGCCAAGATCCACCGCGCCCGGCTGGCCGCCGCACAGAAGGCGACCCGGCAGGCCGGCCAGCAGGCCGGCCCGCGGGCGACCCGGAAGAGCGGGGGCGTCCGGTGATCGCCTCGGTGCGCGGCGAGGTGCTGTCGGTAAGCCTGGACCACGCCGTGGTCGAAGTCGGCGGGGTGGGGCTCGCGGTGCACGCCGTGCCTGCCACGCTCGCCACGCTGCGACGCGGCGAGCAGGCCCGGCTGGCCACCTCGCTGGTGGTGCGCGAGGACTCGCTCACCCTCTACGGGTTCGCCGACACGGCCGCCCGCGAGCTGTTCGTCCTGCTGCAGACGGTCTCCGGGGTGGGACCGCGGCTGGCGCTGGCCATGCTGGCCGTGCTGGAGCCGGACGCGCTGCGCAGCGCGCTCGCCGAGGGCAACCTCACGGTGCTCACCCAGGTGCCCGGTATCGGCCGCAAAGGCGCCGAGCGGCTCGTGGTGGAGCTGCGGGACAAGGTCGGCGCGATGGCACCGGCCGCCGGCGGGCAGGCCGTCCGCAGCGGCCCGGCGGTGCGCGCCCAGGTGACCGAGGCGCTGGTCGGGCTCGGGTTCGCGGCCAAGCAGGCCGAGCAGACCGTGGAGGCCGTGCTCGCCGACTTGGACGGCGCCGACACCACGACCACCTCCGAGGTGCTGCGCACCGCGCTGACCAAGCTGGGCCGCAGCCGGTGAGCGGCGAAGGACCGCTCTCGGCCGAGGTGGACCCCGCGGACCTGGACCTGGAGACCACGCTGCGCCCGCGCAGACTTCCCGAGTTCATCGGGCAGGCCCGGGTCCGCGAGCAACTGGAGCTGGTGCTGGAGGGCGCCCGGCGCCGTGGCGCCGCGCCGGACCACGTGCTGCTCTCCGGCCCGCCGGGGCTGGGCAAGACCAGCCTCGCCATGATCATCGCGGCGGAGCTGGGCAGCGCCATCCGGGTCACCTCCGGGCCGGCGCTGGAACGCGCGGGTGACCTCGCCGCGATGCTGTCCAACCTGGTCGAGGGCGACGTGCTGTTCATCGACGAGATCCACCGGGTGGCCCGGCCCGCCGAGGAGATGCTCTACCTGGCCATGGAGGACTTCCGGGTCGACGTGGTGGTCGGCAAGGGCCCCGGCGCCACCTCGATACCGCTGGAGATCGCGCCGTTCACGCTGGTGGGCGCGACGACCCGGTCCGGAGCGCTCACCGGGCCGCTGCGCGACCGGTTCGGGTTCACCGCGCACATGGAGTTCTACGAGCCCGACGAGCTGGAACTGGTGCTGCGCCGCTCGGCGGGCATCCTCGGCGTGGACCTGCGCCCGGACGGGGCCGTCGAGATCGCGGGCCGCTCGCGGGGCACGCCCAGGATCGCCAACCGGCTGCTGCGCCGGGTCCGTGACTACGCGGAGGTCCGCGCCGACGGGGCCATCACCCTCGACGTGGCCAGGGCGGGGCTGGCCGTGTACGACGTCGACGAGCTCGGGCTGGACCGGCTGGACCGCGCGGTGCTCACCGCGCTGGTGCGCACCTTCGGCGGCGGGCCGGTGGGCGTCTCCACCATCGCTGTCGCCGTGGGGGAGGAGCCCGCTACCGTGGAGGAGGTGTGTGAGCCGTTCCTGGTGCGGATCGGCATGCTCGCCCGCACCCCTCGGGGTCGGGTGGCCACCGCGGCAGCATGGCGGCACCTGCGGCTGGAGCCGCCCCCGGACGCTCCCGGGGAGTCGGCGCCGACGCTGTTCGACGCGTAGCACCTGCGTGCACCTCGCAGCTGCCGTGTGCCGCGGGCGCAGCCACACCCCGACTGACGCTGGCACACTCGGATGAGCAACGCTCATTGTGATCGGAGAATCATGGACCCCCTGCTCCTGCCCCTGCTGTTCATCGCCGTGCTCGCGCTGCCGCTGATCCTCGGCTCACGGAGGCAGAAGAAGGCGATGGCCGAGGCTCAGCGGCTGCAGAACTCGCTGACCGTCGGTGACCGGGTGCTCACCGCATCGGGTCTGCAGGCCACCGTGGTGGACACCTCGGACGAGGACACCGTCGACCTCGAGATCGCACCCGGCGTGCGGACCACCTGGCTGCGGGCCGCGATCCGCGAGAAGATCACCCCGAACGACACCGCGGACACCGCCGACGAGTACGCCGAGGACGCCGAGGACGTGACCGGGTCCGAACCGGTGGCCGCCGAAGCACCTGCACGTTCCGACAAGCCCTGATCCGAAGCGGGTACGATCCGCAGACGGTCCCCCACTGCCCGCACCTGACAAGGGCACTGGCACAGTGGGGCCCGCTGCAGGCGCCGTTCATGGCGTCCGGCGTAATGGCCTTGACGAGGAGAACCACTCACCGTGGCACCACCTGCCGGGCAGATCCGCCCTTGGCGCAGTCTGGCGATCTTTGCTGGGATCGTCGTGATCCTGTATTCGCTCGTCTTCTTTGCCACCGGCGGCGACCCCACCCCCAAGCTCGGCATCGACCTGCAGGGCGGCACCAGGGTCACGCTGACCGCCCGCACGCCGAACGGCGCGCCGCCCAGCAAGGAGTCCCTCGACCAGGCCCGCCAGATCATCGAGACGCGGGTCAACGGCATCGGGGTGACCGGCGCGGAGGTCGTTCTCGACGGCAACAACCTGGTCATCACGGTGCCCGGCGCGAACGGTGACCAGGCGAAGACCCTCGGGCAGACCGCGAAGCTGTACTTCCGCCCCGTACTCGGCGAGGTGCCTGCGACGCCCCAGACGGCGCCCGGGGCGCCGAACCAGGGCGGCAACGGAACTCAGGGCGGGCAGGCGCCCTCGACCAGCACGCCTGCCGCGCCGACGCCGGTGCACCAGCAGTCGGCGAACACGCCGAAGAGCCCGCCGAGCACCCAGCCCGCTCCGCCACCGAGCCCCGCGCCCGGCGCCGGCGCTGCCTCGTCGGACAACACCGATCCCGCCGAGCAGATCAAGCAGGCCCGCGCGCTGTTGCAGAGCACCGATCCCGCGGTACAGCAGCGCGCCCTCGCCGGCCTGGACTGCGCCAAGGCCAATCCGCTCGAGGGCAACGACGACCCGAAGCTGCCGCTCGTCGCGTGCGATCAGCAGAAGCAGGCGAAGTACCTGCTCGGGCCGTCCATCATGTCCGGGGAGCGGATCACCAACGCCTCGGCCGGACCGTCGAAGAACGGCCCCGGCTACGAGGTCGACATGAACTTCGACCACCAGGGCGAGGACATCTGGGCCAGCTTCACCTCGGCGAACGTGGGCAAGCAGGCCGCGTTCGTGCTGGACACCGCGGTGGTCTCGGCCCCGCAGATCAACACCGCGATCCTGCCCGGCGACCAGACCAGCATCACCGGCTCGTTCGGCCAGGCCGAGGCGCAGAACCTGGCCAACGTGCTCCAGTACGGCTCGCTGCCGTTGTCGTTCCAGTCCTCCGAGTCCCAGACGGTCTCGGCGACACTCGGCCTCGCCTCGCTGGAAGCCGGACTGCTCGCCGGGGCGATCGGGCTGGCCGCGGTGTTCGTCTACTGCCTGTTCTACTACCGGGCGCTCGGGGTGCTCACCATCCTGTCGTTGCTGCTCTCCGGCGTGATCGTCTATGCCGTCCTGGTGCTGCTCGGGCGCTGGATCGGGTTCACCCTCGACCTCGCCGGTGTCGCCGGGTTCATCGTGGCCATCGGGATCACCGCGGACTCGTTCGTGATCTTCTTCGAGCGCATCAAGGACGAGATGCGCGAAGGGCGAACGTTCCGCTCCGCGGTGCCGAGGGCGTGGGTTCGCGCCCGCCGCACCATTCTGTCCGCCGACGGGGTGAGCTTCCTGGCGGCCGCTGTCCTTTACGTGCTCGCCGCAGGTCAGGTGCAGGGGTTCGCGTTCACCCTCGGCATGTCGACCGTGCTGGACCTCGTGGTGGTGTTCCTGGTGACCCATCCGCTGGTCGCGCTCGCCTCGCAGTCGCGGGTGCTGTCCCAGCCGTCGCTCTCCGGGCTCGGCGCCGCCCAGCGGGTGGGAGCGGAGCACCGGTCGAAGCTGGCTACCGCAGGGAAGGGTGCCTGATATGGCCGGGACGCTACGAGGCCTCTACACGGGCACCGGATCGTTCGACATCGTCGGACACCGCAAGCGCTGGTACATCGCCAGCGGCCTGCTGGTCACGATCTGCGTGCTCTCGATTCTGCTGCGCGGGTTCAACCTCGGCATCGACTTCGAGGGCGGCACCAGCGTGCAGATGTCGTCCCAGGGTGCGCACGGCCCGATCAGCACGCAGCAGGTCGAGCAGGTCTTCGGCCGGACGATCGGAGTGCCTGCGGAGTCGGTGCAGACGGTCGGCGCCGGCGCCGCGTCGAGCATCCTGATCCGCGCGAACACGCTGGCCCCGGAGCAGACGTTCAAGCTCAAGGCCGCGCTGTTCGACCAGTTGCAGCCGCTCGGGCGGAACGGTCAGCCCAGCAGGCAGTCGATCAGCGACAGCGCGGTGAGCGCCAGCTGGGGTGGCGAGATCAGCCAGAAGGCGTTGGTCGCCCTGCTGGTCTTCCTGGTCCTGGTGAGCATCTTCCTCGCGGTCTACTTCGAACCACGGATGGCGGGCGCCGCCCTGGTGGCGCTGCTGCATGACGTCCTGGTCACGGCCGGTATCTACTCGTTGGTCGGCTTCGAGGTGACACCGGCGTCGGTGATCGGCCTGCTGACCATTCTCGGCTTTTCGCTATACGACACCGTCGTGGTGTTCGACAAGGTCCAGGAAAACACCAGGGGACTACTGGGACTGACCCGTCGTACCTACGCCGAGGCCGCCAATCTGGCGGTCAACCAAACCCTGATGCGCTCGATCAACACCTCGCTCATCGCGGTGCTGCCCGTGCTGGGTCTGCTGATCGTCGGCTTCGGCCTGCTCGGCGTCGGCACGCTCAAGGATCTCGCGCTGGTGCAGATGGTCGGCATCCTGGCCGGCGCGATGTCGTCGATCTTCCTGGCCACGCCACTGCTGGTGGATCTGACCATGCGCAAGCCCGCCTACCAGCAGCAGGCGCAGCGGGTTGAGGCGCGCAGGGCCAAGGTGGCAGGCCGGGCCGTCACCGCCGAGGGCGACGGCGACGGTGCCGCGGCGGCCGGCGCGGCCACCCGGCGCGAGGGCGCGATGGCCCCG
>DASXOL010000022.1:0-4820 GCA_036494295.1 Pseudonocardiaceae bacterium
CTGGTTCAACCACCGCCGGCCCTTCGAGTACTGCGACGACCTCACACCGGTCGAGGCCGAGCAGGCTCACTACGCTCGCCAGGCCCCAGCAACCACCGGAGCCTCAAACTAGAAAGTCTCCGGACACACCGGGGCGATTCAACCCGCGCAAACCGGTCAGTCCGACACCGTGATGGGAACGACCTGCCACCGTGCGTGTTTGCCGCGTGACTGCAACGTGCGGGCTCTTCGGCGTTTCCCCGAGCATCCGACCTTCAGATTCAGCCGGAGGGCGACCGCGCACGGACAGCCCCCTGGCACCGATCACACCCCCCACCCGCGCCCAACACACCACCCCCGACCACAACCGCCCTGGCTGGCATACCACCGCCCCCAACATGCCCACACCGCGGCGATCCGACCCCAACAGACCCCGGTTCACCACCGTTGCGGACCGTTGAGGCACGGTGAACACACTCTGGCCAGGAGCGGCCGTTTTCGCGACCCCATAAGGCCGTTCAGTCAAAAACTTTCATGATCGGCTCCTGATTCGCTCCTGTTTCACCCTGTTGATCTTCATTCAGACCACAATGGACGCTCACACAAGATCAAAACAGGACACAAAAAAAGCCCGCTGACCTGGGACTACACCCAGAACCAGCGGGCTCTTCCGACCGTCGGGACGACAGGATTTGAACCTGCGACCCCTTGACCCCCAGTCAAGTGCGCTACCAAACTGCGCCACGTCCCGGCCACGCCCTGCGGGCGCCCGACAAGCGTAGCGCAGCGGTCTCCGGCGCCGTGAACCCCTACCGTCCGGCAGGGACTCCGTCGAGTAACGCGTGCAAGCCCTGCGCGGAGGGCATGCCCTCCAGGCGCTGGCCGTTCACGACGAACGTCGGCACGGCGGTGATCTCCAGCTCATGGGCACGCTGCAGCGCCTGCCGGTGGGTGGCGGTGTACCGGCCGGACTCCAGCGCGGCGCGGAAGTCGGCGCCGTCGAGTCCCAGGGCGGCGGCCACGTCGGCGAGCACCTCGACGCTGCCGATGTCGAGCTGCTGGACGAAGAAGGCGCGGAAGATCCGTTCGGTGTAGCGCTGGCCGAGGCCACGCTCCTCCGCGAAGGCGAAGCCCTCGAAGGCGAGCCGGCTGTAGGGCTGCGGGGAGACCCGGGGCAGCACGATGGGCACGCCCATGCGTTCGGCCATCGGGTACACCACCTCGTCCCATGTGGAGCGCAGGTAGTCGCCTTCGGGTCGCAGCGTCGGGGTGGGTTCGGGGCGCAATTCGAAGGGACGCCAGGCGATTTGCACGTCACGTCCCTCAACGGCATCTGCGAGCGGCTGTTCGGTCAGATAACAGAACGGGCAGACGAAGTCGGAGAAGACCTCGAGTGTGGTGGGCAAGCTTCCCCCTTCAGGTCAGTGGTTGCCGTCCCATACCACGATGCTCCTGTTCCACTCAGCGGTCTCGGAGTGGTGACAGACCTCTCCCGCGACGGCACACACCCGCGTGACCCCGCCCCGACGCCGCTACCGCGGCTTGCGCTCGCGGACCCGCACGGAGATCCGTACCGGGCTGCCGGTGAAGCCGAAGGTCTCCCGCAGTCGGCGTTCCAGGAAGCGCCGGTAGCCCGCCTCGAGGAAGCCGGTGGTGAACAACACGAAGGTGGGCGGGCGGGTGGCTGCCTGGGTCGCGAAGAGCACCCTGGGCTGGCGCCCGCCGCGGGCCGGTGGCGGCGTGGCCGCGATGATCTCGCTGAGCCAGGAGTTGAGCTGCCCGGTGGGGACCCGCCGGTCCCACGACGCCAGCGCGGTCCGCAGGAACGGGGCGAGTTTGCCCACCGCGCGCCCGGTGCGCGCCGAGATGTTCACCCGCTCCGCCCAGCGCACCCGGTTCAGGTCGCGGTCCAGCTCGCGGGTGAGCTCGCGGCGGCGTTCCTCGTCGACCAGGTCCCACTTGTTGAACGCCAGCACCAGCGCCCGGCCGGACTCCTCGACCGCGCTGATCACCCGCTGGTCCTGCTCGCTGATCGGCTCGCCGGCGTCGATGAGCACCACCGCCACCTCGGCGGCCTCGATCGCCGCACGGGTGCGCAGCGAGGCGTAGTACTCGGCGCCGCTGGCCATCTTGACCCGCTTGCGCAGCCCGGCGGTGTCGACGAACCGCCACACCTCGCCGTCGAGCTCGACCAGCGAGTCCACCGGGTCGACCGTGGTGCCGGCCACCTCGTGCACCACCGACCGCTGTTCGCCCACGAGCCGGTTGAGCAGGCTGGACTTGCCGACGTTCGGCTTGCCGACCAGCGCGACCCGGCGCGGACCCCCGGCGCGGGCGGCGACGTCGCGCGGTGATTCGGGCAGCACCTCGAGCAGTGCGTCCAGCAGGTCGCCGGTGCCGCGGCCGTGCAGGCCGCTCACCGGGTGCGGCTCGCCCAGCCCCAGCGACCACAGCGCGGCGGTGTCGGCCACCGCCCGCTCGTCGTCCACCTTGGTCGCGGCGACCAGCACCGGAGTGGGCGACCGGCGCAGCACCCTGGCCACCGCCTCCTCCGCGGCGGTCGCTCCCACCGTGGCGTCCACCACCAGCAGCACCGCGTCGGCACTGCGCATCGCGAGCTCGGCCTGCCCGGCCACCGCGGCCTGCAGGCCGCGCGCGTCGGGCTCCCATCCCCCGGTGTCCACCACGGTGAAGCGCCTGCCGTTCCACAGCGCGTCGTAGGCCACCCGGTCCCTGGTCACCCCCGGCACGTCCTGCACGACCGCCTCTCGGCGCCCGAGGATCCGGTTGACCAGCGTCGACTTGCCCACATTGGGCCTGCCGACCACCGCGAGCACCGGTTGCTCCAGCGGCACGTCGGCATCCGCCCCGGATTCCGGGACGTCGAGACCGGCGTCGGCCACCGACCATTCGGCGTCGTCGGACCAGGTCCCGTCACCGGGCTCCGGCCACGGCGGTTCACCGGACGCGGTACTGCTCATCAGGCTCCTTCCGGGCGAGCCAGCCCCGCCTGGTGGCCGTTGCGAATTCCGTCCAGCTCGGTCACCAGCGCGGCCAGCCGCTCCCGCATCGCGTCGGTGGCGACCCTCAGATCACGTCTGCTCCGGCCCGAGGGCGTGGCGAACGGCTCGCCGAACAGCACGTCGACCCGTGGCCGGAACCGCCGGCCACTGCGCGGCGGACGGCGGGTCCCGCGAATCGCCACCGGCAACAGCTTCGCACCGCCCGAGCGGGCCAGCCACGCCGCCCCGTGGTGCGCGCTGGCCACGTCACCCTCGCCTCGGGTGCCCTCCGGGAACACCACCACCACCCCACCGGCACGCAGGATGCGCACCGCGGTGAGCAGCGGCGCCCGGTCCGCCTCCCCGCGCCGCACCGGCAGCTGCCCGATCCGCGGCAGCAGCCAGGCCAGCGGCCCGCGGAACATCTCCCGCTTGATCAGAAACGAACAGCGCCGACCCAGCAGTCCGTACAGCAGCGGCCCGTCCACGGCCGCACTGTGGTTGGCGACCACGACGACCGGGCCGCTCGCGGGCACCCGGTCGTGGTTGCGGATGCGGAGCCGGTAGCCGACGAAGAAACACCAGGTGCCGATCCAGCTGGTGAAGCCCTGCAACCATGGCCAGGTGCCCTCCGGCACAGATGGCGTGGACACCGCTACCGCCCACCGCGCAGCGCCATCGCGGCCAGCCCGCGGTCGGTCACCAGCGCGTACAGGCTGGCCAGCACGTCCTCGACACCCAGCCGGGTGGTGTCCACCTCGACGGCATCCTCGGCCGCGCGCAGCGGCGACGCGGCCCGGCTGGAGTCGAACCGGTCGCGGCGCTCCACCGAACGGCGCACCTCGGTCACGTCCTCCACACCGTCCTGCGCGGCGCGGCGCGCGGCCCGCTCCGCTGCCGCCGCGGTGAGGAACACCTTCAACGGGGCGTCCGGCGCCACCACGGTGCCGATGTCGCGGCCCTCCACCACGATCCCGCCGCCCTCGGCGGTCGCGTCCCGGATGATCCGCTGCTGCTGGGCGACGAGCAGCGCGCGCACCCCCGGCACGGCCGAGACCGGGCTCACCGCCGAGGTCACCTCCGGGCCACGGATCTCCACCGCCACGTCCTCGCCGTCGAGCCGCACACCCGGCGTCTCCGGATCGGTGCCCACCTCGATGCTCACCGTGGCCACGACCTCCTCGACCGCGCCCGGATCGTCGAGATCCACACCCGCGCGCAACGAACCCAGTGCCGCGGCCCGGTACATCGCCCCGGTGTCCAGATAGCGAGCGCCCAGCGCCGCCGCCAGCCGGCGGGCCACGGTGGACTTACCCGTTCCCGAGGGGCCGTCCACCGCCACCACACCCTGCAACTCGCTCTGCTGCACCCGAGTGACCTCCTGACTAGTCGACGCCACCATTCTGCAGCTCAGGGGTCCTGGCCGCCCCCCGGGTCCGCGCAGCGCGGCCTCAGCGGCCGGTGGCCACCCCGCTGACGTCGGCGCCGGGCACCGGGCCGCGCAGGATCAGCCGCACGTAGGCGTCGACGAGTGCCTCCCGGTCGTCGCGCTGCGGGTCGAACCACTTGTAGCTCCACGTCGTCATGCCGAGGATCGCCTGCGCGCCGTACCGCGGGTCCATCTCCGGGATGTGCCCTCCTTCGACGGCGGCCTGCACGGCCTCGGCGTAGATCCGGACGTACCGGCGTTCCTTGCTGAGGATGGCACGTTCGTAGGACTCGTCGAGCCGCGGCCTGCTGTCGAAGAACACCGCGAACAGCTGCGACTCCTCGGTCATCAACCGGGCGTGGTGGGAGATCAGCGCACCCAGCCGATGCCGCGGATCGGAGAGATGGACG
>DASXOL010000023.1:0-13095 GCA_036494295.1 Pseudonocardiaceae bacterium
CCAGTACATGCCCGGTATCCGCAGCAGGGCGAGCGCGAGGTCGGCACCGGGCAGCGACACCGCGCGCAGCACCGGGTTCACCGAGCGCCCGACTCCGCCGGTCCCCACCAGGACGAGGCGCTCGGTGCGTTCGGCGAACTGGTAGGCGAACTGCATGGCCACGCCGCCGCCGAGGGAGTGGCCCACCAGCGTGACCCGCTCCACGTCGAGGACGCTGAGCAGGTCCCGCATGCCGTTGGCGTATCCCGCGACCGAGTAGTCCGCCCTGGGCTTGTCCGATCCACCGTGTCCGAGCAGGTCCGGAGCGATCACCGTGTGACGGCGGGCGAGGGCGGGCAGCACCGGCGCCCAGGTCGAGGAGTCGTCGCCGATCCCGTGGATGAGCAGCAGCGCGGGACCACGGCCCGCCATCCGGTATGCGCGCCGGTAGCCGTGCAGGGTGCGGTACCGCAGTTCCCACTCCGGACCTGGCAGGGAGCGCACTGCGGGTGCCGGGCGCTCGGCGAGGCGGCTGCGGAGCACGCTGACACGATAGGGACGTGGTGTGACGCGGATATGGCCTCGTGTTACGCGTGGCTGCGGTCGGCCGGCGGGCCCGGTCCACGACCGCGGACCAGGCTGGGTAGGACGAACCACAGCACCAGGAAGACGGCGCCGACAACCGGGGCGATGACGAGCCCCGCGACGCGGCCGACGGCCTGGTCCACCACCAGCAGCAACGATCCGGCCATCGCGGCCGCCAGGAAGACCAGGCCGACCCTGAGCAGCCGGTGTGTGGCGGCCACCAGCTCCGGCTTGCGGCCCCGCTGGAACAAGGCCCGGTGAAAGGCCACCGGCGCCATGAGCAGAGCCGCCGCCAGCGCACAGCACATCAACGTCAGCACGTACACGACCTGCTGGAACGTGTCCGAGCGCTCGAACACGTCGGTGAACGCCACGGTGAGCAACAGGGCGAAGAGGATCTGCACGCCGGTCTGCAGCACCCTCAGTTCCTGCAACAGCTCGACGAAATTGCGGTCGGCACGCTGCTCGGGTTGTTCACCGCGCACCGCGAGATTCCAGTCGTCGTGACGGTCACCGTTCACGTCGGCGCCGGTCACCATGTCTCCGAACCGACCACGGTGCGCCTCATACCGCGACCTTGCTACCCGGTCGGGGGACACGCAACCGCGCCAATGCCACCCGTGCGGATCGTTGCCGCGCCGGATCAGTAGACCGATTCGAGAATCCTGAGCACCTCGGCCCCGCTGGGAAAGAGCGGGGCGTTGGCGGTGACCGCGTCGGCGACGGCGACGGCCGCGATCGAGGGGAGCATGTCCCGGTCGACCCTGAGCTCGCGAAGCGGGCGCTTCACGTCGATCGCGCCGGAGACCTCCCGCACCGCGCCGATGGCCGCGGCCGCCCAGTCGCCGTCGGCACCGGCCGGGTGGCGCGGCGGCTGCACCCGCATAGCGCGCGCGGCCTGTTCGAACGGCTGCCGTGCGGCGGGCGCGCTGAACGCCATGACCTCTTCGAGCACGGCGGCGAGCGCGACGCCGTGCGGGGTGCCGGTGTGCGCGGTGAGCGAGTGTCCGATGCCGTGCACCAGGCCGAGCCCGGAGATGGTGAGCGCCTGACCGGCCAGGTGCGCGCCGAGCATGAGCTGCGCACGCGCCTCCAGGTCCGCGCCGTCGCGGTAGGCCGGTACCAGCCACTGGCTCACCATGGTGATCGCCTGCGTGGCGTACGCGACCGAGATCGGGTTGGCGCCGCGCGAGGCGAGCGACTCGATGCCGTGCACCAGGGCGTCGATGCCGGTGGCGGCGGTGACCGGAGCAGGCAGGCCGAGGGTGAGCTCCGGGTCCAGCAGGGCGACCCGCGGCGTGACGGACCGGTGGCCGAGGTAGACCTTGCGGTGGGCACAGGTGTCCTCGATGACGCCGAAACCGTTGGTCTCGGCGCCGGTGCCGGAGGTGGTGGGCACGGCGACCACGAGACGCCCGTCGGCGCCCGACCACAGGCTGCCCGCGTCCGCCGCTGTGGCGCCCGGATTGCTCGCGAGCAGGGCGATGCCCTTCGCGGCGTCGAGCACCGAACCGCCGCCGAGCGCGACGACCGCGGCGGCGCCGAAGGACCGCGCCCGCGCCGCGCCCTCGTCCACATTGGTGGTGGAGGGGTTCGGGCCGACTCCGTCGTACACGCCGTACTCCATGCCCGCCGCCGCCAGCGACTTCAGCGCGAGGTCGACGATGCCTGCCGCGCGCAGCCCGCGGTCGGTCACCACGAAAGCCCGGTGCGCGCCGAGCCCGGCGACGAGGTCGGGCAGCCTGGTGAGGCAGCCTGCGCCGAACTCGACGCGGCAGCCGGGGTCGATGCTGAACGCGAGCGCCGCTGCCTGCCGTCCGGTCGGCGTCCCGGTCATCGGATCCTCCAGTGGTCGACGGCGTCCTCGTCCAGTGCGATGCCGAGTCCCGGCGCGGTCGGCACCCGGAGGTCGCCGCCGGAATCGATCATGAGCGGTTCGGCCAGCATGAAGTCGCGGCGTTGCGGGGTCCAGCCCGGCGGGTCGTACGGGAACTCGAAGTACGGCCCGCCGCCGACGCCCGCCGCCACATGCAGGTTGGCGAGCACACCGATGCCGTTGGTCCAGCTGTGCGGAGTGAACTGCCGGTGCTTGAGCGCGGCCACCTCGGCAAGGGTGCGGGCGCGGTGCATGCCGACGGAGAGGACGACGTCCATCTGGTAGACGTCCAGCACGTCGTTCTCCAGGTAGCGCAGCAGCTCCGGCACCGAGTGGTGCATCTCCCCCGCCGCGATCCGCAGTCCGGGATTCTCCGCCCGCAAGGTCGTGAAACCGGCGAGATCGGCGTACGGCAGCGGCTCCTCCACCCAGAACACGTCCAGTTCGGCGAGGCGCCGCACGATCCGCCGCGTCGCGGCCAGGTCCGTGGCGGCCGCGGTGTCCCCCGCCATCCGCCACGACTGGTTGAGGTCCACCATGATCCGGAAGTCGGCGCCGAGCGCGTCGCGCACCGCCGCCACCGTGGCGATGCCGTCGGCCACCTGGTCGCGGTCGATGCGGATCTTCATCGCCCGGAATCCCCGTTCGCGGGCGGCCAGTGCGGCCTCGACGCGCTCCGCGGGCGCCTTGAGCTCGGCGCACGAGGCGTAGCCGGGCAGCCGCCGGGCCGCGTTGCCGAACAGCACGGACACCGGCAGCCCGGCCACCTTGCCGACGATGTCCCACAGCGCGGCCTCCAGCGGCCAGTAGCTGCCACCGTGGAAGTTGGCCGTCTCGATGGCCTTGACGTGACGGGAGATGTCGAGTGGATCCGTGCCCACGAAGAGGTGCCTGACGGCGTCGAAACCGGCCATCGTGTCGCCCGAGCCGATGCCGGTGACGCCCTCGTCGGTGTGCACGCGCACGATCGTCGCGTCGAAGTGCCTGCGGGGCTCCGGGTCCCAGGCCGCCCGCAGCGGCGGATCGAGCGCCAGCCGCAGCCGGTCCACCGTGATGTCGATGATCTTCACGCTTGCGTCACCTTCGCCGACGTCGGGTCGCCGCGAAAGTTAGGAGTGCCCACCGAGCCGTCGCAAGGCGGAGCGGCCAATTGCAACGTGTGTTGCGCTGGCGCGCGTCCGCTCTGCTCGGCCGGGGTCCCGCCGACGGCGCACCGCCTGCCGCGGTGCTCACCTGAACCAGGCGCGTCGGGCCGGGACCGGAGTCGGGCAAAGCGGTGACCAACGCCCCCTGCGGCAGCGCACCGCAGCCGGTGATGCTGAGGTCGCACGTCGTCGGGTCGGACCGCGCGAGCACTGGGAGGCACGTCATGAGCGAGCCCGCCGATCTCGCCGCGGCGGTCGAGGACGCGCTGCGCGCGCCGTCGGTGCACAACACCCAGCCGTGGCGGTGGCGTATCCGCCCCGGTTCGGTCGAGTTGTACGCCGACTGGCACCGCCACCTGGTCGCGACCGATCCCGAGCGTCGTGACCTCGTCCTGAGCTGCGGAGCCGCCCTGCACCACCTGCGGGTCGCGCTGGCCGCCCGGGACCTGGCCGTCCAGGTGGACCGGCTACCGGACCCCGAGGACTCCGGCCATCTCGCCACGGTCACGGTCCAGCCGGGCCGCGGCGACCAGGCCGACGCGGCACTGTTCCCGGCCATCGAGCGCAGACGGACCGACCGGCGCCGGATGAGCCACCAGCCGGTGCGCGCGGGGCACCTGCGTGCACTGGTCGAACAGGCGAGGCGCGCGGGTGCGCTGCTGCTGCCCTCGTCCGACGCGGCCGTGCGGCACCGGTTGGACAGCGCGATCACCGACGCGGCGCACCGTCAGGAGGCCTCCCCCGGATACGCGGCCGAGTTGCAGCTGTGGACCGGGCGCTACGCGGGCGGACACGACGGCATCCCGGCGACCACCGTCGCCGCCCCACCCGTCGGTCTCGTCGGATCGTCGCCGCTGCGCAGGTTCCCGCACGAGCGGCTCAGCCAACCTGCCCGGGCGCCCGGGCAGGGCACGGGCGACGCCGCGGAGCTGCTGATCCTGGCGACCCTGCGCGACGACCAGCTCGACCGGCTCCGCGCCGGCGAGGCCACCAGTGCGGTGCTGCTGGCCGCCACCGGCCTCGGACTGGCCACCACACCGCTGAGCCAACCCATCGAGGTCGACGAGACGCGGCGCGCCATCCGGCAGGAGGTGCTGCACGCACGCGGGGACCCGCAGCTGCTCATCCGGGTCGGAGTGCCCGCCTGCGGCGCAGCAGAACTGCCCCGCACCCCCCGGCGCGCCCTGCGGTCCGTGCTGCTGGCGAGCTGACCGGCGCGCGCCGACGTCTCATGGCCGCCGAGCGCCGTTCTCCGCCTTCGTGGTCGGGTGGAAGTCGGCGAGGCAGATCCGCACGAGGTGTCGTGGATATTCGCCGTAGTCGTGGGTGCCGGTGTGTTGCACGACGCGGTTGTCCCACATGGCGATCGCCCCCGGGCTCCACTGGAAACGCAGTTGGTGCTCCGGGCGGAGGTACTCCTGTGCGAGTGTGGCGAGCAGCTCGTCGCTCGCCTCCTGGCTCATCCCGATGATCGAGCAGGGCAGCGAGTTGTTGAGGTACAGGTGTTGTTCGCCGGTCGCCGGGTGGGTGCGCACCAGGCGGTGCGCGACCATCGGGCGGTCGAAGCCGGGGTCGCTGAAGTGTCGCGGCAGGCCGTGCGCGAGGTAGCGGCCGGCGACCTGCTGCTTGAGCTGCTCCGGTAGGTCCCGGTAGGCGGCCACGCCGTCGGCCCAGATGGTGTCTCCTCCTGCCGGGGGGACGTCGACCGCGCGCAGCATCGTGGCGACCGGTGGCTCGGGGAGGCTGCTGGCGTCGACGTGCCAGCCGAGGGTGCTGCCGCGGACCTGGTGCACGCCGGGCGCGGCCGGGTCGGCGTCGACGACGCTGGAGAACTCCAGGATGGTGCCCAGGGCGTGCGCGAACGCGACCTGCTGGGCGGTGCCGAGGTGCTGGTCGCGCCAGAACACGACGCGGTGGCGGAACAGCAGCCTCCGGAACTCGTCGCAGAGTGCGGGGGTGAGCGGTTCGCGCAGGTCGACACCGCTGATCTCGGCGCCGATCCCGGGCGCCGACGGGGTGATCGTCAGCTGGGGCATCGCGAATTCTCCTTTCGCCGCCGGGTCTTGCGCGGGTGGTTACGCCGAACGAGGCTCCGCGCGGGAGGGCACCGGGAAGCAGGTGCGTTGCGTCCGGCCGTGCCCCCCGGGCAGCGGCACCTGCGCCACGTGAATCGGGACGCCGTACAGGTCGCTGAGCCGGTCGCTGGTCACGACGTCCTCCGGTGATCCGTCCGCGACGATCGCGCCGCCGCGCATCAGGATCGCCCGGTCGGCATGGGTCAGCGCGTGCGACGGCTGGTGGGTCGTCATGAGCACCGCGCGACCGGTCCGGACCAGTTCGGCGACCACGTCGAGAAAGCGGACCTCGTTGCCGTAGTCCAGGGCCGAGGTGGGCTCGTCGAGAATCAGCACCGGCGCCTCCTGCACCAGTGCGCGGGCGAGCAGCGTCAGTTGCCGTTCCCCTCCGGACAGCAGCGAGAAGGCACGGTGCGCCAGGTGCCCGATGCCCAGGTGCTCGAGCTGAGCGAGCGCGGCGCGGCGGTCCGCGGCTGACGGGGCCGAGGTGACGCTGATGTGTGGCGTGCGGCCCATCACGGCCATGTCCAATGCGGTGAACGGGAACGGTGTCGTGGCGCTCTGCGGAACGTAGGCGACCAGGCGCGCGAGCTGGCGCGCAGACAGCCTGCTGACATCCGTGCCCAGTACCCGGATGTCGCCGCCCGCCGGGGTGAGCAGCCCGAGCAGGCAGCGCAGCAGTGTCGTCTTGCCCGCGCCGTTCGGCCCCAGCAGGGCGCACACCTCGCCCTCGCGGACGGCGAGCGACACGTCCACGAGCCGGTGCCCGTCGCGGCCGTAGGAGAACGAGAGCCGGTCGATCTCCACGCTGATCCGGCCGTCGCGGCGCCCTGCCTGCCGCGCCTCGTTCATGGTCGCCTCGCTGCTCACAGCCACTGCCTTCCTGCCCTGACGAGCAAGGCGACGAAGAACGGTGCCCCGATCAGCGCGGTGAGGATGCCCAGCGGCAGGTCCTGTGTGGTCGCGCTGCGCGCCACGTCGTCGACGGCGAGCAGGAAACCGGCGCCGATCAGGGCGGACACGGTCAGCAGGCGGCCGAACGAGGGGCCCACGAACGACCGCGCCAGGTGCGGCACCACGAGACCGACCCAGCCGACGATGCCTGCGACACTCACGACGGTCGCGGTCATCAGCGTCGAGGCGCCGATCACGACGGTGCGGACCACCCTGCGGTCGATACCCAACGTCCGTGCCTCGTCCTCGCCGGTCGCGAGAACGGTGAGCTGCCAGCGCACCGCGTAGAGCGCGGCCAGGCACACCCCGACGATCACGGCCGGTGCCACCAGTCCCCCGTTGGTGGCCCGCCCCAAGCTGCCGAACAGCCAGAAGGTGATCTCCGGCAGTGTGGTGTCGGGGTTGGCGAAGTACTGCGTGGCGGAGATCAGCGCGCCGAACATCGCCCCGACGACGACGCCGCCCAGCACGAGCACGATCGGCGAGACGCTGCCGACGACCCGCCCGATCGCCAGTGACGCCACCGCGGCCAGCAGCCCGAAGGCGAAGGCCATCACCTGCAGCACCGAGGCCGAGAACCCGAGCAGAATGCCGAGTGAGGCGCCGAACCCGGCACCGGCCGCGACGCCGAGGATCTCCGGGGACACCAGCGGGTTGCGCATCATCGTCTGGTACGCCGCACCCGATGACGACAGTGCCGCTCCGACCACGAGCGCGGCCAAGATCCGGGGCAGCCGGACGTCCAGGATCACCGTGGCGGCGGTCTGCGGCCAGGTGACGGGAATGGTGACGAATCGGCTCGCCAGTACTCGGATCACGGTGACCGGCCCCAACGGGTAACCACCGAGACCGAATGACAACAACGTCAGCGCGAGCAAACACAGAACCAGTATCCCGATCCACAATCGAGAGGAATTCTGCGCATTCAGCCGAGGCGGCGTTCGGTCCGCGTGAGGCGGGTCAGAAAATGTGGATTCGCCTTCGGGCGGGTCGTACTTGCGCACCCCGGAATGCACATCGCTCACACCGCAGCCTTACTGTCCTCGCCGTTGCCACATCGGCTGTCGGGATCGTGCGACCCCTTTGGGGCTTACCCGGGAACGTCCGCGCTATCGGATCGGGCCACCCGAACGGATGAAACATAACTCCGCAACTACGTCATGTCAAGTCGCTATAATCCGCCTTTGCGGGGGCGGACTGCGCAGCGGCATGCAGGGTGAACCAGTCGCGAGCGAGTTCGGCGGCCCGTTCGAGCGCACCGGGCTCCGTGAAGAGCTGGGTTGTCCCCGGCACCACGGCCAGGGCGGCGTCCCGCAGCCGCGGCTGCGCCTGCCGATTCAGGTTCAGCATCGCCTCGTCGAGTTCGCCGACGATCAGCAGGGTCGGCGCCGAGATACCGGCCAGGCGGTCAGCGGCCAGATCCGGGCGGCCCGCGCAGCAGACCACGGCACTGATCCGGCTGTCCGGGTCAGCCGCTGCCTGGAGCGCCGCGGCGGCGCCGGTACTCCCCCCGAAGTAGGCCATGCCCGCGCGGCCGGCCTCCGGCTGAGCACGCAGCCAGCCGGTGGCGTCGGCGAGCCGCCGAGCGAGCCGGTCGACGTCGAACACGGCGGCCCGGTCGAGTTCTTCCTCGTCGGTGAGCAGGTCGATCAGGAGAGTGCCCAGGCCGGCCTGGTTCAGTACCCCTGCCACGTAGCGGTTGCGGGGGCTGTGCCTGCTGCCGGCGCCGCCGTGGGCGGACACGACGATTTCGGTCGCGGCCGGCGGCAGCGTGAGGTGGCCCCGCATCTGCACCGTGCCCGCGAGCACGTCGACCTCCTCGTCCCGACCGGGCGGGTCGTCGCCCGGTCCGTGCCGGACGGCTCCGGCCGAGGGCGGCCGGTCAGCGGCCGACCGCAGGCAGGCGGCGACCTCCTCGTCGCTGGTCTGGGAGAAGTCCGCGTAGAACTGGCCGATGCCGAAGAACAGCTCGGGTGTGCTCAGGCAGAACAACTCGTCGGCGAGCTCGGCGAACTTGCGGGTCCAGCCCGGCGGTGCGACCGGCACGGCGACCACCACGTGCGCCGCGCCGTACGCACGGGCCACCTGACAGGCGGCCCGTGCAGTCGAGCCGGTCGCGATGCCGTCGTCCACCACCACCACGGTCCGGCCGGCCAGCGGGACCCGGGTCCGGTCGCCGCGGAACCGGCGGGTCCTTCGCTCCAGTTCGGCCCGCTCCCGTTCCTGTACCGCGGCGAACTCGGCTCTGTGGATGGCCGCGCTGTGCACGACCGCCTGGTTGAGCACGTGCACCCCGCCCTCGCCGATCGCGCCCATCGCCACCTCGGGCTGGAAGGGCACGCCGAGCTTGCGCACCATGATCACGTCCAGCGGCGCGCCGAGTGCCCGCGCCACCTCGGCCGCCACCGGGACACCACCGCGGGGCAGCCCCACCACCACCAGGTCCTCGCCCCGCAGGTGCTGCAACCTCGCGCCCAGCTGCCGTCCCGCATCGATCCGATCGGCAAACACGACACCATCTCCCGGGCCGTCTCCCGGCTTGTCCGGTGCCACGGTGCACCAGAACGCGCCCGGCACGGCAGAGGCGATGGTCCCCGCTCACCCCAGCCACAAGGGCCGCCTCGGCGGTCCCGGCAGCGCGCCGCGTCGCGATCAGTGTTCTCCGGTCGTCCGGTTCGCCGCGGTGTCCAGGAAGCGCAGCAGCTCCACCGGGAAGGGCAGCACCAGCGTGGAGTTCTTCTCCGAGGAGACCTGCACGATGCTCTCCAGCAGTCGCAGTTGCAGGGCTGCCGGGGTGTCCGCCATCGCGGCCGCCGCCTGGGCCAGTTTCTCCGATGCCTGCAGCTCGCCCTCGGCGCTGATCACCCGGGCCCGGCGTTCGCGCTCGGCCTCGGCCTGCCGGGACATCGACCGCTTCATCGACTCCGGCAGCGCGACGTCCTTGATCTCCACCCGGTCGATGTGCACGCCCCAGCCGAGCGCGGGGCTGTCGATGAGCAGTTCCAGCCCCTGGTTGAGCTTCTCGCGGTTGGACAGCAGGTCGTCCAGATCGCTCTTGCCGATGATGGAACGCAGCGAGGTCTGCGCGACCTGGGAGACGGCCTGCAGGTAGTCCTGCACGTCCACCACCACCCGCACCGGATCGACCACCTTGAAATACACGACGGCGTCGACCCGGACCGTCACGTTGTCCCGGGTGATGCCGTCCTGACCGGGTATCGGCATGGTGATGATCTGCATGTTGACCTTGCGCAATCGCTGCGCCACCGGCGTCAGCCAGGTCAGCCCCGGCTGGCGGGTCTCGTCGATGACCCGGCCGAACCGGAACACCACGCCGCGCTCGAACTGCCTGATGACGCGCAGACCGGAGGCGAGTACCAGTGCGCCCAGCGCCACCAGCGCGAGGACCACCACGAGGACGATCTCCATGTCACGCCTCCGGCGTGAAGCCGTCCATGTCACGCCTTCCGGCGTGCAGCCCCGACAGCTCCACGCTACGCCGGTCGCGCCGGCCCGCAGCCGCTCACCGGCCGGGGGTCACACCTTCGGCAACGTCTGCGCAAGCCCGATGAGCGGGGCGAGCGGATCGCCGACGGCGCGCACCCGCTCGAGCACCGTCCGGATGTTCCAGCGGTCCGGTCGCAGGTCGGGGTCCTCGAGTTCGTCCCAGTCGACGGGCGCCGACACCGGTGCCCCGCGAGCGGGCCGGGTGCTGAACGGAGCGACCAGGGTCTTGTTGATGGCGTTCTGGGTGTAGTCGAGGCGCGCGCGCCCGCGGCGGCGATCCTTCTGCCATTCCCAGCTGACCAACTCGGGGACGGTCTGCCCGACCGCGCGGGACACCTTCTCCACCCACGTTCTGGTGTCGTCGAAGGTGTACCCGGGGCGGACCGGTACCCAGATCTGCACACCCCGCTTGCCGGTGACCTTCGGCATCCCGGCGACGCCGAGGTGCTGCAGCGCGGTGCGGTACAGGCGGGCGAGCACCAGGACGTCGTCGAAGCTGGTACGAGAGCCCGGATCGATGTCGATCATGGCCCAGGTCGGCTGGTGCACATCGGGAAGCCGGGAGGTCCACGGGTGCAGCTCCACCGCCCCGAAGTTGGCCATCCAGACCAGGGCCGGGACGCTGTCGATCACGGCGTACCACTGTGTCTCGCCCTGGTCGGCGGCCACATTGCGCCAGCGCGTCAGCCAGTCCGGCGCGTGGCCGGGCACCTCCTTCTGCCAGAAGCCGGGCTGGTCGACGCCGCCCGGGAACCGATGGAGGTTCACCGGGCGGTCCGCGAGGTAGGGAAGCATGAACGGCGCGATCACCGCGTGGTAGCGGACGAGGTCCCGCTTGGTGATCGGCTCTCCCCGATTCCCCGCCGGGAAGAGCACCTTGTCCAGATTGGTCAGCTGGACCTCGCGGTCCTGGAGGGTCCAGCGGCCCTGCCGCCCGAGCGCGTCGAGCGCGGCGAGCTCCTCCTCGGTGGCCGGGCGCCAGGTGTGTTCCGGGCTGCGCGTCAGGGGAACCGCAGCCTCGTCCGGGGGCAGGTCGCTGCGCCAGAGCACATCGGGCGCCGCCGCGACCTCCTCGTTGGTGCGTCCACTCTTCACCGAACGGGGATGGTCCTCGGGATTCCACCCGGGTTGTGCGTAATCGTCGTTCTTGTGGATCAGCAGCCACTGCTCCTTGCCCGAGCCGGGTCCGTCCCGGCGGACCAGGACGAACCGGCCGGCGAGCTTGTCGCCGTGCAGATCGAAGTGCAGCTCGCCGTGCTCGACCGCCCGCGCCGGGTCGTCGGTGCCCGCCGGCTGCCAGGTCCCCAGGTCCCAGACGATCACGTCGCCCCCGCCGTACTCCCCGCCGGGGATGACGCCCTCGAAGTCGGCGTAATCGAGCGGGTGGTCCTCCACGTGCACCGCCAGTTGCCTGGCCTTGGGGTCGAGCGTGGGTCCCTTGGGGACCGCCCAGCTCACCAGCACCCCGTCCATCTCCAGCCGCAGGTCGTAGTGCAGCCGGCGGGCGCGATGCCGTTGCACCACGAACCGGCCCGCGCCGTCCGGCACGTCCGCACCGGACGGCTCGGCGGTGACGGAGAAGTCCCGCTTGGCCCGATAGGCCCGGAGTCGCTCCTGCGGCCCGTTCATCGCGCACCGAAGTCAGCCATGTCGCACGTATACCCCGCGGGCAGGCGTTGCACGCGGCCGTTCACACCGCTGCCGCCACCATGTCTCGATTTGTGCGGAGTCCTTGTCGATCATCCACCCACGGGGTGAGCATGGGGGTACTCCCATTGACGGGTGACCTGTTCCCTCCGGTCCCTCGCCGGGCAATACGGTGGACCGAACGAGGAGGCGCCATGGCGTCATTGCCGCTGTCCATGCAGATGCATCAGGAACACGAGAACAACCCGTGGACGATCAACATCCCGGACCACGCGGCCCGCACCGAGTCGGCCGGGTTTCGGGCCGCCAAGAAACTCGCCAAGGCCATTATCGCCACGCTCGGCGCCGACGGCGATTTCTTCGGCCTCGACAGTGTGCAGATGCACCACGGTGGGTCGCTGTGGCTGTTCGACGACGCCGGGTGGTTCATGGTGCAGAACGAGGCCGGCATCGAGTGGAGCGCGCAGTTCTGCACGGACCCGGCCAAGGCCGAGGCCCTCCGGCGCAACGCGCAGCGGGTGTATCGCGGATTCCCCAAGACCATCCCCGAGATGCTGCGCATGGGCTACCACGACGCCGACGCGATACTCGGCACGCCCATCGTCGACGCGGCGGGCGTGGCCGCGTGGGTGGACTCGATCTTCAACTCCTGTGTGCCGCTGCCCGCGGTCCGCCACATCGGCCAGCTGCCGAAGGCCGGAGGCCGGCATCACTATCCGGCGCCGATCACGGACATCGAGCTCGTGAAGTACCAGGATTTCGTGCTGTGGGTGACCGATCCGCAGTCGGGCACCCCGGTGGCGGTCGTGCCGGTGGCACCGCGCGGCGCGGGGGTGAGCCGGGTGCGGGTCGCCTGGGCCACCCCGGGCACCGCCCTGCACGAGCGGCGCGAGCAGCTCCGGGCGCAGGGCAAGGCGCTCGAGGCGGGCCCGGCCAGCCCGCTCACCCAGCAGGCCTTCGTCGAACAACAACAGCCGTCACCCGCCGGGCCCGGTCAGTAGGGGCGCGAAGGCTCCTACGGTCCGGGTATGACACAGGGGCCGGGGCGCGCCCGCGCCAGCCGGATCGGCGAGATGCTGGTCAGCTGCCGGTCGATGGCCGAGTACCGCGGGATGTTCGCGCTCTGCGGGGTGCGCTCGCCGCCGACGGGATCGGCACCGAGATCCGGCGAGTCGGCCACGAGTTCCAGCGCGGCGGCGACGCCATGCTCATCTGCCTGCGCTGACCAGTCAGCCGGACGGTGTGCCGAACCCGGCCGAACGCAGCGTCTTCTCGCCGACGTCTCCGGTCACCAGGTCCTCGAACCGCGCGGCCAGGTCGGCTTGCG
>DASXOL010000024.1:0-11637 GCA_036494295.1 Pseudonocardiaceae bacterium
CGGCGGCGGCGCTGACCGCGGCCGAGGCGGTGCTGTACGTGGTGACCCAGACGGTCCGCGCCGACGACGTCGAGCTGCTCGCCGCGTTCCAGGCCGCGACCGGCGGCCGGGCGCCCGGCCCGGCGAACGCCATCGCGGTGCTGAACAAGGTCGACACCGTGCCGCCGGAGTCGGTGCCGGGCGCAGGCGGCGACGTGGCACGGGCCGGCGTGTTGCTCGCCGCGCGCCAGACCGAGGTGCTGGGACACCGGGTGGCCTGCGTGCTGCCGATGATCGGTCTGCTCGCCGAGACCGCCGAGACCGGCTCGTTCAGCTCTGCCGACGCCCGTGCCCTCGCCGCCCTCGCCGGGACCGATCCGGACACCCGCGGCACGCTGCTGCTCTCCGCGGACCTGTTCACCACCCTCGACGCCCCGGTGCCTGCCGCGGTGCGGGGCAGGCTGCTGCGGTTGCTCGACCTGCACGGGGTGGCGGTCGCGCTGGCCGCACTGGAGACGGACCCGCAGCTGAGCGCGGGTGCGCTGCGCCGGACCGTGCGTGCCGCCTCCGGGCTGGACCAGCTGCGCGACCGGCTGGACGTGGTGCTGCGCGCCAGGGCGGACGGGATCAAGGCGGCCGCCGCGCTGAGCGCGGTCTCGGCGCTGGCGGGCCAGGGCGAGGCGCGGGAACGGACGGTGATCCAGGACGTCGTGGCGGCCATGCTGGCCGAGCCGCAGAGCCATCAGCTGCGGCTGCTCGACGCGGTGAGCTCGGTGAGTTCGGGCACCGCGCCGTTTCCCGCCGAGCTGGCCGACGAGATCGTCCGGCTCGGCGGATCGGCCGTCGTCGCCGAGCAGCTCGGCCTGCCGGGGCGCTCGGCCGCCGAGCTGGCGTCCCACGCGCTGCAACGGGCCCGATGGTGGCGCTCGTTCGCCTTCGACGCCACGCCCGCACAGGCCAGGATCGCGCACGTGGTGCACCGCGCCTACTTCCTGCGCTGGCAGCAGTTGTGCGCAGCAGGCCGGTGCGCCGGTGCCTGACCCCGATCTGCCCGCGTCGATCCGCCGCACCAGGCAGCGGGCCACCGGCCGGCTCGCCGAGCTCGATCCCGCGGCCGCCGCCTGGGTCGAGCGGATCGGCGCCGCCCGGCCGGTCATCCCCGCGGTCGTGGTCGTCGGCGAGACGAAGCGGGGCAAGAGCTCGCTGGTCAACGCGCTGCTCGCGACACAGGGGCTGTCCCCGGCCGACGCGGTCGCCGCCACCGCCGTTTCGCTCGTGCTGCGCCACGGGCCGTACCGCACGGCCACCGCACACCATCCCGGCGCCCCGCCGCTCGGCGTCCCGATCGAGGACCTGGCCGGATGGGTGACCGGCCGGGAGCCGTCGGACGGCAGCCCGCCGCCCCGGTGGCTGGACGTCCGGGCCCCGGTGCCGCTGCTGGAGCGGCTCACCCTGGTCGACACACCGGGGATCGGCGGGCTCCACCACGCGCACGCCGACCTCGCCCGCGAGGCGGTCTGCGGTGCGACCGCCGTGCTGTTCGTGCTGGACGCGTCCGCGCCGATCACCCGCGGCGAGCTGGACTTCCTCGCCGGGCTGGGCGGCCAGGTGGAGACCGTGCTGTTCGCGCTCACCAAGACCGACCTGCACCGCGGCTGGCGCGCGGTGCCCGACGCGGATCGCGAGCTGCTGGCCAGGCACGCGCCCCGGTTCGCCGCCGCGCCGGTGTACCCGGTCTCGGCGCGGCTCTTCGAACGGGCCGCCACCGCGGGCGCCGAGGTGGCGCCGGTGCTGCGCGCCCGGTCGGGTGTCGCGGAGCTGCAGGTGGCGCTGCAACGCCAGCTCGGCGGCCGGGCGGCGCTGCTCGGCGAGGCCAACACACTGCGCGCGCTGTGCACCGCGATGGACGGCCTCGTCGCCCGGCTGCACGCCGGGCAGCAGGCGCTCGAATCGGGCGAGTCGCAGGCGAGCGTGCTGCGGGCGCGCCGGGCGGCGCTGTCGACCGCGCTGCGCAGCGCGGACCGCAGCTGGCAGGTGCGGTTGCGGGCCGAGGTGCAACGGGCGCGGGTGGAGTCCAGCCACCAGGTGGCCGGGCAGATCCGCGCCATGCACACCCGGCTGCGGGCCGTCGTGGACGCCGCCGACCGCGTGACGCTGGAGCAGGTGCCCTACCACGTCGACGCCTCGCTGCAGGTGCTGGCAGCCCAGGTCGGCACCGGGCTCGCCGCGCGGGTCGGCAGGATCGCGGACGCCGCGCTGGCCGACGTCTTCACCCCGGACGAGCTGGGCGCGGTCCGCAGCGGCCTGGCCCGCCACGCCAGGCCGCTGGTGCTGACCCCGCCCGCCGCGCGGGCGCGCAGCGCGGAGGACAAGCTGCTGGTCGCGGTCGGGGTCTCCGGCGGGCTGGGCATCGGCAGGCTGGCCGCGCTCCCGCTCGCCGAGGCGGGCCTCGCCGGCGGTGCGCTGGTGCTGCCCGTGTCGATCGCGCTCGGGCTGGGCACGGGCTGGTGGATGGCCCGCACCCGGCGCCACACCGCGGACAAGGCCCATCTCGCGCAGTGGCTCGCCGATGTGCTGGCCGAGGCCCGCGGGGTGCTGGAGCAGACCGTGGCCGAGCAGATGATCGACGCGGAACACCAGGTGGCGCTGGCACTCGAGCAGGCGCTGGCCCGCCGGATCGCCGGCATTGAGGAGGAGCTGCGCGAGGTGGACGACGCGCTGCGCATGGCGCACGCCGAGCGGGAGCGGGCGATCGACGTGGGCCGCGCCCGGCTGGCCGAGGCCACCGCGCAGCGGGCAGCCGTGGGCGCCGCACTCGGCCACATCCAGGAACTGCGTGGTCAGCCGGTGTGATCCGGATCGACACATCACGGAACCGCCGGGCGGCGCGGCGAGTCGGACCGGCGTGCACATCGACGACCAGTGGGACGCCGTTCTCGCCCCGACGACGGTCGGGGGCGCCGCGATAGACCCGGCCTCGCCGGAGCACGCCGACCCGCTCACCGTCGGTGTACCGGACCTCGCGGACCTCCGCGTCGAGATCCGGGACACCGACGGAGACGGACATGCGGACACGGTCGCGGTCACCGGCCCGGCGACCGGGTCGGTGCTCTTCGGCGATGTCGACGGCGACGGCCGCGCCGACGTCGCCACCGCGATCGCCCCGGACGGCGCCGTCACCGTCTCCGACCACGGAGCCGACGGCCAGTGGACCGTCGTCGAACGCGGGCGGGCCGGCCTCGAAACCTCCTTCGAGGACCACCCTGCGCAGGCCGTCGACGGCTCGGCGGGCTCGAACTCCTCCGAACGCGGTTCCGCGGGCATCGGCTCGGCAGCGCCGAGGCCGGTGATGATCGATCCCGCCACCGGAGAGTGGACCGAGATCTGAGGCGGGGAAGTAGCCGGTCACCGTCTGGGGGTGCCCGGTGTCCGGCTACTAGGGTGGGCGCACGTGAGCCACGGCACCTTCGACTCGAACACCTCCGGGAACCCGGTCGATCCGGACTTTCTGGCCCTTCCGTTACGTGCCGCGGCGGATGCCGCACTGCAGCGTGCCCGCGAGGCGGGCGCGGAACACGCCGACGTCCGGGTCGAGCGGATCACCCGCGAACTGCTGCGGCTGCGCGACGGGGTGGTGGTGACCACCCAGGACTCCAGCACCGTCGGCCTCGCGGTACGCGTGGTCGTCGAAGGCACCTGGGGCTTCGCCGCCAATCTCGAGCTGACCCCGCAGTCGGCGGTGGCGACCGCGGACCGGGCGGTGCAGGTGGCCCGCACGTTGCGTCCGCTCAACGCCGAGCGGGTGGAGCTCGCGGCGGAGCCCGCACATCCCGACGCGGTGTGGGCCGGTGACCACGAGATCGACCCGTTCACGGTGTCGCTGCAGGACAAGGTGGCGCTGCTGACCGAGTGGTCGGGACGGCTGCTCGCCGCGGACGGCGTCGAGCACACCGACGTGATCTTCCAGGCGGAGAAGGAGGCCAAGTTCTACGCCGACTCCGCGGGCACCACCACGGCCCAGCAGCGGGTGCGCATGCACCCGGCGCTCACCGCGATCACCGTGGACCGCGCGGCGGGCTCGTTCGAGAGCATGCGCACCTGCGCACCGCCGACCGCGCGGGGCTGGGAGTACCTGGCCGGCAACGCCCTCTGGGACTGGGACGCCGAGCTGGCCCGGATCCCGGAGTGGCTGGCCGAGAAGGTCAAGGCGCCCAGCGTGGCGCCGGCCCGGTACGACCTCGTGATCGACCCGACGAACCTCTGGCTGACCATCCACGAGTCGGTGGGGCACGCCACCGAGTACGACCGGGCGATCGGCTACGAGGCCGCCTACGCCGGGTCGTCCTTCGCCACCCCCGACAAGCTCGGCACCCTGCGCTACGGCTCCCCGGTGATGCACGTGACCGCGGACCGGGTGCAGCCGCACGGCCTGGCCACCGTCGGCTACGACGACGACGGGGTGGCCACCTCGCAGTTCGACCTGGTGCGCGACGGCGTCCTGGTCGGCTACCAGACCGACCGGGTCTTCGCCCGCCGCCTCGGCCTGGAGCGCTCCGGGGGCTGCGCCTACGCCGACTCGCCCTACCACGTGCCCATCCAGCGGATGGCCAACGTCTCGCTGCAACCGGACCCGGCCGCCGACACGACCACCGCGGAGCTGATCTCCGGGGTGGACAAGGGCATCTACGTGGTCGGCGACCGGTCCTGGTCGATCGACATGCAGCGCTACAACTTCCAGTTCACCGGGCAGCGCTTCTACCGGATCGAGGGCGGCAAGCTGGCCGGGCAACTGCGCGACGTCGCCTACCAGGCCACCACCACCGACTTCTGGGGCTCGATGGAGGCGGTCGGCGGCCGGTCGTCCTGGCTGCTGGCGGGCGCGATGAACTGCGGCAAGGCGCAGCCCGGTCAGGTCGCCGCGGTGAGCCACGGGTGCCCGCCCGCGCTGTTCCGCGCCGTCAACGTGCTGAACACCCGCGAGGAGGCCGGATCGTGATCTCGGCGGAGGAGCTCACCGAGGCCGCGCTGGCCGCGTCGAAGGCCGACGGCGCCGTCGTGCTGCTCGGTGAGGCCAGCGAGGCCAACCTGCGCTGGGCGAACAGCACGATGACCACCAACGGGCACAGC
Source organism: Pseudonocardiaceae bacterium (assembly GCA_036494295.1). Taxonomy (GTDB): domain Bacteria; phylum Actinomycetota; class Actinomycetes; order Mycobacteriales; family Pseudonocardiaceae. The sequence continues at coordinate 5,107 of DASXOL010000024.1, forward strand.
ACGAGCCGGTCCTTCGCGGTGATCTCCGTGCTGGACGGCCCGGACGGCCGCTGCGCGGGCACGGTGAGCGGCAACGGGGCCGACCTCGACGAGGTGCGCGCCGTGGTCGCGGCCAGCGAGGAGGCGGCCCGGCAGTCCGGGCCCGCGCAGGACGCCGCACCGCTGGTGGAGGGACCGGCGGACCCCGACTTCGCCACGCCGGGCGCCGCGACCGAGATCGGCGTGTTCGGCAGGCTGGCGGCGGAGCTGTCGGACGCCTTCGCCGAGTCGCGCTCCGCCACGTCGGGCGGTGGGCATCTGCTCTACGGCTTCGCCGAGCACCGGCTGGAGACCACCTGGCTCGCGTCCTCGACCGGACTGCGGCGCCGCTGGGTGCAACCCACCGGGACCGTGGAGCTCAACGCCAAGGTGGCCGACGACCTGAGCCGCAGCGCGTGGGCGGGCGCCTACACCGCCGACTTCACCGACGTGGACCTTCCCGCGCTCTCCGCGGAGGTGCGCAGGCGGCTGGGTTGGTCACGGCGCAGGATCGAACTGCCCGCGGGCAGATACGAGACGATCCTGCCGCCGTCGGCCATCGCGGACCTGATGATCTACATGGCGTGGGAGATGGAGGGCCGTCCGGCGCACGAGGGCAGATCGGCCTTCTCTGCTCCTTCCGGCAAACCGGGCGGCACCAGGCTGGGGGAACGTCTCAGTGAGCTTCCGCTCACGCTGTCCAGCGATCCCACCGCATCCGGACTGGCCACCACTCCGTTCCTGACCACGACCACCTCGACCGATTCGGTGAGCGTCTTCGACAACGGCGCGCCGGTCGACCGGGTGGACTGGATACGGGACGGCACCATCAACGCGCTGGCCTATCCGCGGGCGGCCGCGGGCGAACTGGGCGGACAATTCACCCCGCCCCCGGAGAATCTGATTCTCACCGGCGGATCGTCGAGCCGCGTCGACGATATGGTCGCCGCCACCGAGCGTGGACTCCTGCTGACTTGTCTGTGGTACATCCGCGAGGTGGATCCGGCGTCGCTGCTGCTCACCGGACTCACCCGGGACGGGGTCTACCTCGTCGAGGACGGCGCGGTGGTGGGTCAGGTGAATAACTTTCGATTCAACGAAAGTCCGATCGACCTCATGCGTCGTATCCGTGAGGTCGGGGTTACCGAGCGCACGCTCTGCCGGGAGTGGAAGGACTGGTTCTCCCGAACCGCCATGCCCCCCGTACGGGTGCATGATTTCAATATGTCCTCGGTCAGCAGGGCTTCTTAAGCCAAGATCCAGTACCGAACCGTTACAGAAATGTTCTGTACCGATTCCGTGATCGGTCTTGTGAGGGAACTCTCAAGCTCGAACGGCTGCACTGTGTGCGGGCTGCGTTAACCTCCTAGTCATTCCCCATCTCGAACCGCCCGTGAGCACAGCGGGCGGCATCCGGCGTTCCACGAGAACGCGGAAGGTCGGTATCGGGCCTCCTCGGCCCAGGCAGGAGACAAGCAGTGACTGCAGCGACCATCTCGGGTCTGGACCATGCCCCCACCAGCCACTCTCGGTTGCTTACCTGGGTGCGTGACGTCGCAGAGCTGACCACCCCTGACCGCATCGTCTGGTGCGACGGTTCCGAAGAGGAGTGGGAGCGGCTCACCGCCCAGCTCGTTGACAACGGCACCTTCGTCCGGCTGGCGCGCAAGCCGAACTCGTTCTGGGCCGCATCCGACCCGTCCGACGTAGCCCGTGTCGAGGAGCGGACGTTCATCTGCTCCCACGAGCGGAAGGACGCCGGTGCGACCAACAACTGGATGCACCCGGACGAGATGAAGTCGATCATGACCGAGCTGTACCGGGGGTGCATGCGCGGCCGGACGATGTACGTGGTGCCGTTCTGCATGGGGCCGCTCGACGACCCGAAGCCCAAGCTGGGTGTGGAGATCACCGACTCCGAGTACGTGGTGTGCTCGATGAAGATCATGACCCGCATGGGCGACCAGGCCCTGGCGAAGTTCACCCGGCCGGACGGCGGCGACGCCGAGTTCGTGCCCTGCCTGCACTCGGTGGGCTACCCGCTGGGGCCGGACCAGGCGGACGTGCCGTGGCCGTGCAACGACACCAAGTACATCGTCCAGTTCCCCGAGGAGCGGCTGATCTGGAGCTACGGCTCCGGCTACGGCGGCAACGCGCTGCTGGGCAAGAAGTGCTACTCGCTGCGCATCGCCTCGGCCATGGCGCGCGACGAGGGCTGGCTCGCCGAGCACATGCTGATCATCAAGCTGACCAGCCCGGAGAAGAAGGACTACTACATCGCGGCGGCGTTCCCGTCGGCCTGTGGCAAGACCAACCTGGCGATGCTCGAGCCGACCATCCCCGGCTGGAAGGTCCAGACGCTGGGCGACGACATCGCCTGGATGCGGTTCGGCGAGGACGGCAGGCTCTACGCGGTCAACCCGGAGAACGGCTTCTTCGGAGTGGCGCCGGGAACGAACTGGAAGACCAACCCGAACGCGATGCGCACGCTGGAGCACGGCAACTCGATCTTCACCAACGTCGCGCTCACCGATGACGGCGACATCTGGTGGGAGGGCATGGAGGGCAGGCCCGAGCACCTCACCTCGTGGACCAAGAAGGACTGGACCCCCGACGAAGGCGCCGCCGGGGAGCCTTCCTCGCACCCGAACTCCCGGTACTGCACGCCGATGGCGCAGTGCCCGGTGCTGGCCGACGAGTGGAACGACCCGAAGGGCGTGCCGATCTCGGCCATCCTGTTCGGCGGGCGGCGTGCGGACACGATTCCGCTGGTGAACGAGGCGTTCGACTGGCAGCACGGGGTCTTCCTGGGCGCCACGCTGTCCAGCGAGAAGACCGCGGCGGCGGTCGGCGGGCTCGGCGAGGTCCGCCGCGACCCGATGGCGATGCTGCCGTTCATCGGCTACAACGCGGGCGACTACTTCCAGCACTGGATCAACGTCGGCAAGTCGGCGGACGCCACCAAGCTGCCGAAGATCTTCTACGTGAACTGGTTCCGCCGGGCTGAGGACAAGCACTTCCTGTGGCCCGGGTTCGGGGAGAACAGCCGTGTGCTGAAGTGGGCCATCGAGCGGATCGAGGGCAAGGCGACCGCCACCGAGACCCCGATCGGCCGGGTCCCCGACGCCACCCAGATCGACCTGTCCGGCCTGGACACCCCGGTGGCGGACGTGGACGCCTCGCTGACCGTGGACGTCGACGAGTGGCGCCACGAGATCCCGCTGATCGAGCAGTGGTTCGACCGGATCGGCGACTCGCTGCCCAGCTCGATGCGCGACGAGCTCGACGCGCTCAAGCAGCGGCTCGCCGACGCGGGCTGACCGGCACGGACGCGAGCGGGCCCGGCTGGGATCAGCCGGGCCCGCTGTGCTGTGCGCGGCCGGTGGTCAGCGCGGGGTCATCGCGATGATGCTGAACATGGCGCCCTGCGGGTCGCTGAGCACCGCGAACCGTCCAGGCGGGATGTCGGTGGGCGGCCCCGCGACGGTCCCGCCGAGCTGCTCCGCCCTGGCCGCCGCCGCGTCGGTGTCCTCGACGCCGAAGTAGACCATCCAGTGTGACGGCAGGTCGGCGGGCCACCGCTCGTCCATCGGCATCATCCCGGCCACCGGGCGGTCGCCGACCGTCCATTCGGTGTAGGTCACCGGGCCGGTGTCGTGGTCGGCGGGCGCCCAGCCCAGCACCGCCGGGTAGAACTGCTTCGCCCCGGCCGGATCGCGGGTGGCCAGTTCGTTCCAGCAGAGCGCGCCCGGCTCGTTGACCACCCCGGCGCCCTGGTGCAGGCGGGGTTGCCAGGCGGCGAACTGAGCGCCGCCGCTGTCGGCGAACACCGCCATCCGGCCCGCGTCGAGCACGTCCATGGGTTCCACCAACACCTGCCCGCCTGCCTCGCGCACCGCCTTGGCGGTGGCGTCGACGTCGGTCACCGATACGTAGGTCGTCCAGTAAGGCGCAATGTCGGGCTGCTGCTGGGGACCGATGCCTGCCACCGGCCGATCGTGCAGGAAGGCCATCCGGTAGCCGCCCGCCTCGGGTCCCTGGTCGGCGACGCTCCAGCCGAACAGCCCGGCGTAGAAGTCGGCTGCGGCGCCGGGATCGCGACTGCCCAGATCCACCCAGGACGGGGTGCCCGGCTGGTAGCTGTCGATCTGCATCGCGCTCGCTCCTCTCGTCGGCGGACCCCTTCATCGTGGGCCCGGGTTCGCCGCGAGGGATAGATCGATTCCCGTGGGCAAGCGGTCACGCGCAGTCGTCAGGGGTGGCCGGTGGGCCGCTAGTGGGCACTGAGCGAGCCGGTGACCGGCGTATCGGTCTCCGCGTAGCAGACCGCGGAGGTGTAGCCGTTGGCCCACGACTCGGGGAGCGGGTAGCGCCAGGAGTAGCGCACCGTGGCGCGACCGGTAGGTGACCCGAGGTAGGCGTTGATCTTGGCGTGACAGTGCGGGTCGGCCCGCGCGTTGGCCTGCGCCGCGCTGATCGGAGGGGAGGTCGGATCGCCGAGCACGAGCACGCCGGGCACCGCCTCTCCGCGATGCGGTTCGGTGCACGGCACGACCTGCAGGTTGCCTTGCGAGGGCGGGGTGGCGCTGCAGGTCTGGAACCGGCCCAGTCCGTCGCGGAGCACGCCCTGCAACGAGCCGGTGCGCGCGATCGGCCGGTCGTCCGGGCCGATCTCCACGACCGCGCACAGCACCCAGCGCTGGCCGGCGTTCCACCCCGGCTGGGAGGGCCAGTAGACGAACTCGCGCAGCCTGCTCGCGTCGGCGTCGGCGCTGCCCAGGTAGCCGGGCAGCTCGGCACGGCACTGCGGTTCGAAGCGGGGCAGCAGGGTGTCCGGCGTCGGGTAACGCTGCGGGAAGTCGACCGGCAGTGCGGTGAAGTGGAATGCCTCCAGCTCGTGCGGCTGGTTGCAGTCGACCGCGGCGAAGGTGTCCGCCGCCAGGCATCCGCCACGGCTGATCGGCCCGCCCGGTGGCAGGCGGGCGACCTCCGCGGACACGTTCGGCGCGAGGGTGCGCGGGCTCGCGGCGGGCGTGCCCTCGATGGTGCGAGCGCACCCGGTGCCCAGCGCTACTGCTGCGAAGAGGGCGACAACGCCCATGGAAAGATCACGGACAACGGAACGCACCGGGCGCCGGGGAGTCGCCACGGCGAGCACTGTACCGCCCCTTCCGGCGGAGATACGTGGCCGTGCGATCAATGGCGCCGCAGGCGCGGACGATCGGTCGTCCGCCGTCGACCAGCGGAGACGCTGCGCGCGGGTCGGTTTTTGGGCCATTCGATCGGGGTGTGATGCTAGCGCGGAATGTCACAGATCGCTTACTCTCTGGTAAATATGATCGCGTTATTATTCCCATTTCGCCCGATAGCGTGACGATGGGCGTATCTGCGCCTAGCATCCAGCGCGCCGTACTCGACGTCACCGGCCGGGCACCTCGCGTACTGGTCGGCCCCGTCCTGGAGAGGACTGCCGATGTCACCCCCCACCCCACGTGACGGCTCGCCTGCGCCCGCCCACCCCGCGCTGCGCTGGAGCAACTGGAACCTGTTGCTCTTCGTTCCGTTGTTGATGCTGGTCACGCCGCTGTACAACAGCGTGGAGCCGCGACTGCTCGGGTTCCCGTTCTTCTACTGGCAGCAGTTCCTGTACGTGCCGGTCGGCGTGATCTGCGTGGCGATCGTCTTCGCCAAGACCAGACACCTCGACGGCCCGGGGGACCGGGACGCCGGTGGCGCCCGTGACGCGGACGGGGGCGCGGAGCGATGAAGCTGCAGTCGACCGAACTGATCATCTTCACCGCGCTGTTCCTGCTGGTCACCGTGCTGGGCTTCTACGCAGCGCGGTGGCGGGCCGGTGCCACGCTGGGCCACCTCGACGAATGGGGGCTGGGCGGGCGCAAGTTCGGCTCGTGGATCACCTGGTTCCTCATCGGCGGTGACCTCTACACCGCCTACACCTTCGTCGCGGTCCCCGCCCTGCTGTTCGGCGCAGGAGCGACCGGGTTCTTCGCGCTGCCCTACACCGTGCTGGTCTACCCGCTGGTGTTCGTGCCGCTGCTGCGGCTGTGGTCGGTGAGCCGGGTGCACGGGTACATCACCCCGGCCGACTTCGTGCACGGCCGCTACGGCTCGGCGACGCTGGCACTGCTCGTGGCGATCACCGGGATCGTCGCGACGATGCCCTACATCGCGCTGCAGCTGGTCGGCCTCGAATCGGTGCTGCGCACCATGGGCCTCAACGGCACCGGCATCGCCGGGCACGCCCCGCTGTTCCTGGCGTTCGTGATCCTGGCGGTCTACACCTACCAGTCCGGGCTGCGGGCGCCCGCGTTGATCGCCTTCGTCAAGGACCTGCTGATCTACATCGTGATCATCGCGGCGGTGGTCTACCTGCCCGCCAAGCTCGGCGGCTGGGGCGCGATCTTCGACGCCGCCGACGCCAAGTTCCAGGCCACCAAGTCCACCAAGGACGGTCTGCTGCTCAACGGGAACAACCAGCTGCAGTACGTCACC
>DASXOL010000025.1:0-3199 GCA_036494295.1 Pseudonocardiaceae bacterium
CCCGGCTGCTCGGCGTCACCGAGCCGGTGCTCGGCGAGATCACCGCGGTGGTGCGCGACACGATGGGCCCCTCCTACCCCGAGGTGGTGAACGACTATCCGCGGATCGAGGCGGTCGCCCGCGCCGAGGAGGAGGCGTTCCTCGCCACACTGAGCACCGGGTCCCGGATCTTCGACACCGCGGTGTCCGACACCAGGGCGGCGGGCGGTGCGCAGCTGAGCGGGGACCAGGCCTTCCAGCTGCACGACACCTACGGCTTCCCGATCGACCTCACCCTGGAGATGGCCGCCGAGGCGGGCCTGTCGGTGGACGAGGCGGGTTTCCGCAAGCTCATGGCCGAGCAGCGGGAGCGGGCCAAGGCGGACGCGGCCGCGCGCCGCTCCGCGCACGGCGACCTCGGCGAGTACCGCACGGTGCTCGACACCCGCGGCCGCACCGACTTCCTGGGCTACACCGACCTCAGCGCCGAGGCCAGGGTGGTCGGGCTGCTGGTCGACGGCACCGGGGTACCCGCGGCAGGTGCGGGCACCGAGGTGGAGGTGGTGCTCGACCGCACCCCGTTCTACGCCGAGGGCGGCGGCCAGCTCGCCGACACCGGGACGCTGATCGGTGACGGCTTCACCGTCGAGGTGGGCGACGTGCAGTCCCCGGTGAGCGGGCTCTCGGTGCACCGGGGCACCGTGCTGGGCGGCGAGGTGGTGCTCGACGCGCCGGTGCTCGCGCAGGTGGACGTCACCCGCCGCCGGGCGGTGGCCAGGGCGCACTCGGCGACGCACCTGGTGCACGCGGGTATCCGCCGGGCGCTGGGCACCAGTGCCGCGCAGGCCGGGTCGCTGAACGCCCCGGGACGGCTGCGCTTCGACTTCACTTCGCCCGCCGGCGCGGTCCCGGCCGGCGTCCTCACCGACGTCGAGGACGAGGTCAACGAGGTGCTGCTGCGCTCGCTGCCGGTGATCGCCGACGTGATGACGATGGACGCGGCCCGGCGCGATGGCGCCATCGCCATGTTCGGCGAGAAGTACGGCGACGCGGTCCGCGTGGTGACCATCGGGGAGTACTCCAAGGAGCTGTGCGGCGGCACCCACGTGCCCAACTCGGCGGACATCGGCCTGGTCAAACTGCTCTCGGAGGCGTCCATCGGCTCCGGGGTCCGCCGGGTGGAGGCGCTGGTCGGCCTCGACGCGTTCCGCTTCCTGGCCCGCGAGCACGTGCTGGTCTCCCAGCTCGCCGAGCAGTTCAAGGCGCGGCCCGAGGAGCTGCCCGAGCGCATCGGCGGGCTCACCGAACGGCTCCGCGCGGCGGAGCGCGAGCTGGAGCGGCTGCGCGCCGCGGCGGTCCTGTCCTCGGCCGGTGCGCTGGCCGAGGGCGCCGAGCAGGTGAACGGGACCGCGCTGGTGGCGGTCGCCACCCAGGAGGGCGTGAGCGGCAACGACCTGCGGGCGCTGGCCACCGACGTCCGGGGCAGGCTCGGCGATCGACCCGGGGTGGTGGCGCTGTTCAGCCCGGACCACGCCGCGGGCAAGGTGTCCTTCGTGGTCGCGACCACTGCCGCCGCGCGGGAGCGCGGGCTGGCCGCGGGCGCGCTGGTGCCGGTGTTCGGACCCGCACTGGGCGGCCGCGGCGGCGGCAAGCCGGACCTGGCGCAGGGCGGCGGCACCGAGCCGGGCGGCATTCCGGCCGCGGTGGCCGCGCTGCGCACCGAGCTCGCCGAGCGGAACGGCGGGTGAGCCCCACTCCTGCCCGGACCGGGCGCCGCCTGGGTGTCGACGTCGGCGAGGTACGGGTGGGGGTGGCGCTCTCGGATCCGTCGGCCGTCCTCGCGACGCCGCTCGTTACCCTTGACCGCGACCGGCGTGGCGGCACGGACCTGGACGCGCTGGCTGCCCTGGTCGTCGAGCACGAGGTGGTCGAGGTGGTGGTCGGGCTTCCGCGCACGTTGTCCGGACGCCACGGCTCCGCGGCGCAGGCGGCGCAGGACTACGCCGGCCAGCTCGTCCCGCGGCTGGGTGCGGACGTTCCGGTGCGCTTCGCCGACGAGCGGCTCACCACCGTCTCGGCCACCCGGGTGCTCGCCGAGCGCGGCGTCCGCGGCCGCAAGCAGCGGGCGGTGATCGACCAGGCGGCCGCGGTGGAGATCCTGCAGAGCTGGCTCGACGGTCTCCGCGGCAGGGACGCAGACCATACGGGGGACAACAGATCAGTGGAGGACACCTGATGACCCCCGACACATCGCACCTCGACGCGCCGGTCGAGGCGGCCGCCCGATGAGCGACGACCTCGGTCTGTTCGGCGAGGGAAGTCAGGATCCGGCACCGCGGCGGCGCACCACCAGGCGGGAGCGCCGTCGGGCCAGGAAGCGGTCGGCCCGGCCGCGCCGGCGCAGGCGCATGCTCGTCCTGGCGCTGATCGCGCTGGTGATTCTCGGCGGCGCCGCGGTCTACGGCGTGCGCTACGTGCAGAAGCTGCGCGAGGTGCCGGACTACGCCGGACCCGGTGGTGCCGGCATGGTGGTGCAGGTCCACGAGGGTCAGAGTCTCAGCGAGATCGGCGCCGGGCTGGTCAGGAGCAACGTGGTGGCCAGCCTCAAGGCGTTCACCCGTGCCGCGCAGGCGGATCCCCGCATCCAGCGGGTGCAGCCCGGCTACTACCAGGTGCGGCTGCGGATGTCCGGTGCGGCCGCGGTGGCGCAGCTGCTCGATCCGGCCGCGCGGGTGGGACAGCTGGAGATCCGCGGCGGCGAGCAGCTGGACGACGTGCACATACCGAACGACGTGACGGTCCCCGGGCTGCTCAGCACGCTGGCGCGGGCGAGTTGCGCGAACATCAACGGGCGCAGCACCTGCGTCAGCGCTGCCGCGCTCAAGGCGGCGATGGAACAGGCCGACCTGACCGATCTCGGGGTGCCCGCCTGGGTGGCGGATCCGGCGTCCCGCGTCGAACCGGGCCGCAGGCTGGAGGGCCTGCTGCTGCCCGGCAGGTACGACGTCCGACCGGGCAGCTCCGCGGCGGACCTGCTGAAGCAGGTGACCGAGCCGTCGATGGCGCGGTTGCTGGCCGGCGGGCTGCCGGGCTCGGCATCGGGCACCGGGTACAGCCCCTACGAGGTGCTGGTGATCGCGTCGATGATCGAGCGGGAGGCGATCAGGCCGGACTTCGCCAGGGTGTCCCGGGTGATCTACAACCGGCTCGCGGACGGGAC
>DASXOL010000026.1:0-5949 GCA_036494295.1 Pseudonocardiaceae bacterium
GTGCTCTACGGCGGGAACAACAACTGGTTCGCTGCCTACGCCTACTGGTACTTCAAGCTGTACGGCCACAACGACGTCAAGCTGCTCGACGGTGGGCGCAAGAAGTGGGAGCTCGACGCCCGTGAGCTGACCACCGACGAGGTGACCAGGCCCGGCACCAGCTACTCTGCGCAGGACCAGGACACCGCGATCCGCGCGTTCCGCCAGGAAGTGGTCGACGCGATCGGCAACAAGAACCTGGTCGACGTCCGCTCGCCCGGTGAGTTTAGCGGCGAGATCCTGGCGCCCGCGCACCTTCCGCAGGAGCAGGCGCAGCGTCCGGGTCACATCCCCAGCGCGCTGAACGTGCCCTGGTCGAAGGCGGCCAACGAGGACGGCACCTTCAAGTCCGACGACGAGCTGCGCACGCTCTACGGCGAGGCCGGGCTTGACGACGGCAGGGCGACCATCGCCTACTGCCGTATCGGCGAGCGGTCCAGCCACACCTGGTTCGTGCTGCACGAGCTGCTGGGCCACTCGGACGTGAAGAACTACGACGGCTCGTGGACCGAGTACGGATCGCTGGTCGGCGCTCCGATCGAACTCGGCGCGGGCAGCTGACGGCGAGGAGCTGAGAAGTCATGTGTGGTGCACCCGAACAGACCCAGGAACTCCCCGCGGGTACGGACCTGAACAAGCACACCGTGCTCACCGGCAAGGTGAGCGTGGGCGGCGGGCCCGTCGCGGGCGCGTTCGTGCGGCTGCTCGACTCCACCGGCGAGTTCACCGCTGAGGTGGTGTCCTCGGCGTCCGGGGATTTCAGGTTCTTCACCGCTCCCGGGAGCTGGACGGTGCGCGCACTGCATCAGTCCGGTAACGGCGAGACCACGGTGAACGCCGACGGGCCCGGCCTGTACTCGGCCGACCTCTCGCTGACCTGAGACCGATCCACACAGCGGGCTGTACCGGGTCTTCACCCCCTCGACCCGGATGCAGCCCGCTGTGTGCTGTTTCGTGGCTCTTCAAGAGCCGCAAACCCCCCTCAGCGCGGCCTCAAACCGCTACAAACCCACCCCGTTCGACCTCTACCGTCATTGACTTATATAAGTCGCGGCTGGCAGCGTTTTGCGCCGTGCACGCTTTCGACGTACTCGGAGATCCGGTTCGCCGCCGGATCCTGGAACTGCTCGCCGAGGGTGAGCAGACCTCGGGTGCGCTCGTCGCGGTGATCCGGCGCGAGTTCGGCATCTCCCAGCCTGCGGTCTCCCAGCACCTGCGCGTGCTCCGCGAGAACGGCTTCGCGACCGTCCGCGCCGAAGGCACCCGACGGCTCTACGCCGTGGACTCCGCGCCGCTGCAGGAGGTGGACGTCTGGCTGGAGCGGTTCCGCCGCTTCTGGAACCAGCATCTCGACGCCTTGGCCACCGAACTCGCGCGGGGCAAACGCGAACGCCGCTCGAAGGACGAACCGAGCGGCTGACCGCGTGACAGCCCGGCCGGCCGCCGTCACCGCGCCACGCCGCCACCGCGCCCGTCAACACCGCGCCCGTCAACACCGTCTTCCGCATCCGAGTCCGCCCACCGGCTGACGGCCACCTCATCCCCCACGGCCAGGACACCCGGCCGCAGCACGGCGAACTTGGCGCCGAACACCACGCCCCGGGCGGTGCGACGGTAGCCGGCGAGCGTGTGCAGCGGCTCCGGGCCGTTCCTCGTGCCGCTCTCCTGGTCGACCATGGTCACCACACAGCGGACGGCCGGCTTGGCGTAGCCCAGCTCAGCGCCTCCGATGCCGATCCGCCGGGCCCGCTCCTCGGTGTGCGGCGCGGACCACCCGCTCACCACGACGTTGGGACGGAAGCGGCTCATCGGCACCGGCTCACCGCCGTGCTCGGCGATCCGCTCGGTGAGCAGATCCAGCGAGGACAGCGAGGTGAGCAGGACCGGGCAGCTGTCGGCATAGCCGGAGGTGCCCGGCGTCTCGCCGTCGGTCACCCGCTGGTGCCCGGGTGGCACCCGGACCAGCCTGCTCGGCGCGCCCAGCACCGCCGAGAGCCAGCCGGCCACCGCGTCGCCCTGGTCGACGCCGGTGTACCAGGCACCGAACAGCTCCACATCGCGCGGCGGGGTGGCGAGATCCACGTCGACGCACACCTCGCGCTGCCCTGGTGCACGCAACGTGAGGCGCTCGCCCGTCGCGCCGATCTCGGGCCGGATCGTCGCCATCAGCGGATCCTGCCGCTGACTGCGGAACCGGCCGTCCTCGCCGATCACCATGAAGCTCCGGTCGTGCGCGAGACCGGCACAGGTCAGCTGCGCATCCGGCACCGAGATACCCGCACACCCCTTGACCGGGTAATACGTCAGCCCGACGACCCTGGCCACCCGCCGACCCTAACCCGCGATGAGTCCGGCGCCGTCGCCGTCAGCGGCCATGGGGCCGGGGAATCAGCCGGGGCACTCGTCGGCGGTACTCCTGGTAGGCGCCGTCCAGATTGCGGTCGAGCAGTCGCTCCTCGGCCCGGATCTTCATCTGGAGGATGACCACGACCGCAAGCAGGAGGATGAGCGACGCGCCCAGCCCGTCGATCAGGACCGTGCCGACGATCATGCCCAGCAGCCCGGTGTAGATGGGGTGGCGGGTGAGCGCATACGGCCCTTCGGTGCGCAGCGCGTGGTCGTCCTTGACCACCGCCGCCGAGGTCCACATGGTGCCCAGCTCCGCCCTGGCCCACAGCGTGAACGCGGTCCCGGCGACCAGCACGACGACGCCGGCCACCACCAGCCAGGGCGCCCGGACCGTGAGCGGCCGCCACACCGAGACCGGGATGACCCACTGCAACGCCAGGACCGCCGCGACCGCGACCAGCCAGACCGGGACAGTGCCAGTGCGTTCCCGCGCGGCGGGCGCCTTTCGCCGGTTGTAACCCGCGCCCACGAGCCAGACCAGCGCGAACAGGCCCCAGCACACGGTGAGCGCGAGCGGACCGAACCAGTGCCAGAAGCCGGTGCCGGGCATGAGCGACCCCCTCCAAGTCATCCGGCCGGGCCGAACCACCGAACCAAACGACCGGCCGGCTGCGAACGCTACGCGTCACCATCTGACCGGCCCACCGGTTCAGCCGAACTCGCTCCGGGAATCCGCATGAGCAGTCTGATCTCCGCCCAACTGGGCCACCTGCTCGCGCTGCGCCGGGTGTGCCGTGGGCACGTGATCCTGGTCGGCGACGACCTGTTCCTCGACCGGGGCGCCCGGATCCCCGGCCACCTGCACGACTCCCTGCATGACCTGCTCGGCCGCGGGCACCTGAGCCTCGGTTCGTCGTCGGCGGAATGTGACCAGCGCCCGGTGCTGGTGACCCCGTCCGGCGTCCGGCTGCACCGGACGCTGGAGAGCGCCGGAGGCTGACCGGGGTCAGTGCGGCTCCGGGGTCCGTTCGACGCTGAGCGCGGCGGGTAGCGCGACGTCGAGGGCTCCCATGAGTTCGTCGGCGTCCGGCGCCCGGTGCGGGTCGAGCAGCCACTGCACCTGCAGGCCGTCGTATACCGCGATGAGGAACGAGGCGGTGTGCCGGGCGACGGGGTCGGGCAGTTCCCCCACCGAGGCGCGCACCATGTCGGCCACCGTGCTGCGCAGCCGCTCGTAACAGTCCGCGAGCTGGGCTCGCAGGCCCGGTACCCGGTCGGCCTGGGACAGCGCCTCGAAGAAGGCGACCATCAGCGGACGGTGCTGGTCGAGGGTGGTCACCAGCGCCGCCCAGGAGGCCCGCACCCGCTGCAGCGGAGTGGCGCTCGGGTCGGCGAACACGACCGCCGCGATCTCCTGGACGTACTCGTCGAAACACTCCCGCATGGCCTCGTGGAGCAGCGCGTCCTTCGAGCCGAAGTGGTAGCCGATCGAGGCGAGATTGGTGCCCGACGCGGCCACCATGTCGCGCGCGGTGGTGCGGGCGTAGCCCCGTTCCAGCAGGCAGCGGCGGGCCCCGTCGAGCAGCGCCTCGCGGTGTCCCATGAAACGAGATGTTACGTCTATACAAGCGTTTAGGACGTATGTACAGTCCGATCATGGCGAGGACGCTGCCGCCCGGACCGCCATTGCCCGCAACGGTGCAGGCCGGGCTTTTCCTTCTCATGCCGCTGGCGTTTCTGCATTTCTGCCACCGGCGCTACGGCGACCGCTTCACCGTGCAGATTCCGGGTTGGGGCACGCTTGTCTACCTGGCGGCGCGCGACGACATCAAGGTGCTGATGCGCGGCGACCCGGCCGTCTACCACGCCGGCGCGGCGAACATCCCGCTCGCCGAGATCCTCGGGCCGCGCTCGGTACTGGTGGTCGACGACGAGGACCACCACCGCAGTCGCGGTCTGATGCTGCCCGCGTTTCACGGTGACTCGGTGCGCAGGCAGGTCGCGGAGATGGTGGAGATCACCGCGGACGAGGTGTCCCGCTGGCCGGTGGGCGAACGCTTCCCGCTGCTGCCCCGGATGCAGGCGATCACCCTCGAGGTGATCCTGCGCACCGTGATCGGCGTGCACGACGAGCTGCGCCTGGCCAGGCTTCGCCACGCGCTGCCGCCGATGGTGGAGATCGGCTCCCCGATGCAGCTGCTCCCGCCGCCGAAGATGCTGCGCAACGTCGGCCTGTGGCGGCGCCGCAAGGAGAACAAGGCACGGTCGCACACCCTGCTGATGGACGAGATCGTGCGCTGCCGCCAGGATCCGAACCTCGCGCGGCGCACCGACGTCCTGGCGATGATGGTCCGCACCATCGCCGAGTCCGACCAGACGATGGACGACGACGAGCTGGTCGACCAGCTCGTGACCCTGCTGCTCGCCGGCCACGAGACCACCGCCACCGCGCTGGCCTGGACCTTCGAACGGCTCACCCGCAATCCGGCGCTGCTGGCGCGCACCGCGGAGGCCGCGGAGACCGGTGACGACGCCTGGCTCGACGCGGTGTGCAAGGAAAGCCTCCGCTCGCGCCCGGTGGTCTTCCAGATCGGCCGCCAGCTGACCGAGGACGTCGAGCTGGCCGGGTACCGGATCCCGGCCGGCATGATGCTGGCGCCCAGCATCGACCTGGTGCACCGCGATCCGCGCTACTACCCGGAGCCGGCGGAGTTCCGGCCGGAGCGGTTCCTCGACCAGCGCGCCGACAGCTCCGTCTGGTTGCCCTTCGGCGGCGGGATCCGGCGCTGCCTGGGGGCGACCTTCGCTCAGGTCGAGATGCGCACCGTGCTGCGCGAGATCCTGCGCCGGGTGGAGCTGACCCCGACCACGACCCGGGACGAGTCGGTGAAGGTGCGCCACGTGACGCTGGTGCCGAGGCAGGGCGCGATGGTGACCGTCCGGCGCCACGTCGACGTCCAGGCCACCGCGCAGCGCCGGGCGAGCGCCTGACCGCACCGAACGGTTTCGCTCGGGGAGGGGCCGGTCCGCGCGGCCCAAACCCGTCCGTGGCGGAGCCCTATGATGCGCTGAATGACCGGAACCATCGGCTCTAGCGGCGACGATGCCATCCAGGCCGCCGCAGCACGCGCGGAGAGCACCCGCGCGCTGAACCTGCCCGACTTCACCGACCTCCCGATCCCCCCGGACACCGCGAACCTGCGCGAGGGACCCGAACTGCACCCGGACTGCCTGGTGCTGCTGCCGCTGGTCGGGGTGTGGCGCGGCGGGGGTGAGGTGGTCTACCCCACGATCGAGGGGCCGTACCGATTCGGCCAGCAGCTGGTGATCTGCCACGACGGACGGCCGTTCCTGCGCTACGAGTCGCGCGCCTGGCTGCTCGACGAGGCGGGCGAGGTGATCAGGCCGGCCGCCCGCGAGACCGGGTTCTGGCGTCCCCAGCAGGACGACACCATCGAGCTGCTGGCCACGCACGCCACCGGCGTCGTGGAGATCTACTACGGGCAGCCGCGCAGCCAGACCTCCTGGGAGCTGACCACGGATGCGGTGGTGCGCA
This sequence comes from Pseudonocardiaceae bacterium, assembly GCA_036494295.1. GTDB lineage: Bacteria > Actinomycetota > Actinomycetes > Mycobacteriales > Pseudonocardiaceae. Next base: position 5,945 of record DASXOL010000026.1, read on the forward strand.
CCGCG
>DASXOL010000027.1:0-6076 GCA_036494295.1 Pseudonocardiaceae bacterium
TCTTGCATCGGCACGTTCATCGCCCGGCGCACCGCCTCGGGCACATTCGTGGGCCCAGGAATGAACAGATGAGTAATCCCCTGCGGCACAACCAACCCGCCTTCCCAGCGATGAGAGCTACCGAGCCGCACGGTAGTCGATGAGCCGCCGGGACGAGGGCGACGACGCCGGCCTCAGGTCAGCTCGATGATCACCTGCCGGTTCCTGGCCGCCAGCACGGGATCGAGGTTGCCCTGCGCGTCCCGGTCGGGCACGTAGCCGGGGAAGTCGCTGCCCAGGCCGCGTGCGGTGATCCGGTCGGCCGGCGCGCCCAGCGAGATCAGCAGGTCGCGCACCGCCTCGGCCCGGTCGCGGGAGAGCGCCAGCCTGCCCTGCTCGGGCCCCGCCGACGCGGTGGTGCCGGTGAGCCTGGCGCTGCGGCCGTTCTTGACCGCCAGCGCGAAGTCGTTCAGCACGTCGCGGGCCTGTGCGGGGTCCCGGAACACCGCCTGGTCGGGCAGGAACCCGACGGTGCCGTCGCGCAGCACGGTGACCGACGGCGGCGGTCCGATCGGGCGCACCGCCACCGGGACGGTGCTCACCGGGGGCAGCCCGCTGATCTTGCGGGAGTTCGGCAGCGGCGTCTGCTTGACCACGGGGGTGCCGCCCGCCGCCTTGACGATCGAGGTCCAGATGTCGATGAGCACCGCCCTGGCCGGCGCGGGCAGCGGCTGCTGCGGCGGCGCGGTGTCGCCGAGACCGGTGAACACCACCCGCGCGCCGGTGAGGTCGGGCAGCTGGCGGGTACGGCGCAGCAGGTCGACCACTTCGGCGGGATTCGCGTCGAGCAGCGCACCGTCCTGGTCCTGGAAGCGCAGCGCGCCCGCGGTCTGCAGCCCGCTGTCGATCACCAGGATGGTGTGCGGCCCGGCCGCGTCCCCCACCGCGCGGGCGCCCAGCGCGAGGGCGTCGAGCAGGTCCACCTCGGGGTTGTCCGCCCTGGTCTGGTCGATGAGGGTGTTGAGCTGGGCGAGCTGGTCCTGCTTGTAGAGCGGGTTGTTGTTCCTGGCGGCCAGCGAGAGCGGGGCCGAGGCGGTGGGGTCCCCGTCGGGCACGATGACCGTCGCGGGCGAGCCGAGGTCGGACGCGGTGTCGATCTCGATCTGCACCGCGTCGACCAGGCTCGGCGCCACCATGTTCGAGTGCGCGCCCACGATCACGGCCAGTGCGCCCGGTGGCCCGGAGGCGCCCTGGCCGCCGCACCCGGCGAGCAGGCCGAGGCCGAGCAGCGTCGCGACGGCGCCAGCGCCCAGGCGGGCCGGGACGCGCCTTACGCGGGATGAGAAGGCAGACAGCATCGCGGTCGTCCTTTACGTGATCAGCGGGCCAGACGTGGGTCAGCGGGCGAGCCAGTAGCTGCCGTGGGTGGGGCAGCGCAGGCCGAGCGAGCAGGTCGTGCACCGGTTCGCGCGCCAGTCCTGCCCGCAGTCCGGGCAGGCCTGCAGCGCGACGGCGCAGTACGCGCAGGCACCGCTCGCCGGCTTCGGGCCGGGCCGGCGCGGACCGAGGACGGGCCCGCGCAGCCGGGGGCGGAGGTTTCGCCGAACCAGCCGGCCCTTCATCGGCTCAGCTCGCCCGGCTCCGGGCGGTAGGACGTGCGGCCATGTGCGATCTCGACGTTGTCGGTGATCGTCGGATTGGCCAGGTCGCGGGCCAGGTGGTGCTGGTAGTGGTGTTTGAGCTCGGCCGCGAAGCCGTCCTGCTCGGCCCGCTTGCCCGCCCAGTGCTCGGCGAGATCGGCCTCGGTCTCGCTCGCCCGGTCCACGTCGAACCCGGCGACCACCACGTCGCCGTGCTTGGCCACCAGCGCTTCGCGCAGCCTGGTCACCCGGTCGCGGGCGGCGCGCAGGTTCTTCAGGTAGGGGTTGTACCGCAGCGCGCTGCGCAGCAGGACCACCATGCCGACCGCCAGCACCACCAGCAGCCAGCCGACGGTGAGGGTGGCCGGGCCGATGCCCGCCCGTTCCAGCAGCGAGCCCTGGCCGGTCTGGCTCGCCGCCAGCGAAGGCAGCAACAGGTAGGCGGTCCGGATCTGCGCGACGAACAGCGACACCCCGACCCAGAGGACACCGCCCACGGCCAGCCCGGTGAGGAGGGCACCGCGGCCCCGGCGCGCGCGGCGTGCCCTGGCGAGCAGTTCGCCGAGCTGCTTGGGCAGCAGGACGTTGACCAGGATGATCGACGCGGCGAGCACCGCGGTCTCCTGCAGTGAGCTGCCCATCAGCTGGAACGCGGTGTAGTTCAGCCCGATCTCGGCGAACGTCGCGCCCAGGTAGATCGCCCAGTCCTTGGCGATCTCGCCCGCCCGGTTCTCGTCGATCCGGCTCTGCGCGGGCCAGTGTCCGCCGTCGTCGCCGGTCTCGGTGCCCTCGACGACGCCCTGCATGCGGTCGCGGTAGGCCAGCGCCGCGGCCAGGTCCTGTTCGAGATGCTCCTTGGTCTGCTCACCGGTGGCCTGGCTGCGCCGGGCGTTGCGGTAGAGCCGCTGGGCGATCTTGCGGTCGTTCTGCTGGCGCATCTCCGCTTCGGCCGACCACCGGTGGTTCCACCGGTCGATCTTGTTCTCCATGATCAGCTGATGGCCGTGCGTGCCGAGGTTCACGTCGTACATGCCGCTGGCGGCGTCCTTGCGGGCCTCGGACTCCACGAGGTCGCGCAGCTTCGCCTCGTCGACGGCGGGGCCCGGTACGGGACCGGCCATGACGTGCGGCGCCAGGTCGTCGGGCAGGTCGTTCTCGCGCGCGGGGGGTTCCCGGTGCAGCGGCACGTCCCTCAACTCCTCGTGCTCAGCCCGCGTGGGGGAGGTCGGCTGGGATGGCGTACTCGAGTGCGGACGTGCGGGTCTCGAACTCCTTGAGGAACCAGCGGTAGCTCTCGGAGAGCTCGCTGTCCACCTCCAGGGCCAGCAGCGGCAGGTCGCCGTGTACCCAGGACTCGGCGTGGACCGTGGGTGAGGGGCAACCGGCTTCGGCGAGCCCGTCGTTCGGGCGGCGCCGCAGCAACGCGGCCGCGTAGAGGCCGACGAGCTGGTCGTAGCGTGCGATGTGGGCATGCGCGGCGGCCCTGGCGGCTCCGATGAGGTGGTGGCGGGTGCTGCCCAGCTGGCCGAGACGCTGCTCGGCGATGTTGCGTTCCTTGATGCGCTCGTCGTACTCGCGTTGCGCTTCGGCGATCTTGCGGGCCTCGACCACCCAGTCCGGTATCCGGAACGCGGGCCGGGGATCGACCGGCGCCTCGGCGGCGGAGTTCTGCGCCGAGTACAGCGTGGCCTTCTGCGCGTGGCTCGGCTCCACCGGCGGGTTGCGGCGGTGCTGGTCGAGCAGGGTCAGGATGAGGACGGCCTCGCGGTCGACCGCCACCAGCCGCTCGTGCAGCCAGCCGGTGACGGCTCGCTGCCCCGCCTCCGCGTCGGCCCGCAACGTCTCCAGGTACGGGCGCACCACGGCCGTGGACATCGGCAGCTTCTTGGCATCGCGGCGGCCGTGCCAGGTCACGCGCCACCGGTCCAGCAACCGCATCGGTTCGGGGGTGGGAGGCTCCCCTTCGATGGTGGGCAGGAGCTCCATCGCTGTCTCTCCCGTCGTGTTGCCCCCGGTAAGTGGGGGTCTCACTACGTGATACCTCGATAACGCTGTGTTTCGTTACAGCTGGACACGAAGAGGCGGGGTGGCATCCGCGTGGCCGGTCCGGCACGGACGCGGCCGCCGTTGCGGCGCGGTCCGTCGATACCGGTCACCAGGAACGAACGGCGTAAAGCTCCGGCCGCGCGGATGGCACACTGTCTGCCCGTGTCCGCCGCTGCCGCCCCACCCGGGTCCCCGCCGGTGCTGGTGCTCTGGGACATCGACTACACGCTCATCGCCGCGCCCGGTGTCGGGCGGGCCGTCTACGAGCGAGCGTTCCTGGCGGTCATCGGGAGGCCGATGCGGGAGATGGCCGCGTTCGGCGGCCGGACCGAGCTCGCCACCATGCGGGAGACGCTGATCCGCAACGCGATCGAGCCGACCGACGCGGTGCTCGGTGCGTTCGCCGACCGGCTCGTCGAGGGTTTCGACGCGGCCCGCGGGGAGCTCGCCGACCGGGGCTGGGTGCTGCCCGGTGCGGCCGCCACGCTCGCCGCGCTGGCCGGGGACGCCGCGGTGCACCAGAGCGTCCTGACCGGGAATCTGCGGGCCGTGGCGCGGCTCAAGCTGGAGGTGTTCGGGCTCGACACCCACCTCGATCTGGCCGCGGGGGCGTACGGGGAGGACCACGTCGACCGCGCCAGGCTGGTCGGATATGCGCAGTACCGGGCCCAGCGGCGCTTCGCGATTCGTTTCGACAATGTCCGTACAGTGCTCATCGGCGACACGCCCAACGATGTCCGCGCCGCACGCGACGCCGGGGTTTCGGTCATCGGCGTGGCGACCGGCCAGAATGAATCGGAAGACCTGCGCGGCGCCGGTGCGCCCGTCGTGCTCACCGAACTCGATCCCGATTCGATACGGCGCTCGCTATTCGAAATAACGCAGGCTGAGTACTCCTGAGCGGCGGTTTCCCGGCCCGACTACTCTCAGTGTCAATGATTTCACCCATAAGTTGGTATTGACGGCTATCGTGCCTGGTTAACATCACCTTCAAACGCGTAGCGCTGTTCGACGCCGGTGGGTTTGCGGCTCTTCAAGTGCTACAAACACGGTCCGGGGGTGTCCTCAACAGCCGCACACCACGGCGTCCGCCGGTGCGCGACTCGGCGCACCGCCCGGCTTGCTGGGGGAGGCGGATTGGTGGCGGGCCTGCCGGTATCACCGAACGCGGTGGAGGTGCCCGCATGAGGGTGCAGTGGGAGACGCGCGCCCTGGTCCTGGCCGAGCCGATACGGCTGTCCCGGTCGACCGCACCCGCCAGGGAGGTGGTGCAGGTCGAACTGACGCACGAGGACCGCAGCGGGTTCGGCGAGATCGCCGTCAGTGTCTACTTCGGACTCAACGCGGCGCGCATCGGCGAGTTGCTGAAACGATTGCGCCCCGCGCTGGAGTCGGTGTCCACTCCGGAGGACCTGCTGGCCGCGCTGCCCGACCTCGACGCACTGGTCGGCCACGACCTCGCCGACGAGTTGGCCGCGAACCCCGGCGTGCTGGCCGGGCTGGACGCCGCGGTGCACGATCTCGTCGGACGCAGGGCCGCACTGCCGGTGTTCATGCTGGCCGGGCAGCAGAGCTGGCAGCCGGTGCGCACCGCGAGGACCATCAGCCTGCGCCGTCCGGCCGAGGCGGCGTCGGCGGCGCGCAGGCTCACCGCCCGCGGTTTCGAGGTGCTCAAGATCAAGGTCGGTGCCACCGACGACCTGCGGCGGGTGGCGGCGGTCCGCGGCGCGGCACCGGGGGCGAAGTTGCTGCTCGACCCGAACGGCGCGTGGCAGCCGGTCGAGCACGCGGCCCGGCTGCTCGACCGGCTCGCCCGCTATGACGTGGCCGCGGTCGAACAGCCGGTGCCGCCGGGCGCGCCGGACCAGCTCGCCTGGCTCAGCGCGCGGTCCCCGATCGCCGTGATCGCCGACGAGGACGCCACCTCGCTGGAGGACGTCGCCCGCCTGGCCGGGGTGGTGCACGGGATCAACATCCAGCTTCCGCGCCTCGGCGGGATCACCGCCGCACTGGCCGCGATCGAGGTGGCCCGCAGGCACGGCACCGACGTGATGCTCGGCTGCACGGTGTCCAGCTCACTCGGCATCGCGCCGGCCGCGCACCTGACCGGATATGCCCGTTGGGTGGACCTGGACGGGCACCTGCTGCTGGCGCACGACCCGTGGACCGGCATCAGCGGCCAGGACGGAACCCTGCGCCTCTCCATGCACCCCGGCCTGGGCCTGCAACCCGCCTGACCAACGGCCACTAATCCGCGTTCTGGATGCAGAACGCGCTAAGCCTCGATCCGTGGACGTATTCGGTCATTGGCGGGCGTGTGAATGGGGAAAGTGCCCCTTGACCTGGGATGATCGGGTTTGTTGAGGACTCGGTGATCCGTCGTTCAAGGGGCACTTTCGGTGCGATCGTCT
>DASXOL010000028.1:0-4802 GCA_036494295.1 Pseudonocardiaceae bacterium
TTGTTGCAGCCCATAGGGGGTTTGTGGTTCTTGAAGAGCCGCCTACCTGGCGGGGAGGTACACCGTCACGGTGAGGCCGCCTGCGGGTACGGGTTCGGCGTGGACGGTGCCGCCGTGCGCGGTCACCACGGCGCGCACGATGGACAGCCCGAGTCCGGCGCCGTCCCGTGACGTGCGGGCCACGCCGCCACGGTGGAACGGCTCGAACAACACGTCCACCGCGTCCGGCGCCACCACTTCACCGGAGCCGCTGACCCGCAGCAGCACCTGCGATCCCGTCTGCTCGGTGCACACCTGCACCCAGCCGCCCTCGACGTTGTGCCGCACCGCGTTCTCCACCAGGTTGCCGACGACCCGTTCCAGCAGCGGCGGGTCGCCCACCACCGGCGCCCGGCGCGCGCTCACGGCCACCCGCAGACCGCGGTTGCGGCTCTCCGGCTCGACGACCCGCACCGCGGCCCCCACCAGGGCGGCGAGATCGACCGGCTCAGTGGCGCGCAACGCGCTGCCCTCGGTCCGCGCCAGCAGGAGCAGGCCGTCCACCAGCTGCTGGGCGCGCAACGTGGCGTCCCCGATCACCCCGGCCATGCGTCGCAGCTCCGCCTCGTCGGCGGCGGGGTCGGTGAGTGTCACGTCCACCTCGGTGCGGATCACCGCCAACGGGGTGCGCAGCTCGTGGCTGGCGTTCGCCACGAACCGGCGTTGCGCGTCGAACGCCGCCTGCAACCGGTCGAGCATCGCGTCGAAGGTGTCGGCCAGCTCGGCCACCTCGTCGCGCGGTCCCGGCAGCCGCAGCCGCTCGTCCAGCGACTCGGCGGACAGCCGCTGCGCGGTGGCGGTGACGTCGTGCAACGGCCGCAGCACCTGGCCGGTGATCACCCAGGCGAGCAACGCCGTCGCCGCCACCGCCAGCAGGAACGCCACCGCCCCTGCCTGCAGCACGCGCTGGCGGGCGGCTTCCTGCAGCACCTCGCCGAGCCGGTCGGCCGCGACCGGGACACCCTGCACGTCGACCGTGCTGCCGGGCGGCAGTTCGGGCACCGCGGCCACCACGCCGCCGACCAGCAGCCAGCCGAGCCACAGCAGCAGTGCGCTCACCGCCGCCGAGAGACCGGTGGCGAGCAAGGTGAGCCGGGCCCGCAGCCCCGGCCCGTGGCGAGGCCTCACCGACCGCTCAGCCTGGCGCGCTGTCCGCGCTCGGCACGCGGTAGCCGGAGCCGACCACGGTCTCGATGATGCCCGGTTCGCCGAGCTTCTTGCGCAGGGTCATCACGGTGACCCGCACGGTGGTGGTGAACGGGTCGGCGTTCTCGTCCCACACCCGCTCCAGCAGCTCCTCGCTGCTCACCACGCCGCCTCCGGCCGACAGGAGCACCTCGAGCACACCGAACTCCTTGCGGGTGAGCTCGACCGCGGCGCCTGCCCGGCTCACCGTGCGCCGGGACGGGTCCAGCACCACGTCGGCGGCGGTGAGCACCGGCGGCAGCGCGGGCGTGGCCCGGCGGCCCAGCGCGCGCAACCGCGCCACCAGCTCGGGAAAGGCGAACGGCTTGGACAGGTAGTCGTCGGCGCCGAGGGAGAGCCCGGCGACCCGGTCGGACACGGTTCCGCTCGCGGTCAGCATGAGCACCCGGGTGACCGCACCGGATCTGGCGATCTCGGTGCACAGCTGGTCCCCTGGCATGCCCGGCAGGTCGCGATCGAGCACCACCACGTCATAGCGGGTCACCGAGGCCTTCTCATGGCCGCTGTCCCCGTCGTAGGCGACGTCAACCGCCATTCCCTCGCGACGGAGCCCACGGGCCACCGCATCGGCCAGCGGCTGCTCGTCCTCGACGATCAGGATGCGCACCTGTGCAACGGTGCCATAGTCGCCTGTCACCCCCGCTGCGGCTCCCCCGGGCAGCTGCTCGGGGCGGCATCTAGGCGGTCGTGTCCGGCGCGCCCAGCGCGGAGTCGGAGTCGGTGATGATCCCCGCCGCCCACTCGGTGACGGCCCGGGCGACGTCCTGTGCGGTGAGGCCGAGGTCGGCGAGCACCTCCTCGCGGGAGGCGTGGTCGAGGAACCGCTTCGGCAGGCCCAGGTCGCGCAGCGGGACGTCGACCTGGGCGTCGCGCAGCGCGGCCGCCAGCGACCAGCCGAACCCACCGTGGCGTCCGCCGTCCTCGAGCGTGACGACCAGGCGGTGTCGTGCGGCCATGGTCACCAGCACCTCCGGCACCGGTAGCACCCACCGCGGGTCCACCACGGTGACGCCGATGCCCTGGTCGGCCAGCCGTCCCGCGGCGGCCATCGCCAGCGCGGCGAACGCACCCACCCCGACCAGCAGCACGTCGTCGCCCTCGTGCTCGCCCGGCCGAGCGAGCACGTCCACGCCCTCGACCCGTTCCACCGCGGGTACCGACTCGATCACCGCGCCCTTGGGGAAGCGCAGCGCGGTGGGCCCGTCGTCGACCGCGACGGCCTCGGCGAGCTCCTCGCGCAGCGTGGCCGCATCGCGGGGGGCCGCCACCCGGATCCCCGGCACGATGCCCAGCACCGACAGGTCCCACATCCCGTTGTGGCTCGCGCCGTCGTCGCCGGTCACGCCCGCCCGGTCGAGCGTGACGGTGACCGGGGCACCCAGCAGCGCCACGTCCATGAGCAGCTGGTCGAAGGCCCGGTTGAGAAACGTCGAGTACAACGACACCACCGGGTGCAACCCGCCCAGCGCCATCCCGGCGGCGGAGGTGATGGCGTGCTGCTCGGCGATACCGACGTCGAAGCAGCGGTCCGGAAACCGCTCCGCGAACGCGCCGAGACCGGTCGGGCCCGGCATCGCCGCGGTGATCGCGACCAGGTCGGCACGCTCGCCGCCGAGCCGGATCAGCTCCTCGGTGAACACGCTGGTCCAGGAGATCCCGGCGGGCGCGATCGGCTCGCCGGTCTCCGGGTCCATCACCTTCACCTGATGCATCAGTTCGGCGGCGTCGTTCTCCGCGGGCGCGTAGCCGTTGCCCTTGCGGGTCACCGCGTGCACGATCACCGGCCCGCCGAACTCCTTGGCCCGCCGCAGCGCCACCTCCATGGCGCGCAGGTCGTGACCGTCCACCGGGCCCAGGTACTTCAGGCCGAGGTCCTCGAACAGAATCTGCGGCGCCAGCGCGTCCTTGAGCCCGCGCTTGGCCGCGTGCAGGCCGGCGTAGATGGCCCGGCCGACCACCGGGGTGCGCTGCAGCGCCTGCCGTCCGCTGCGCAGCACCTTCTCGTAGCCGGGCCGCAGCCGCAGCGTGGACAGATGGTCGGCGAATCCGCCGATGGTCGGCGAGTAGGAGCGGCCGTTGTCGTTGACCACGATCACCACGGACCGGTCCTTGCCCGCGGCGATGTTGTTCAACGCCTCCCAGCACATGCCCCCGGTGAGCGCGCCGTCGCCGACCACCGCGACGACGTGGCGGCTCGGGTCGGACCGGGCGAACGCCTTGGCCAGGCCGTCGGCATAGGACAACGCCGCCGAGGCGTGACTGGACTCGACCCAGTCGTGCTCGCTCTCCCTGCGGGACGGGTAGCCGGACAACCCGCCGCGCTTGCGCAGCTGGTCGAAACCCGCCGCCCGGCCGGTGACGATCTTGTGGACGTAGGCCTGGTGTCCGGTGTCGAAGACCACCGGGTCGTTCGGGGAGTCGAACACCCGGTGCACCGCGAGGGTGAGCTCGACCGCGCCGAGATTCGGGCCGAGGTGCCCCCCGGTGCGGGACACCTTCGCGACCAGGAAGGCACGGATCTCCGCCGCCAGCTGGGTCAGGCTCTCCGGATCGAGGCGTTTGACGTCCTCAGGGCTGCGCATCGACTGCAGCAGAGTCACCGTGCTCCCACCTCGCTCGCCACCGGCGTCCTCGGCATACGCCCGCTGACGAACGGACGTCCACATCTGTGACTGGCCCAGTCTACGGAGCGCATCGATCGCCGCCCGCAAAATTGACGTTCGTCTCGGCGCGTTCGAATGTGCTACTCGGCCCTCCCGCACGGTCACCGAGGCGCCCGCTCCCGGCACAGCAGCGCGACACACTCCACGTGGTGGGTCATCGGGAAGGTGTCCAGCGCGCGCAGCGCGGCCAGCCGGTAACCGGACCCGGTGTACGCGGCGACATCCCTGGCCAGCGCCGCCGGATCGCAGGCGACGTGCACGATGCGCGCCGGCCCCCGGTCCGCCACCGCGGAAGCGACCGCCCGGCCGGCCCCGCTGCGCGGCGGGTCGAGCACGACCACGTCGGGATCGTCCGGCAGCCGCTCCAGCACGCGCTCCACACGTCCGGTGACGAATTCCACCTGCGGCAGGTCGGCCAGCGCGGCCGTGCCGTCACGCACCGTGGCGCGGTTGGACTCGACCACGCACACCGATCCCGCGGGCCCGACCTGGCCGGCGAGCACCGCGGCGAACAGCCCCACCCCGCCGTAGAGGTCCCAGGCGTGACCGCCCTCGGGCGCGGCGCTCCACTGCCCGACGATGCCCGCCAGCGCGTCGGCGGCCGCGGGATGCACCTGCCAGAAGCCCCGCACCCCGAGCTCCCATCGCCGGCCCGCGGCGTGCTGCACGGCGCGCCCGTCGCCGCGCACCCGCTTGGGCGGACGGCCGGGGCGCAGCTCGGCGACGTGCACCCGGCCCGCGTCGTCCGCCGCGACCTCCAGCTCGGCTCCTGCGCGCCACCGCGAGGCCAGTACCGGTTCCAGCACGCCGGGCACGGTCAGCGGGCACTCGGCGACCGGGATCACGGTGTGGCTGCGATGCCTGCGGAATCCGGCACGGCCCGCGTCGTCCACC
>DASXOL010000029.1:0-7542 GCA_036494295.1 Pseudonocardiaceae bacterium
CGCCACCTGCGCGCTGGTGGCCAGCGCAGGATGGCAGCAAGTGAAGATGAGGCGCAGCCGGTCATCGCGCACGGCGCCCTCCTCGGCGGGTTCGTCGCGGGCATGCAGCAGGGCGGCCTGGGCGTGCCGGTCCTCACGGGACGCCTCCCTGCGGAAGCGGTCGATCGCCCGGTTGCGGGCGGTGGTGATGATCCATCCCGCCGGGCTCGGCGGGAGCCCGGCGCAGGGCCACCGCTGCACCGCCGCGGCGAAGGCGTCCTGGACCGCCTCCTCGGCGACGTCGATGTCGCCGAAGAGGCCGACCAGGACGGCCACCGCGCGGCCGTGCTCCGCGCGGAACACGCGCTCGATCTCCGATCCGGGCATGCCCGGCCTACCCGCAGGTTCCGTCCTGCAGTGGCCTGACCTCGATCGGCAGGGTGGTCGCGCGGGCCAGCTTGCGGCCCCAGTCCAGCGCGGCGTCGAGGTCGGGCGCCTGCACGACGGTGAACCCGCCGATGTGCTCCTTGCCCTCGACGTACGGGCCGTCGGTCGTGAGCACCTCGCCGTCGGCGGCCCGCACCACGGTGGCCGTGCTCGGCGGGTGCAGGCCCGCGGTGAACACCCAGGCGCCCGCGGCCCTGAGCTCGGCGTTGACGGCCGCGACGTCCCGCATGATCGGTTCCAGCACATCGGGCGGGGGCACGTCCCCGTCGGGCTGGTAGATGCTGAGCAGGTACTGCTTCACGGGATTTCCTTCCGGACGGTCTGACGTTGCGGCCCGGTGCCGGGCCGGCCTCTCACCTTCTATACGAACAGGGGACGCCCCGATCGACAGGCGATCCCCGCGGTTCCCGCGCTGACGCACGTTCATGCGGCTAGTGGTGCCCGTCGCGCCGGAGCACACTGCGTGCGGGGTGGGCACCGCACCGTGACCGGAAGCAGGTCGAGGCGGCCGCGGTGAGCTCCGATCGGGGGTTCTACCAGCGGATGACGACCGCGGAAATGCTGCTGCGCCTGGTTGTCGCATTGGCTGTCGGCGGGGCGATCGGCGTGGAACGACAGTGGCGGGCGCGGATGGCCGGGCTGCGGACGAATGTCCTCGTGGCCACCGGTGCCGCGCTGTACGTCCTGCTCTCCGCCTATGGCTTTCCCGCCGCGCCGGGCGGCGCCGCGCCGGACCCGACCAGGGTGACCGCCCAGATCGTCTCCGGTATCGGCTTCCTGGGTGCCGGGGTGATCCTTCGCGACGGGCTCAACGTGCGCGGGCTGAACACCGCGGCGTCGCTGTGGTGCTCGGCCGCGGTGGGGTCGCTGGCGGGTGCGGGCATGTACGCCGTCGCCGCCGGCGGCACCGCGGCCGTCATCGTCGCGAACGTGGCGCTGCGGCCGCTGGCCCGGCGCATCGACCGGCACCCCGCGGGCGGCGACGAGATCGGCGTGACCTACTGGCTGGAGGCGGTCTGCGCGCGGAGCGAGGAGAGCCACGTCCGCGCGCTGATGGTCCAGATCGCGACCGATCCCGTGCTGCGCCTGCGGGCCATCCGCCGGGAGAACACCGGAACCGACCACCAGGTGTCGCTGACCGCGGACTTCAGCGCCGAGTCCCGCGTCGATCACCGGCTCGAACAGGCGGTCACCGACTTCGCCAGGGAGCCCACGGTGATCGCGGTCAGCTGGGCAGCGGGCAGCAACACCGACGGCACCGCCGACCTGCGGATCGAGTCGGCTTCGGGCGGCCGCAATTCCGGGGTGGCGAGTTGGTGCGTGCGGTCCCCGCTGGTCCGAAACCGGGCACCCAGGTGGATGCGTCCGGGCTCGCATAACCGGGACCGGCTCTGATCTCCCACGCGGATATCGATATCCGTGGAGCTTGCAGGCGGGGTGAACACCTCATTCATCATCTGTTTCGCCGGGGCACCTGACGTTCATCAAAGGTTTCCTGGTCGACCCGCGAATTTCGGGATCCGGTGCCGGGACAGTGACTATGTTGCTGTTACCGGTTTGGAGCCTATGGCGGCAATGACCATGTGATGGGGAGCGGCGTGCAGCACGAATTCCGCATCGGCGGCGACCCGGACGCGACCGCCGAACTCGTCGCCGACCCGAGCCGATCCGAGGAGGGTCCCGCAGCCGCCCGCTCTCGGCTGCGCGGGTACCTTCCGGCCGGCGTCCGGATGCCCGCGCCCGGTGGCTGGGCCGCCGCCGCCGACCTGCTCCACTACGTCGTCGGCCTGGTGCGCGAGCACCGGCCCTCCCGCATCGTCGAGATCGGGAGCGGCACCTCGACGTGCTGGCTCGCATGGGCGCTGGAGGTGTTCGACCTTCCCGGCCGTGTCGTGAGCCTGGAGCATCTCTCGTTGTTCCGCCGCCGGACCCTGAACCGGCTGCATGCCTGTGGGGTGGGCCATCGCGCCGAGGTGCGGCACGCCGCGCTCACCGACGTGGACGTCGACGGCGTCACCTACCGCTGGTACGACCCGATGAGCTGGCGCGACCTGCGCGACTGCGACCTGCTGCTGGTGGACGGTCCGCCGGGACACACCGGCCGGATGGCCCGCTACCCGGCCGTGCCGTTGCTCGGGTCTGCCCTGCGTCCCGGTGCCAGGGTGGTGCTCGACGACTACCGGCGCGCGGACGAGCAGAAGGCCGTCGCGGCGTGGCGCCGCCGCCACCCGGACTGGCACCTGCAGGTGCTCGAACACAAGAAGCGCACCGCAGTGCTGACCGTGACCGCCCGTCCGGCAGGGGCTCACCCAGCGTGAACGTTCTGTGAACATATACGCCCGGAAGAATGAGTGAGCCCGGTTTCCTCGGACAATCGTGGCCGTGGTGCTTCAGATTCGTGACCTGGTCGGAGAGGCCCGCTACCGCTTCCGTCCAGTGGTCCACCTGCGTACCGGGCGGGCGATGGCGCTCGAGGTGCGCGCCTGCCCGGCCGGGGGCGAACTTGATCACCTCCGCTCGGTGACCGGCATCGCCGAGCGGCTGGTCCACATGGATGTGACCTTCGCTGCCCAGGCCGCCCGCCGGGCCGCGGATTACGAGAGCGTGCTGCCCCTGCACCTGTTCCTGTGGGCGGCCACCGCGTGCGCCCCGCGTGACCCGCTGGGACCGCTGCTCGACGCGGTGGCCGACATCGGTCGTACCCCCGGCCAGGTCGTGGTCAGGCTCGTCGTGCCGGACGGCGAGCCTGCGCCCGCGGACCTCGGCACCGGGCTGGCCCGGCTGCGCGCAGCCGGGTTCGGTGTCGGTCTCGACGCGGCAGGCACCTATCCGATGGAGACGCTGATCGAAGCCCGGCCCGAGGTGCTGCTGCTCGCCGCGAAACACACCGCGGGGCTGCCCGCCACGCCGGACGCCCGTGCCGCGCTCGCCGGCTGCGCCGAGCTCGCGGGCCGGACCGGTTCGACGCTGATCGCTGACGGCTGCGACACCGCGGAGCAGGCCGAGGCGCTGCGCTCCCGCGGTGCCTATCTGGTGCAGGGCGAGCTGCTGGGGCCTGCGCACCGTCGCCCGCTGACCCAGCCCATCCCCGCCGTGATCCTCGACCGGCTCACCACCCCCGAGGGCACCGGTCCCGGCGCGCCGTCCACCCGACCGGCGCCGGCTGCGGCTGCGGCTGCGGAGGCGACCGGCCGGATCATGGCGGTGGAGCTGGCCCATCCGGCGGCGACCATGCTCTCCGACACGACCGCGGAGGCGGCTTGCGCGCTGTTCGCCGACCGGCCCGAACTGACCGGTGCGGTGGTCGTCGACGGGAAACACCGCCCGCTCGCCTGCCTCAACCGGGACCGTTTCATGCTCGCGATCACCGGCCCGTTCGGCTACGCGCTGCACGCCAGGCGGCCCGCGGTCGAGCTCGGCGAACCACCACGGACGCTCGGCCCGAAGGCGAGCCTGGCCGAGGCCATCGAGCTGGTGGCCGAGACCCCGGTGCAACGGATGTCCGACGACATCGTCCTGCTCGACTACATCGGCCGCTGCCAGGGCGTGCTGCGCATCGGCGACCTGGTCCGCGACCTCGCCCACCGGCAGGCGACCTTCCCGGCAGCGCCCGGCGTACTGGGCCGCGAGCACTCGTCCCGATGAGCCGGGTCGGCGCCGTGGCGCCGGCCAACATCATGTTGGGTGACGAAGGAGGCGAACTGTCCGATCTCGGACTTGCCAGGACGATCGGATCATGTCGAGCACGCCGAAGATCGACCAGCCGCTGGCCCCGGCAGAAGCCGAGCTGATCAGGAATTGCCTTGGCCTCACCGGTCCGAGGCCGGCTACCGCGAAGGACGTGGCCTCCTCCGAGGGGGACTGCGGTCGTCAATGCCTCAGTCCCCGTGCCACGCCGCCCGTTACGGCGCTGCGCCCGGCGCCACCATCAGTTCTCGCCGGTGCGGGCACCGGTGGTGGGGTCGAGGATGAGCTTGCCGTTCTGGCCGTGCGCGAAGTCGAACATTCCGGTGAGCCGTCCGGCGAGCGCGTCGAACGAGCCGCCGCCGATTCGCCGGCCCGCCAGCCAGTTGTCCTCGACGAACCGCAGGATCGAGCTCTGGTCGGTCACCGAGTGGTCGACGAAGTTCGCCTTGGCGAAGGGGGAGATCACCAGCAGCGGCAGCCGAGGCCCGTAGCCGCAGCGGTCCTGGAAACCCGCGAGCGGGGCGCGGGTGGATCCGCAGACCCCGGGGCTGGTCAGCGCGTCCACGCTGGACTGACTGGGGTTGACGATCGGGCTGGGCTGGTGGTCGTACCAGCCGTCGGAGTCGTCGTAGGCGATGACCACCGCGGTGGAGTTCCAGTCCTTCGACCGCTGCAGCGTGTTGAGGGTGTCGACGAGGAAGTGCTGCTCGTCCAGCGGGTCGGAGTAGCCGGCGTGGCCGTCCTGGTACTTGGCCGCCTTGAGGAACGACACCGCGGGCAGATTGTCCGCGCCCACTGCGGCCGAGAAGTCGGTCAGGTCGTACTGGTGGTTCGCCGCGTCGGTGTGCCCGATCGCCGGGACCGAGGAGGGCGGCAGGTGGTGCGGGTTGGCGGTGGACTTGTAGTACTGGAAGGGCTGGTGGTGGGCGCTGTAGTCGGAGACCGGGGCGCCGCCGATGTTGTTGTGCGAGCTGCCGCAGGCCGCCTTCGCGCCGGTCGCCGGGTTCGCCGGCGTGGTGGGCCGGAAACCGCCTTGGAAGAAGCCCCAGGTCACGCCCTTGGCGTTGAGCAGGTCACCGACGTTGAGGCCGCTCATCGTCGCGGTCGTGCCCGACGAGCAGTCGTCGAATCCGGGGTCGAGGTCCCCGATGATGCTGCCGTTCACCACCTCCGCGCTGGCTGAGCTCGGCGTGGCGCCGTGGGTCTGCCCGGACACCAGGTTGAGCGCCCCTGGCGTGGACGGGCCGAACGTCGTGTTGTAGCTGTTGTCGCTCATGGCGAAGTGCTGAGCGTAGTTCCACAGCCCGGTGACGGTGTTGCCGTCGTAGTAGTCCATCACCAGGCCCGGCTTGCCGATGTCCGGCGGCCCGCAGGTGGCGGTCTGGGTGTTCTCGACGAACTTGTCCATCCGCCCGGCGTCGAACGCCTTCTGCTCCGCGGTGTACTCGTGGTCCTGGTCGCAGGTGAGCGCCTCGGATCGGCTCAGCCGCGTCGGGTTGGCCGTGTTGGGGTTGTGGGTGAGCAGCTGCGGGGTGAGCCCGTTGACGGCCGGGGTGTGCGGCGCGGCGTGGAAGGCCGGCTCGCCGGCCGGGTTGGCGGCACGGGGGTAGGTGCCGAAGTAGTGGTCGAAGGAGACGTTCTCCTGGAAGATCACCACGAGATGCTTGATCGGGGTGGCTGCCGATGCCCCTGCCGGCGCGGCGTGCTCACCGGGTCCTGCGGCGGCGGGGGCAGCGGCGGCCAAGGCGGCGACCACAGCCGTTGCCACGGCGATGCCGCCGAGCCGAGCCCGTTGTCTCGTCACGTCGCGTCCTCTCCATCGGGTAACCATCGGGTGCTGATATCAGGACTGAATATCAGGGTGCTGAGATCACCCGATAGATAGATGCTGGACGTGACTGATCGCATGCTGTTATCTGAACACCCGGCAAACGGCGAACATACACCCGTCTGTGGACTATCTTTGGACTCCGTCCGTTACGTCCGGCTGCGGTACCCTGGCGCCGCAGCAATGGGCGGCACTCGACGAGGAGCGGACCGATGACTGATTACCCTCAGGGCACCGTGCTGAAATGCGGCCACGGCGACTGCGGATGCCGCGTCCGAGTCGAGTCGGAATGCCATTGTTCGGACACGCCCAATCCCTATGTCTGCACCTGCGGCTCGCCCATGGTCGTGGTCACCGAGGAGAGCGCTGGGTGACGACACCCGCGGAATGACCGAGACCCGCCACGAACCGGCGCTGCCACGGTCTCAGTCGCCGTCCGCTGACCAGCGAGATCAGTAGCCGGCAAGGAGGGCGTGGAGCCGGGAGAGCGCGGGCTCGGTGAGGTGACTGCGGACGCGGCCACGCTCGTCGGGTCGACGGCCGTGCGCGGTCCAGCCCTCACATGCGCTGACCGTGCCCGGGGCGGTGTACTGGCAGGAGTCCAGGAAGGCTGCTGCCTCCCGGCTGCGCTCGTTCCTCGTGGTGCTCATGCTGACCACGCTAGGTCCGGGTCATTTCGTCGGCGGCTGAAATGACCCGCGCCTACTGTCGAGCACATGCCTCACTCCGCATCCGCCGCGCCCCCGGAAGGCGGTGACGTGGACCTGTCGGTGATCGGCGCCGCCCTCGCTGACCGCGGCCGGGGCAAGATGCTGCTGGCGTTGACCGACGGGCGGGCGTTGCCGGCCAGCGTGCTCGCCGCGGAGGCCGGGGTCAGTGCCCCCGCCACCAGCGCTCACCTGCGCAAGCTCTGCGCCGCCGGGCTGCTGCAGGTGCACGCCCACGGCCGCTTCCGCTACTACCGCCTCGCTGGTGACGAGGTCGGCCATCTCATCGAGACCATCGCCCGGCTCTCGCCGACCCAGCCGATCCGCTCACTGCGCGAAGGCACCCGCGCGCACGCGATAAGGCTGGCCCGCTGCTGCTACAACCACATCGCGGGCCGGCTCGGTGTCGCCCTGACCGACGCGCTCATCGACCGCGGCTATCTGACCGGTCACGACGGCAGCGTCGACCTGGCCGGACTGCACGGTGCTCGCGTCGCGGGCGCCATCAGCCACGATGTCATCTACACCCTCACCACCAGTGGACGCGACGCCCTCACCCGGATCGGGGTCGGGCTGCCCGGAGAAGACACCGTGCGCTGCTGCGTGGACTGGACCGAACAACGCCACCACGTCGCAGGCCCGCTCGGCCGGTCGCTGCTGCATGCACTGACAGCCAACGGCTGGCTCCGCCGCGCCGAGCGCTCCCGCGCCCTCCACGTCACCGACACCGGCCGTCAGCAACTCCAAGCCCGTCTCGACCTGCCCTGGCCGCCGCCTGTCGGAACAACCAGACGCCCCGCGCCCGACACCGTCGCCTCCTGACGGGCCGGGCATCGGTTCGCCCGGCTTGGTCGAGCGGCGACGCGCTCAGGACGACGCGCTGTGTTGTCCGGT
>DASXOL010000030.1:0-6997 GCA_036494295.1 Pseudonocardiaceae bacterium
CGATCGACGCCGTCGCCGGGTCCCGCCGTCAGGTCGAGCGGGCGCACGGCCTGCGCACCTATCTGGCCAACTGCTCGCCTGCCGCGTTCGGCACGGCGTTGCCTGCCGCTGTCGTCGGCGGCCTGCTGCTGGCGCTCGCGCTGCTGGCCGTCCGCGGTCCGGGCGCGGCGAGGGCCGAACTCGCCGCCGTCTGCCACCTCGTCTCGGGCCGGGCCGGGTTGCGCGCCGCACGGGCGGCCCGGCGCGACGGGACGCGGTGCGCGGTGACCGGCCTGCTCACCACCCGGTCGACCCGGCTGCGCAACGGCATCCACGCGGTGACCACCTGGCTGGTCCGCCGACGCGTGCGCGGCGAGCTGGCCATCGGCCGGGTGCCGCGCGACGCCACCGAGCCGGGGCGCGCCGACCTCCCGGCGACCGGCGGCGGCGTCCCGCCGATCACGCGGGCGGTCGCGGGACTGCGCCGCTACCGGCGGATGGTCGCGGTGCCGGTGCCCGCCGATGCCCCGATGGTCTTCCGGGACAGCCCCGGCGCGGCCACCGCCGGGTCGCGGGCCGGGTCGCGGCCGTCCCCGGTCCGCCGGGACGGCGCCCCGCAGAACGACCGGAACCGGATCATGATGGTCGACGGGGGCGCGGGCAAGATCGCCCGCCAGGTGCTCCTGTCGCCGTTGGCCTTGCTGCTGCTGGCGATGACGGTGCTCTCGCTCGTGGTGAACCGCGCCAGGCTGGGGCTCGATCTGGCGGGCGGCCGGCTGTTGCCGCCGGAGGGTCTCGGCGACATCTGGTCGTCCTATCTGGCCGGTTGGCATCCGGTCGGTGGTGGCAGCGCGGCACCCGCGCCGACCGCGCTGGCGGTGCTGGGCGTGCTCGGCCTGCCGTTCGCCTCGCCTGCCGTCGCGGTCTCGTTGTTGCTGCTGCTGGCCATGCCGCTGGCGGCGCTCTCGGCTTACCTGGCCACCGGCGCGCTGCCGGTCGGCAGGCAGCGCCGGGCGCTGGCCGCGGCCGCATACGCCCTCCTCCCGCCGGGCGTCGCGGGTATCGCCCAGGGCCGGCTGGACGTGGTGCTGGTGTTCGTGCTGCTGCCCCTGGTGCTGGCCGGCACCGCCGCGGTGCTCAAGGGCGCGTCGGCGGCACGATCGGTCAACTGGCTGTCCACCGCGGCCGCCACCGCGCTCGGGCTCGCGGTGATCAGCGCCTTCGCCCCGTTGCTGCACCTGCTCGTGCTGGCCGTGGTGCTCGTCGGCTTCGTGGTGATCCCGGCTCCGCGGACGGCGACCGTGCGCCGCGCACTGGGGCTGTTCGCGGTCGTGTTGCTGCCGCTCGGACTGCTCATCCCGTGGCCCGCGGTCGTGGTCCAGCGTCCGGCGGTGCTGCTGCACGGCGTCGGCGCGGTGGTGCCCGAACAGGCACCGGGTCTGCTGCACCTGCTCGTACTGGACCCGGGCGGGGCAGGGGCCGCGCCATGGGTGGGCGTGGTGGTCGTGCTGGCCGCGGTGCTCGCGCTGGCGCTGCGGCCGTCCCGGGCGATGCTGCCCGGCCTCGGACTGGTGGTTCTCGGCGCCGTGGCGGCGGTCGTGCTGACCATGACACCGGTCCGGCCGCTGGCCGGCGGTGATCCCCGTCCGGGCTTCACCGGCGGGGCGCTGCTGTTCGTCGGGTGCGGGCTCTTGTGGATCGCGCTGACGGCGCGCCGCAACCCGGCGGGGTCGCGGCCCCAGGAGTACCCGAGCCCGCTGGGCAGGCTGCTGCCCGCCACCCCGTGGGTGGGGGTGGCGGCGCTGGCGGTCGCCGCGGTGGTCGTCGGCGCCGACGGCCCGCTGACCGCGGGCCCGACCCCCGCCTCGCCGGTGCTCGCGCCCGCGCTGGCCGACGACCTGGCCCGGGAGGGCACCTCCGTGCTGGTGGTGCCGGCCAAGGGTGAGCCGGTGCGGCTGACCAGGTCGCGGACCGCCCGGTTCGGCGACGACGACATCGCCCCGCTGCGTGCCACCGGCAACCGGCTGGACCGGGTGGCCGACGCGTTGCGCGCGGGCCAGCCCGGGGAGACGCCCGCGGCGATCTCCGACGTCGCGGCCACCGGGGTGGAGTTCGTGGTGCTTCCCACCGTCGCGCAGGGCAAGCGGGCGCTGGCCGCGGCCGGACGGCTGGCGCGCAGCGCGCCTCCCACCGTGGACGGCAGGCCGGTGCTGCGGGTGGTCCGCCCGATCCCGGGCGCCGAACTGCTCGGTCCGGCGCTGGCCAAGCAGGCCCGCACCGGTGCCGCCCCGCCCATCGAGAAGGGCGTCAGCGGCGTGCTGGTCAGCGCCAAGCCGCCGCTGGTCGCGGTCCGGGCGGCGCCCGGCGCGGAGGGCAGGCTGCTCGTGGTGTCGGCGAACGCCGAGCCGGGCTGGCGGGCCAGCGTCGGCGGCAACGAGGTGCCCGTGGTGCGCGGCTGGGGCCACCAGGTGGCGGTGCCGGTGCCCGGTGTCTCGACCGAGGTGCGGGTGGAGCGCACCGACACGGCCAGGACCATGCTGCTGCTCGCGGAGGGCGCGGTGCTCCTGCTCGTGGCGGCCACCGCGGTTCCCATGGGGCGTCGGCGCGAGGAGGACGACTGACGGCCGGTCAGCCGTCGTCGTCGAGGGGGCCGTCGATCGCGTCCGGGTCGACGCCCAGGTAACTGGCGATCTGTTCCACCAACACCTCGTGGACCAGGTCGGACAGGTCGCTGTCCTGCGCGCGGGTCTCCAGTGGACGGCGGTAGAGCACGATGCGCGCCCTGGTGGGCAGCCCGGCCCGGTCCACCCCCACCGGCACCAGCCTGGCCAGCGGGACCTTGCCGTCCTCCACCACGTCGCTGCCCCAGGTGACGGTGACCGGGTCACAGTCGGTCACCTCGGGCACCTCGTCCACGGCGATGTCCAGCCGCTCGAGCTGGGCGTGCCAGCGCTCGTCGATCGGTTCCAGCGCCTCGAGCACGATCGCGTCGAACCGTTCCGACCGGCTGCGGGTGGCAGGCAGCGTCGGGGGGTAGAGCAACCCTCTGACCCCGCGCCCGCGCCGGTCCCTGCGCCTGCGCAAGCGCGAGCGGGCGGAACGGATCGCCGTCATAACCGCCGAGACTACGCCCGGTGGCGACTCGGACAGCACGGTCCTGCGCGCGCCTTCGTCACGGCGTCGGGGCCGCGCGATAGTGTCCGGCCGTGCGCAGCGTGAGGCGGTGCTCGAGAACCGGGTGCACCAACCCGGCGGTGGCGACGCTCACTTTCGTGTACGCGGATTCGACCGCTGTGGTGGGTCCGCTCGCCACCTACAGTGAGCCGCATTCCTACGACCTGTGCGAGTGGCACGCGCTGCGGCTGACCGCGCCGCGCGGATGGGACGTGGTGCGCCACGAAGGCGAATTCGCCGAGCCGGAGCCGTCGGTCGACGACCTCACCGCGCTGGCCGAGGCGGTCCGCGAGGCGGGCCGGGCTGATCGCGAATGGGACCCGGTGCCCACCGCGCCCGCGACGGGCAGTGGCCGCCGCGGACATCTGCGGGTCCTGCCCGACCCCGCCGAGAGCTGACGCCGCCGCGGCTCCTGCGGCGTCGGTGCTGCCGGTGGCTGCCGGTGGCGGCGGTCGCGCCCGGGGGACCGGCGAACGGCGTAACGGTGCAGGCCGCCGCGCGACCAATCGGATAATGGCGCTGCCGGTGTCCCGCGCCGATAGGCTCGCTGGCGCGTTCTGCCACGTCCGAGAAGGCTCGATGAGGGGAGCTCCGTGCCCGACCTGTCCGCGATCGTGAAGGCCTACGACATCCGTGGAGTCGTCGGTGAGCAGCTCGACCCGGCGGTGGTGCATGACATCGGCGCCGCCTTCGCCGATCTCGCCGGCGGCCCCGGCCAGCGGGCCGCGGTGGTCGTCGGCTACGACATGCGGGACTCCTCACCCGGCCTGGCCGCCGCCTTCTCCGCGGGCGTGACCGGCCGCGGGCTCGACGTCGTGTCGATCGGCCTGGCCAGCACCGACATGCTGTACTTCGCCTCCGGGCGTCTCGGACTGCCCGGCGCGATGTTCACCGCCAGCCACAACCCGGCCCGCTACAACGGCATCAAGCTCTGCCGCGCGGGTGCGGCGCCGGTCGGCCAGGACAGCGGGCTGGAGACGATCAGGGCGGCGGTCGAGGCCGGTGTCGAGCCGGGGCCCGGCGGCGGCACGGTGAGCGAGCAGGACATGCTCGCCGACTACGCCGAGTACCTGCGCTCCCTGGTCGACCTGTCCGGCATCCGGCCGCTGCGGGTCGTGGTGGACGCCGGCAACGGGATGGGCGGGCACACCGTCCCTGCGGTCTTCGAGGGGCTGCCGCTGCACCTCACGCCGCTGTACTTCGAGCTGGACGGCACCTTCCCCAACCACGAGGCCAATCCGCTGGATCCGGCGAACCTGGTGGACCTGCAGGCCGCGGTGCGCGAGCACGGCGCCGATCTCGGCCTGGCCTTCGACGGGGACGCGGACCGCTGCTTCGTGGTCGACGAGCGGGGTGAGCCGGTGAGCCCCAGCGCGATCACCGCGCTGGTGGCGGCCAGGGAGCTGGACAAGGAGCCGGGCGCCTCGGTGATCTACAACCTGATCACCTCGCAGGCGGTGCCGGAGATCGTCGCCGAGCGTGGCGGGCAGCCGGTGCGCAGCCGCGTCGGGCACTCCTTCATCAAGCAGACCATGGCCGAGACCGGGGCGATCTTCGGCGGCGAGCATTCCGCGCACTACTACTTCCGCGACTTCTGGCGGGCCGATTCGGGGATGCTCGCCGCGCTGCACGTGCTGGCCGCGCTCGGTCAACAGGCCGGTCCGCTCTCCGAGCTCATGGCGGAGTTCAGCCGGTACGCGGCGTCCGGAGAGATCAATTCCACGGTCGACGATCAGCGGGGCAGGATGGACGCCGTGCGGGAGCATTTCAGCGGACTCGACGGCGCCGAGCTCGACGAGCTCGACGGGCTCACGGTGCGCCTGCCGGACAGCTCGTGGTTCAACCTGCGGCCGTCGAACACCGAGCCCCTGCTGCGGCTCAACGTCGAGGCGCCCGACGGCCCGGCGGTCGACGCACTGCGCGACGAGGTCCTGACCTTGGTGCGCGGTGGGGTTGGTAGCTCTTCAAGGACCACAAACGGTGGGTGAACAGGTCTTCAACAGCCGCAAACCCACCCGGTGAGGAGGAGGACGACGATGGCCGTTGAACTGGATCCTCAGCTGATGGACATCCTGGCGTGCCCCTGTCCGGAGCACGCCGAGCTGCGGACCGGCACCGCGGCCGACCCGGACGCGGACGCGTTGACGTGCAGCGCGTGCGGCCGCAGCTTCTCGGTGACCGACGGTATCCCGGTCCTGCTGCTCGACGAGGCGCTGCCCGGAACCGGACCGGTGGCCGACACCCCGGGGGGCGGCCCCTCGGGCGACACCCCTGCTGGCGGCGACGGCGAACCGGGGTGAGCCTGATGGCCCGCGACTTACCGGAAGGCGTCTTCGACGACGTCCTGCTCGACGACCCGGCGCGACTGGAGGCCACCGACACCGGTGGGCTCCTGTGGTCGGCGGCCACCGCGGGGGCCCAGGTGCGCTCCACCGCGACCGCGGCGCAGGAGGCCGGTATGGACCGGCTGCGCGGGGAGCGTCCGCGCGCCCTGGTGCTGCTGACCCGGCCCGGTGCGGCCCCGGCCGCGGCCCCGCTGCTGCTCGCCCTGCTCGGGCCGTCCTGCCCGGTACCGGTGGTGACGGCGCGGTCGGTGCCGCTGTGGGTGGGGGCGCTGGACGTGGTGCTGGCCAGCACGTCCGACCCGGTCGACCACGAGCTCGCCGAGGGCATCGACCGCGCGGTGCGCCGCGGCGCCCAGGTGGTGATCACCGCACCCGCGGAGGGTCCGGTGGCCGCGGCCGCGGCGGGGCGGTCGGTGATGCTGGTCCCCAGGATCGACGTGGCACCCGGCCTGGCACTGCCGCGCACGCTGACCGCCGGGCTGCTGCTGATGGACACCCTCGGGCTGTTGCCCACCGATCCCGAGGTGCTGGCCGGGGAGCTGGACCGCGAGGCCGAGCGCGACCACATCGGACACGAGTCGTTCGTCAACCCCGCCAAGTCGCTGGCACTGCGCATGGCCGATCACATCCCGCTGCTGTGGGGCACGGACCCGGTGGCCACCGCGGTCGCGGGGCACGCGGCCGGGGCGCTGGCCGCGCACGCCGGGGTGGTGGCGCATGCCGCCGGGTTCCACGAGGCGCAGGCGCTTCCCGCGCTGCGCCACGAGGCCGCCCGTGCCGGTATGGAGTCCGACGTGTTCCACGATCCCTTCGAAGACATCGCCGGCGGCGGTGACGTGCCTAGGATGCGCCCGGTCCTGCTCGGCGTGCTGTCCGATCCCGCCGACGAGCCGGAGCGCGTTGCCGCGTCCCAGGCACTGCCCGGGGCGGACCTGGTCACGGCTGATGAGGAACTAATGGTGCGACAAGGTGAACCGGGGGCGTCGGCATGCGCGGCTGCCGTGCTGGCGCTGCGCTTCGATCTCGCCGCCCTCTACCTGGGGCTGGGCCGGGGCCTGCTCGGCGGTTCCGGCTGGGTGGGATCGGCCGGTTCGACCGGGCCGGGGCAGGGATGACCGGCCTGGGGACCAGCGGTGAACTGTCGGTCGAGGGAGGGGTTGTGGAGCTGCTGCGAAACGTGGTCCGGCCCTACGCATGGGGTTCACGGACCGCGATCGCCGAGCTGCTCGGCGGCCCGGTCCCCGCCCCACACCCGCAGGCCGAGCTGTGGCTGGGCGCGCACCCCGCCGACTCGTCGGTCCTGGTGCACGCCGACGGCGCGCAGACCTCGCTGCTGGAGGCGTTGCACGCGGACCCGGACCGCCACCTGGGCAGCCGCTGCGCCGAGCAGTGGGGCAGGCGGCTGCCCTTCCTGCTCAAGGTGCTCGCCGCCGAGGAGCCGCTGAGCCTGCAGGCGCACCCGTCGGCCGAGCAGGCCGCCGAGGGCTTCGCCCGCGAGG
>DASXOL010000031.1:0-12070 GCA_036494295.1 Pseudonocardiaceae bacterium
GCTCGACGTGCCCGGCCGAGGCGTCGGCGTCGCCGCGTTGCGGGCCGCGCTCACCCGGCAGGGCGCGCCGTATATCTGGGGCGCCGAGGGACCGGACAGCTTCGACTGCTCGGGCCTGGTGATGTGGGCCTACCGGCAGGCCGGCGTGATCCTGCCGAGATCGAGCTGGCAGCAGGCCAGGGTCGGCACCGCGGTCACCTCCGGACTGCAGCCCGGTGACCTCATCGGGCTGTACAACCCGGTGAGCCATATCGGCATGTACGTGGGCAACGGGCTCTACGTCAACGCGCCGCAGGCAGGCGATGTGGTCAAGGTGGCGCGGGTGCCGTGGGGCCAGGTGACGGCGGTCCGCCGGATCGGTTGATCGCTCCGGCAGCGTCCGCGGCCCCGCACGATCGCGGAATCGACCCGTCGGACCCGCTTCGACCACCTGATCGAATGACCTTCCGAACGACTTCGTCGGCAGAGATCGTCGGTGCCTCGTCCTACCGTCCGCTGAGACGAGATCACGAACGAGCGAGGAGCCGACATGATCGTCGATTGCGACAGCTGCACGGTACGCGGGGACGCCTGTGGTGACTGTGTGATCACCGTGCTGCTCGGCGCCCCTCCGGGGAAGGTCGAGTTCGACGGTGCCGAATGCCGGGCGCTGGACACGCTCGCGGCCGCGGGCATGGTGCCCCGGCTGCAACTGGTCAACCGCGACGGGGCCAGGCCCGCGGACGGTGAGCAGGATCATGGTGCGTCCCAGCCATTGATCCAGGGCGATGCCGTCGACCGTGCTCACGCTAAGCGGTCAGCAGAACACGGTGAGCGGTCGAAGAGGCATGCCGGCTGATCGGTCGGGCTGAAGTCCAGATACGCCGATCGTGTCGGGCCCCGCACTTCGACCTTTCGGCACGGCGGGGGTGGTGGACAGCGCTGGTGACGTTTCGTAACCTTCCCGAGACCTTGCGGCAGGTGCCTTCCAGACCGGAAGACAACGCAGGTCGCTGCCGAATCGGCTGTGTCGGGCGGCCGAACCGGGGACCCATTTTTTCGGGGTGAGTCCGGGGTGCGCGCATGCGCTCTTCCGGTAGGGCTGCTTCCTGCCCGAACCCGTCAGCTAACCCGGTAGGCGGTTTGAGGGAAGAAGGAGAAAGACGCGACGTGTCGTCGCACCGCCGCCTGAGGAAAACCGTTCGAGGTGCCGTAACCGCCACCGCAGTTACCGCCCTCGTCACCCTCGTTCCCACCCCAGCCACCGCAGATCCCGCGAATCCCGACAACAGCGGCGATTCCTCGGACGCCGTGCGCCAACTCCAGGACCTGAACCATCAGGCCGAGGTGCTCACCGAGAAATGGCATTTCGCCCGTGACCAGCTGGATGCACGCCAAGCCGATCTTGCCCGGGCGAACGCGGACGCAGGTGCCGCGGCCGCGGCCGGTGATCAGGCCCGGGCCGTGGAGGACCAGTACCGCGGGCAGGTTGACCAACTGACCAACGCGTCCTTCCAGGGCGCTCGGCTCAACAAGCTGTCCGCCCTGTTGGTCAGCAAATCGCCGAATCAGTTCCTGGACCAGATGTCGGCGCTGGACATGCTGGCCACCAACAACAAGGAGGCGATGGATCGCCTCAGCGGCGCGGTCTCGCAGGCCGAGCAGGCCGAACGCCGGACCACGGACGCGGCGGCCAGGGCTACCCAGGCCGAGCGTGACGCGGCCCGCCTCGAAGGCGACCTGACCCACGCCCGCCAGGACATGGACCGCCAGATCAGCACGGTCCAGAGCCGCCTCGACAAGCTCAGCAGGCAGGAACGCGCTTCCTACACCTCCGGTGGCTTCAACCTCCCCATCAACATTCCGGGCAGTGGTGTCGCGGCGGACGCCTTGCGCGCGGCGTTGAGCAAGCAGGGTTCGGACTATGTCTACGGTGCGGACGGTCCCAGCACTTTCGACTGCTCGGGTCTGGTGAAGTGGGCATTCGAACAGGCCGGAATGTCGGGCCTGCCCCACTCGGCCGCCGAGCAGGCCCAGATGGGCACCAGCGTCAGCCGTTCCGAATTGCAGCCAGGTGACCTGATCGCGCTGTACTCGCCGATCAGCCACATCGGCATTTACACCGGCAGCGGGCGTTATGTGAACGCGCCGCAAACCGGCGATGTGGTAAAGGTCTCCAACGTGCCGTGGAGCGAAGTCACCGCCATGCGCCGGCTCGGCTGAGACCCGCTTCCGGTCACGGTTAGTCTCGCGCGGTGGCGCGGACCCTGCTGGTGACCAACGACTTTCCGCCACGGGCGGGCGGGATCCAGGCCTACCTGCACTCGCTCGTCCGTGCGTTGCCCGAGGACCAGCTCGCGGTCTACGCCCCGGACTGGCCAGGGTCGGCGGCCTTCGACGCCGCACAGCCGTTCCCGGTGGTCCGCCATCCGGGCACGCTGATGCTGCCCGTGCCGCCGGTGCTGCACCGGGCAGCCCGGCTGGTGCGTGATCTGGGGTGCGAAACCGTCTGGTTCGGCGCGGCCGCTCCGCTGGCCCTGATGGGTCCTGCACTGCGAACGGCGGGCGCTCACCGGGTGGTGGCCAGCAGCCATGGCCACGAGGTCGGCTGGTCGATGGTGCCGTTGGGGCGCACCGCGCTGCGGCGCATCGGGGGCGATGCGGACGTGATCACCGTGGTGAGCCGCTACACCCGCCGTCGGGTGGCTGCCGCGTTCGGGCCGCTGGCCGCCCTGGAGCTGCTGCACCCGGGCGTGGACGACACCACGTTCCGGCCGGATCCGGCGGGGCGCGCGGAGATCCGGCGCCGCCATCACCTCGGCGATGCGCCGGTGGTGGTGTGCGTGTCCCGCCTGGTGGCGCGCAAGGGACAGGACGTGCTGGTGCGGGCGCTGCCCGCGATCCGCAAGGCGGTGCCGGGCGCGGTGCTGCTGCTCGTCGGGGACGGTCCCGCGGCCGGCTCGCTGCGGCGGCTGGCCGAGTCGACCGGCGTGGCCGACGCCGTGGTCTGCACCGGGCCGGTGGACTGGTCGGAACTGCCCGCCCACTACGCGGCCGGTGACGTGTTCGCGATGCCGTGCCGCACCCGCGGCAAGGGGCTCGACGTCGAGGGTCTCGGCCTGGTGTTCCTCGAGGCGGCCGCCAGTGCGTTGCCGGTGATCGCGGGCGATGCGGGCGGCGCGCGGGAGACCGTGCGACCCGGTGACACCGGAGAACTCGTCGACGGCCGCGATGTCGCGGCAGTGGCCCGCACCGTGGCGGCCCTGCTCGCCGACCCGGACCGCAGCGCAGCCATGGGGCAGCGCGGCAGGCGCTGGATGCAGCGTGACTGGAGCTGGGCGGGCCGCGCGCAGCGGCTCGCCGACCTGCTCAGCGCGCGGCCGGGCTAGCTAGCCCACGTAGATCGAGTCGATCTCGGCGGCGAAGTCCTTGGCCACCGCGGCGCGCTTGAGCTTGAGCGTGGGGGTGAGGTGGCCGCTGTCCTCGGTGAAGTCGATACCGAGGACCCGGAACTTGCGGATCGCCTCGGCCCGCGACACCGCCTTGTTCGCCTCGTCCACCGCCTCCTGCACCGCGGCGATCAGATCCTTGTCCTCGGCGAGATCCGCGGCGGAGGCTCCGTCGGGCTTGTCGTTCTCGCGCGCCCAGGCGGGCAGGGCCTCCGGGTCGAGCGTGATGAGCGCGGCGATGAAGGGCTGCTTGTCGCCGACCACCATGCACTGGCTCACCAGCGGGTGGGCGCGCACCCGGTCCTCGAGCACGGCGGGGGCCACGTTCTTGCCCGCCGCGGTGACGATGATCTCCTTCTTGCGCCCGGTGATCCGCAGGAAGCCGTCCTCGTCGAGCTCCCCGAGGTCCCCGGAGTGGAACCAGCCGTCGGCCAGGGTGTCGTCGGTGGCCTGCTTGTTGCGCCAGTAACGGCGCATCACGCCGGGGCTCTTGATCAGTACCTCGCCGTCGGAGTCGATCCTGATGGTCACACCGGCCACCGGACGGCCCACCGTGCCGATCTTCAGGTGCTCCTCGGTGTTCACCGTCGAGGCCGCGCTGCTCTCGGTGAGCCCGTATCCCTCCAGCACGGGAACGCCGATGCCGCGGAAGAAGTGACCGAGCCGCTCGCCGAGCGGGGCGCCACCGGAGACGGCCGCGACGCAGCGCCCACCCATCACGGCGCGCAGCTTGGAGTAGACCAGCTGGTCGAAGACGGCGTGCTTGACCCGCAGGCCGATGCCCGGGCCGCCGTCGTCCTGGGCGCGGCTCCAGTCGACCGCGGTGGCTGCCGCGGCGTCGAAGATGCGGCCCTTGCCCTCGCTGTGCGCCTTCTGCTTGGCGGTGTTGTAGACCTTCTCGAACACCCGCGGCACCGAGAGCACGAAGGTGGGGCGGAACTCGCCCAGCTCGGTGACCAGGTTCTTCACGTCCGGAGTGTGGCCGAGGGTGATCCGCGCGTACACCGAGCTGCACTGGATGATGCGCGCGAACACGTGCGCCAGCGGCAGGAACAGCAGCACCGAGTTGCCCGCCTGCATCAGCCGGGGGAATCCGTCCACTGCGGCCCTGGTCTGCGCGAGCAGGTTGCGGTGGGTGAGCTCGCAACCCTTGGGGCGGCCCGTGGTGCCGGACGTGTAGATCAACGTCGCGAGGTCCTCGGCGCCCACCGAGGCGGCCCGCTCGCGCACCGCCTCGTCGCCGATCTCCGTGCCGAGCGCGACGAACTCGTCGATCGCGCCCGCTGGGCCCGCTCCGGACCCGTCGCCGGGGGACGGCGGCTCGATCTGCCGGACGTCGGTCAGCTCGCTCAGCCGGTCGACCAGGCCCTGCACCATCGCGTGGTGCTCGGCAGTCTCGACCACCACCGTCTTCGCGCCCGAGTCGGACAGGATCCACTCCACCTGCTCCGGCGAGGACGTCTCGTAGATCGGCACGGTGACCCCGCCCGCGGCCCAGATCGCGTAGTCCAGCAGGGTCCACTCGTAGCGGGTCTTGGACAGCAGCCCGACCCGGTCGCCGAGTTCGATACCCGAGGCCATGAGGCCCTTGGCCACCGCGGTCACCTGTGCCGCGAAGTCCTTCGCCGTGACGTCGGTCCAGTCGCCGTCGACCCGGCGACGGAAGCTGACGCCGGCGGCGAAGCGCTCGGCGTTCGCCCACACCACGTCGGTGAGGTTCTCCTCGTCGGACACAGAGGTGGTTGCCGGGACTGTGAACTCCCGCACGGGACCTCCAGGTTCGTGTGTTTCAGCGTCGTCGCGCCGTCTCGGGCCACCCGTCCCACGGCAGGCCACCGGTGAGGTACCCCCGCCGGCTCGGGCGCTCTCATTATGAGTGGAGATGAACTTATCGCGAGGGGGCAACCCGGAACATCTGCGCCTACGACTGTCGGGAGCTCCACATCGGTGCGCCATGCTGGGCGCATGCCGTCGGTCGACGTGGTCGACGAGACCTGGTTCGCGGTGCCCGCGCGGGTGCTCGCCGCCGTGTTCTCCGAGTCGCAGAGCTGGCCCCGGATCTGGCCTGACCTGCAACTGGAGGTGTTCGCCGACCGGGGTGCGAAGGGCATGAAGTGGACCGTGGCGGGAGCGCTGGTCGGCAGCATGGAGGTGTGGCTGGAGTCGGTGGACCCCGGCGGTGAGCCCGGCACGCTCCTGCACTACTTCCTGCGCGCCGACGCTCCGGGCCGGGACGGCCGCCCCGAACCGCTGCCGCCCCGGCGCGCGGCCGCCGAGACGGCGCGCAGGCAGCGCGCCGCCAAGCGGTTCGCCCTCACCCTCAAGCGCCATCTGGAGTGCGGACGGCCACCCGGGGAGCCGCCGGAGGCGCCACCGGGCGGCCCGGGGCAGGGGGCGCCACCGGATACCCAACGGTCGTAGCCGAAACGCCCTTGTTGTACACCGGTGGTGACAAGGCGTGCCGGGGTCGGTCCCGGTAGCCTCCCGGCATGGCCGACCAGTCCACCCAGTCCATTGTCATCGACGCACCACCTGAGGCGATCATGGACGTGATCGCAGACTTCCCCGCCTACCCGGAATGGGCGGCCGCGGTGAAGAAGGCCGAGGTGATCGTTCCCGGCGACAACGGCCGCGCGGAGAAGGTCCACTTCGAGCTGGACGCGGGGGTGGTCAAGGACGAGTACGAGCTCGAGTACGTCTGGTCCGCGGACGGCCTCACGGTGACCTGGGAGCTCACCAAGGGCCAGATGCAGAAGGCCCAGCACGGCTCCTATGTCCTCGAGCCGGAGGAGGACTCCACCAAGGTGACCTACAGCCTCACCGTCGACCTGGCCATCCCGATGATCGGCATGATCAAGCGGAAGGCCGAGCGGGTGATCCTGGACACCGCGCTCAAGGAGCTGAAACGGCGCGTGGAGTCCTGAGATCTGCCTTGCCGCGCCGCGCTTTCGGCGGTAGCCCAGGGTAAGCTTCGCGTTTCCTCGCAGTGACTCCCGGCCGGTTCCGGGGGGCTCCCGGACCAGGCGCAGAAGGGAGGCGGGAGGGTGCGCGTTGTGCTCTTCGCCGGCAAGGGCGGGGTCGGCAAGACGACCATGGCGGCCGCCACCGGCGCTTCGTTGAGTGCTGCGGGGCGCAAGATCCTCGTGGTGTCCACCGATCCGGCCCATTCGTTGAGCGATGCGCTGGATGTCCCGCTCGGCGCCGACCCCACCGAGATCGACCCGGGGCTCTACGCCGCCGAGGTGAACACGCTCGCGCTGCTCGGCAGCTCGTGGGCGACCGTGCGGGAGCAGCTGACCACGCTGCTGGCAGGCGCGGGCGTCGACGAGGTGGTCGCCGAGGAGCTGACCGCGCTGCCCGGCTTCGAGGAACTGCTCGCGCTCTCCGAGGTGCACCGGATGGCGCGCGGCGGACCGTGGGAGGCGGTGCTCGTGGACTGCGCCCCCACCGCTGACGCACTGCGGCTGCTGGCGCTGCCCGAGGCGCTCGCCGGGTACCTGGAGCGGTTGTTCCCCACCCACCGCCGGGTCGTCCGCGGGATGCTCGCCGGGCTGGCCGGATCGAGCGCCTCGGCGCAGCGCTGGGATGCCGCGGCCGACGCGCTCGGCAGGCTGGCCGAGCATCTGGAGTCGCTCAAGGCGCTGATCACCGACCCCAAGGTGAGCTCGGTGCAACTGGTGCTCACCCCGGAACGGGTGGTGGCCGCGGAGACCCGGCGGTCGATCACCGCGCTCGCCCTGCAGGGGATCCGGGTCGACCGGCTGCTCATCAACCGGCTGGTGCCCGCGGTGGCCGCGAACGCGCGAGGTCCGGCCGCGGAATGGGTGCGGACCCGCCGCCGCGAACAGGACGCGGTGGTGGCCGGGCTGCGCGCCGACCTGCCCGGCGTGGCGGTACGCACCATCGAGCATCGCGCCGCCGAACCCGTCGGTCTGGCCGCGCTCCGCGACTTCGCGGCGGAGCTGGCCGAGGCGGACGACGCGAGCGGCCCGCCGCTGGATCTCGGTCCTGGCGGGTCGCCGCCGCCGCTGCTCACCGTCGCACACGCCGGAGGTTCCGGGCTGGACGCGGAGTACACCCTGCGGCTGGCGCTGCCGCTGCTGGCAGCCGAGGGCGTCGAGCTGTCCAGAGTGGAGGACGATCTCGCGGTGACCGTGGCCGGGCACCGGCGGATGGTGACGCTGCCCTCGGTGCTGCGCCGGTGCACGGTCATCGGCGCCGAGGTGGACACCGACGGCATCCTCGTCCGGTTCCGGCCCGATCCCTCGGTGTGGATGCGATGAGCGCCGCCGAACCAGGTGCCGACGACTGCCGCACGCACGGCAACATCTCCGACGAGGTGCGGGTGCTCGCCGAGATGCTGGCCCATCGGGTCCAGCCGTGGCTGGAGCGGATCGCCCAGGCTCCCGGCGCGGAGCACACCGGGACCGGCGAGGACGCGGCCGGCGGCCCCCGCGGCGATGGCCCGCCGTGCACGGCCTGCCCGGTGTGCGCGGTGCTCTCCGCGCTGCGCGGTGACCGCCCCGAGCTGGTCAGCCGGCTGGCCGAACACGCCTCCGGCCTGCTCGCGGTGGCCCGCGAGCTGCTGAACCCGCCTCCCGGCGCCACCGACGACGAGAACGACGCGCCCGGCAAAGCGCCGGCGCGGACGGTCGTGCAGCACGTCCCGGTGCACCACGTCACGGTACGCCCCGCCGGCGCGGACAAGGGCGGCGCGGCCGGGTGTTGACCGTCGGCCTCGATGTCGGCGGAACGAGCGTTCGCGCGGCCCTGGTCGACCAGGGGGGCGCGGTGCTCGACACCACGCGGGTGCCCACTCCCACCGACGGCGCCGCCCTCGAGGACGCCGTCGCCGTCGCGGTGACCGGCCTGACCGGGGCGCACCGGGTGGGCGCGGTCGGGCTGGCGGTGGCCGGTTTCGTGAGCCGTGACCAGCGCAGCGTCGGCTTCTCCCCGCACCTTCCGTGGCGCGACGTGCCGGTGGCCGAGCGGATCGAGCAGCGTCTCGGCGTGCCGGTGCTGCTGGAGCACGATGCCAACGCCGCGGCGATGGCGGAGTACCGGTTGGGCGCCGCCGCGGGTTCGCGCGTCGCGCTGCTGCTGGCGCTGGGCACCGGGATAGGCGGCGCGCTGGTGGTGGACGGCGAGCTCTTCCGCGGGGCGCACGGCGTCGCGCCCGAGCTGGGCCACCTGCAGCTGGTGCCGGAAGGGCGGCACTGCCCGTGCGGCAAGCGCGGGTGCTGGGAGCGCTACTGCAGCGGCAGCGCGCTGAAGATCGCCGACCGGCTCGGGCGCTCCGGGTGCGAGGTGGCGCTCGCCGCCGAGAACGGCGATCCGGCTGCCTGCGCCGCGGTGGCCGAGTTGGCCTGCTGGCTGGGCGCGGGCCTCGCGCTGGCCGCGGACGTCTACGACCCCGATGTCGTGGTGATCGCAGGCGGGCTCTCGGCGTCGGCGCCGCTGTTCCTCGACGACGCCCGCGAGCACTACGTCGCCCGCGTGACCGGAGCGGGTCACCGTCCGCTGGCCGAACTCCGCGTCGCGCAACTCGGTCCCGCGGCGGGCATGGTCGGGGTGGCCCTGCTCGCGCGCTCGCTCGTCTGAGCGGTTCCGGCCGCGCTACAGCCGGGCGCCGTCGTCCCATCCCTCGGGCGGCGGCCCCCCCGGACGCAGCCCGAGCACCAGCCAGCCGATCCCCGAGGTGATGGCCAGCAGGCCCAGCGGGGTGCCGAGGCTCTCACCCAGGGTGAGCAGGCTCGGCCGGATCAACAGCACGATCCCGAGGGCGAGCAAGAACACACCCCCCACCGTTCGGGGCCGCGGCATCGGCAGCGGCGGCGGCTCCGGTGGCTCGAAGTGATCGTCGTCGGCGACGTCCGGCTTGCGGGACCCGGACGGCGCGGGAGGCGGCTGCGCGCCGCGGTCCGCGGGAGCGTCGTCGGACGGCCAGCGAGGAACATCGGGATCGGCGCGCCACTCCGCGATGATGCTCGCGAACGCCGCATCGGTCGCGGCGGCATCGGCGCTGGCAGAGCCGCTGGACGCGGACGGAGCACCGGCTGCGCCGGCCTGGTCGGAGCCGGTCGCGCCGGGGTCCGCCGAACCGTCGCGGCGCGCCGCGTCGTTGCGACGATCATGCTCGTCCGGATCGGGAACGGTCACCACCGGGACACCACCCTCGGCTCGGCCGGTTCGCTGCCGGTGTGACGTTACCCGTCCGGTAACCGGGCCCGCGCGAGGCCGACGGGGATTACCCCGCGCATCTGCCGTAGCCACCATGGTCGCCCACGGCGGGGGCCGTTGTGCCGCCGCCACCGCGCTCCGTAGGCTGAGCCAGGCACGGCCGAGGGGCAAGGAAGGATCGGTAGGCGGTGTTCTACTGGCTGCTCAAGCACCTGTTACTCGGTCCGTTGATGCGACTGGCCTGCCGCCCGCAAGTCCGGGGCGCCGAGAATCTGCCTACCCGCGGTGGCGCCATCCTCGCCAGTAACCATCTGGCCGTCGCGGACTCCTTCTTCCTGCCGCTCGTCGTCCAGCGCCGGGTGACCTTCCTGGCCAAGGACGAGTACTTCACCTCGCCGGGCGTGCGGGGATGGTTCAAGCGGCAGTTCTTCAGCGCGGCTGGCCAGGTCCCGATCGATCGTTCCAGCGCCTCCGCGGCGCAGGCCGCGCTGGACACCGGGGTGCGGCTGCTGGCGGAAGGTCACCTGCTCGGGATCTACCCGGAGGGCACCCGGTCCCCGGACGGCCGCCTGTACAAGGGCAAGACCGGGGTGGCGCGACTTGCGCTGGAAGCCGGGGTGCCGGTGATCCCGGTCGCCATGGTCGGCACCGACAAGGTGAACCCCATCGGATCGAAGATGTGGCGTCCGCATCAGGTGGAGATCCGCTTCGGTGCCCCGCTGGACTTCTCCCGCTACGCCGGCCTCGCCGGTGACCGGTTCGTCGAGCGCTCCATGGTCGACGAGGTCATGTACTCGCTGATGGAGCTCTCCGGCCAGGAGTACGTCGACATCTACGCGTCCTCGGTGAAGAACGGCAACGGCGCCGCGGCGCGCGCCCGCCGCGACACCAGCCCGGACCGTCCGGACAAAGCCGCTGCGTAGGCTGCCCGGTCGTGCGGTTCTTCTACGACTGCGAGTTCATCGAGGACGGCCTCACCATCGAGTTGGTCTCGATCGGGGTGGTGGACGAGCAGGGACGCGAGTACTACGCGGTGTCCACCGAGTTCGACCCGGAACGGGCGGGCGACTGGGTGCGGACGCACGTGCTGCCGAAGCTGCCTTCGCCCGCTGACCGCGCGTGGCGCGGCCGGGCGGCCATCCGCGACTCGCTGCTGGAGTTCCTCACCGCGCCGGGCGACGGCGTGGAGCTGTGGGCGTGGTTCGCCGCGTACGACCATGTCGCGCTGGCCCAGCTGTGGGGCTCGATGCCCGCACTGCCGAGGGTGCTTCCCCGCTTCACCAGGGAGCTGCGGCAGCGCTGGGAGGACGCGGGCAAGCCGCCGCTGCCGCCGCCGCCCGGCGACGCCCACGACGCGCTGGCCGACGCCCGGCACAACCTGGAGCGGTGGCGGACGATCGAGGAGCACCGCTCGGCGCAGGAACGGCAGCTACCGGATCGAGGATGACCTGCTCGCCTTGCTGGACCGATCAAGTCGTGCCAGTCTCACGCCATCCAGCAAGGGTTCGGAGCGGTTTCGGAGCGGGAAAGGTAGCTCGACATGCGCATCGGCGTGCTCACTGGCGGTGGTGACTGCCCGGGGCTCAACGCGGTGATCCGCGCGGTGGTTCGCAAGGGCATCGAGGTCTACGGGTACGAGATCATCGGATTCCGGGACGGCTGGCGCGGGCCGCTGGAGGGGCTCAC
The DNA here is from genome assembly GCA_036494295.1 of Pseudonocardiaceae bacterium. Classification (GTDB taxonomy): domain Bacteria; phylum Actinomycetota; class Actinomycetes; order Mycobacteriales; family Pseudonocardiaceae. The sequence continues at coordinate 11,295 of DASXOL010000031.1, forward strand.
CATGCCGCTCGGCCTGGACGACGTCGAGGACATCCTGCCGCTGGGCGGGACGATCCTGCGCACCTCGCGGACCAACCCCTACAAGGACGGCGGCGCGGAGCAGGTCAAGCGGACCCTCGCCGAGCACGACGTCGACGCGCTGATCGCGATCGGCGGTGAGGACACGCTCGGGGCGGCTCGCCGGCTCGCCGACGACGGGGTCGCGGTCGTCGGGGTGCCGAAGACCATCGACAACGACCTGAGCGCCACGGACTACACGTTCGGCTTCGACACCGCCGTGCACATCGCGACCGAGGCGATCGACCGGCTGCGCACCACCGCGGAGTCGCACCACCGTGCCGCGGTCGTCGAGGTGATGGGCAGGCATGCGGGCTGGATCGCGCTGCACTCCGGGATGGCCGGCGGGGCGAACGTCATCCTCGTCCCGGAGCAGCCCTTCTCGGTGCCGCAGGTGTGCAAATGGGTGGTGAGCTGCTTCAAGCGGGATGTCGCGCCGATCGTCGTGGTGGCCGAAGGCGCGGTGCCCGACGGCGGTTCGGAACTGGTCGCGGCGGGCGAGGTCGACGCGTTCGGCCACAAGCGCCTCGGCGGCGTCGGGATCTGGCTGGCCGACGAGATCGAACGCGACACCGGTGCCGAGTCCCGCGCCGTGGTGCTCGGGCACATCCAGCGTGGCGGCACCCCGACCGCGTACGACCGGGTGCTGGCCACCCGGTTCGGGCTGCAGGCCGTCGACGCCGTCCACGAGGGGAACAGCGGCGTGATGGTGGCGCTGC
>DASXOL010000032.1:0-3591 GCA_036494295.1 Pseudonocardiaceae bacterium
GACCACCAGCGCCGCGATGCCCTGCACCACGAAGCCCAGCGCGCTGTCCACCTGCCGCAGCCGCAGGCCGTCGATCCAGCCGCGCATGGCGCGCCCGATCCAGACACCCAGCGTCTCGCCCAGCGCCACGAGCAGGATGACGATGGTCACGCCGAACGCGACCCGCACCGCCGGGCTCTGCACCTGCGCCACCAGAGCAGGTGCGATCCGCACCCCGATCACCGCACCGGCCAGCACGCCGACGAAGGAGGCCACCGCGGTGACCATGCCCTGCCGGGCGCCGGAGACACCGGCGAACAGAGCCAGTACCAGCACCAGCACGTCCACCCAGTTCACCGGATCACCTCGGTCCGCTCAGCCAGCCCCCATGCTGTGTCCAGGTCGTACTCCCGGGCGCGCTCCCAGGGGCGCTCCCAACCGCCCATAGCCAACAGGGCGTCCAGCAGTCCGCCGGTGAATCCCCACACCAGCATGCCGGGTAGCAGGAAGCCGGGATACGCGTACCCCGACGGCCCACGCACCGTCAGCCGGTTCACCGGGTCCGCCAACACGGCCAACGGCACCCGTGAGACGGCCGCGGTCTCCGCCTGATCCACCGGTGCCACCGGCCCCGGGCGTTCCCAGAGCCCCAGCACAGGCGTCACGACGAAATCCGAGGGTGGAATGTACAACTCCGGCAGCATCGCCACCGCCCGAACGTCGTCGGCACGGACACCGACCTCCTCGCCCGCCTCCCGCAGCGCCGCGTCGACCGGCCCCGCGTCGGTGTCCTCCAGCGACCCGCCGGGGAAGCACACCTGACCCGCGTGGGCGGCGAGGTCCGCGGAGCGCAGTTGCAGCAGCACGTCGGGCGCACCGCTGCCCGGATCGGCGCCGAAGAGGACCAGGACCGCGGCATGCTTGCCCGCACCCGACGGCGGGGTGATCCCCCGGCCCAGTTCGCTGCGGGTGACCCCGACCGAGCCGCGAACGAGCGGCGCGAGCCAGCCCGGCACGGAATCGGGATCGACGAGCGGGCCGCTCACCCGTGCGCTCCCGCGCCGAGATAGCGCGCCACGACCGCGCGCACCTGCTCCGGGCTGCGCATCACCTCGGGCGGAGTGACCTGGGTGACCCGCCCGTCCGCGCCGACCACATAGGTGAGCGGCAGCACCGGGGGTGCGCCGAGGGCGGCGCGCAGCCTGCCGTCGGGATCGCTGACCGACGGGTAGCGCACGTGCAGCGTGGCGAGCATGTCCAGGGCGTCCTCGGGAAGCTGCTGCACCTCGACGCCGAGCACCGGCACCGCGTCGGGTGCCGCCGCGTACCGGGCGAGCGCGGGCAGCTCCTCGGCGCAGGGCCTGCAGAGCGGGCCCCACAGGTTCAGCAACGCCGGACGTCCCGCCAGCGCGGTGCCCAGGTCGACCTGGCCGGGGCTGCCGAGGCAGGGCAGCACCACCCCGGAGAGCGGTCCGGTGCCGCGGGCCGCGCCGGGTGCGGGGAGCGGGCAGGGCTGCAGCGCGGCCCGGGTGCGCAGGCCGGCGAGATCGGCCTGCCCGTCGGCGCTCGCACCGGGTGCCGCGGGAGCGGGTGGAGCGCCCGCGCCGACGGAGCGACCGGCGTCGAGCTGCGGGTGCAGTGCCGCGTACAGCGCCGCCGCGAGCAACAACACCAACATCACCCAGCGGACCGCAGTTCTCACTGCCCAGCACCGCCCGTCACCGGTGCGGGCGCACCGGATCCCGGCGCCAGTTCGGCAGGCAGCCCGGCCAGCGCGAGCAGGTGCGCGGCCTCGGGCCCGCGCACCAGCGCGGCGGCGATCTCGGGCTCGGTGGGGCCGAGACCGTAGGAGGGGCAGTCTCTGGCCAGCGGACATACCCCGCAGGCCGGCTTGCGGGAGTGACACACCCGGCGGCCGTGGAAGATCACCCGGTGCGAGAGCATCGTCCAGTCCCGTTTCGGGATGAGCTCGCCGATCGCCTGCTCGACCTTCACCGGGTCCTCGTGCTCGGTCCAGCCCCAGCGGCGGACCAACCGGCCGAAATGGGTGTCCACCGTGATTCCGGGCACGCCGAAGGCGTTGCCCAGGATGACGTTGGCGGTCTTGCGGCCGATCCCGGGCAGCGTCACCAGGGCCTCGAGCCGGCCGGGCAGCTCGCCGTCGAAGCGCTCCGTCAGCGCGGCACCGAGGCCGATCAGCGACGCGGCCTTGTTACGGAAGAAGCCGGTGGGCCGGATCATCTCCTCCAGCTCGGTCCGGTCGGCGGCGGCGTAGTCAGCGGCGCTCGGGTACTTCGCGAACAGCGCGGGCGTGGTCTCGTTGACCCGCTTGTCGGTGCACTGCGCGGACAGGATAGTGGCCACCGCCAGTTGCAGCGGCGTCTGGAAGTCCAGCTCGCAGTGTGCGTCGGGGTAGGCGAGCGCCAGTTCGCGATCCATCCGGCGGGCACGGCGCACGCGCGCGAGGTCGCTTTCCCCGGCGAAGGATCGACGCGATCGGGCTGGCACGCCCACAGCCTACGGAGCCGATGCCCCGAACGGCTGCCGGGCTTGGCCGACCGGCCCCGCGAGCACCAGGGCCGGGAGCACGCGGGACACGCCCGACACCGCCGAACCGGCCCCGGTGCGGACCGGGCCGGGGGGATGCGCGATGATCGCGCCCATCATGACGGTCTGGTTCGTAGCTGCCATCCCGCTGCTGATCATGTTCTTCACGCTCGCGATGGAGCGCCTCGAGTCCCGGTTGCGGCACGTCGCTGTGCAGGAGAACGAGATCGAGGAGTTCCTGGAACAGGCCAGGGACGAGGAGGTCCGTGCCCTGTTCGGAAGTGGGATCGGTCGCGCGCTGGAGTTGTTCCGACTCCGCCGACTGGGCCGAGCAGCCCTGGTCAGGTCTCGCCGCGTGCGTCAACGGCCCTAGACTCACGGGGCGCGATCGGCGGAACTCGTAGGCCCTTGACAACCGGGGCCGGTCCCGCCGGGCCATCAGGAGGGACACGGTGGACGACACCCTGACCAGGGCCGGCATCTTCCAGGGTGTCGACCCGTCAGCCGTTGAAGCCCTGAGCAGCACATTGGAATCCGTGGATTTCCCCAGGGCTCACGTCATCTTCGCCGAAGGCGAGCCTGGTGACCGGCTCTACATAGTGCTCTCGGGCAAGGTCAAGATCGGCCGCAAGTCCGCTGACGGCCGGGAGAACCTGCTCGCCGTTTTCGGGCCCTCGGACATGTTCGGCGAGCTGTCGATCTTCGATCCCGGTCCGCGGACGTCGACGGCGACCACGGTGACCGAGGTGAGGGCGGTCACCATGGACCGCGCCGCGCTGCGGGAGTGGATCGCCAAGCGGCCCGAGATCGCCGAGCAGCTGCTGCGGGTCATCGCGCGCCGGCTGCGCCGGACGAACAACATGCTCGCCGACCTGATCTTCACCGACGTGCCCGGCCGGGTGGCGAAGGCTCTGCTGCAGCTGGCGCAGCGGTTCGGCACCCAGGAAGCGGGCATGCTGCGGGTGACCCACGACCTCACCCAGGAGGAGATCGCGCAGCTGGTCGGCGCCTCGCGGGAGACGGTGAACAAGGCACTCGCCGACTTCGCACACCGCGGCTGGCTGC